>JAJTFY010000005.1:6152-42096 GCA_021299175.1 Chitinophagaceae bacterium
TAGGCAACCTGAGGAGCACCCTGGTTGACTTCCACTTTGAATTCCCTGCGCATACGGTCAACAATGATCTCGAGGTGCAGTTCACCCATTCCACTGAGGATGGTTTGCCCTGTTTCCTCATCTGTTCTAACGCGCAAAGTTGGATCTTCTTCAACGAGCTTGGCAATGGCCATACCCATTTTATCAACGTCCGCCTGTGCCTTTGGTTCAACAGCTACAGAGATAACTGGCTCTGGTATGAACATGTTCTCCAGAACAATTGGATGATCTTCATCACAAAGGGTATCACCAGTTTTGATTTCTTTGAAACCTACGGCTGCACCAATATCTCCAGCTTCAATAAAGTCAATCGGATTTTGCTTGTTGGCAAACATTTTCATGATACGGCTGATACGCTCTTTCTTTCCGCTTCTCACGTTCAACACGTAAGAACCAGCATCAAGATGACCAGAATAAACCCGGAAGAAGGCAAGCCTTCCTACAAATGGATCAGTCATGATTTTGAATGCAAGGGCTGCAAAAGGCTCAGAAGCCTCAGGCTTGCGGCTTACGGTTTCTCCACTGTCAGGATTGATACCTTCAACAGCATCAATGTCTACAGGTGAAGGGAGGTAGCGACAAACTGCATCCAGTGCGGTTTGTACACCCTTGTTTTTGAAAGATGATCCACACATCATTGGAACGATGCTGAGGTCGATGGCCGCCTTGCGGATGGCTTCGTGCACCTCATCTTCAGAGATGGTGGTTGGATCGTCAAAGAATTTCTCCAATAATTTATCATCATATTCAGCAACCGCTTCGATAAGGTTCTGCCTCCATTCGTTTGCTTCTTCCACCATGTCTGCAGGAACTGGAATCTCATCGAAGGTCATTCCTTCTGTTTCCATGTGCCAAATGATACCCTTCATCTTGATCAAGTCTACCACACCGGTAAAATTGTCTTCAGCACCAATGGGAAGCTGCAAAGGCACTGCTTTAGCGCCCAGCATTTCTTTCACCTGGCGAACCACCATGAGGAAGTCTGCACCGCTGCGGTCCATTTTGTTGACAAAACCGATACGGGGAACCTTGTAACGGTTGGCCTGACGCCATACTGTTTCTGATTGTGGCTCAACGCCATCTACTGCAGAAAACAGGGCGATCAAACCATCCAATACACGCATAGAACGTTCTACCTCAACGGTAAAGTCCACGTGGCCTGGAGTATCGATAATGTTGAAATAATACTTTTGAGTATCAGGCGTTGCCTTTCCCAAAACAGTTGGGAAGTTCCACTGACAGCTTACGGCTGCAGAAGTAATGGTGATACCACGCTCTTTTTCTTGCTCCATCCAGTCAGTGGTGGCAGCACCATCGTGCACCTCACCAATCTTGTGGATCATTCCTGTGTAGCGCAGGATACGCTCTGTTGTAGTGGTTTTACCGGCATCAATGTGCGCAGCAATTCCGAAGTTCCGTTGAAATTTTAAGTCTGCCATGACTGTACTTATTGTTTAAAAAGTTTTGTTTTTAGGCAATCGATTGCTTCCAATAAAGGAAACCTGCTTTTGCGGGTGCAAAGTTAAGAAATGCAGTGCATAAACCGAAATAAAAAAGGGCCGCCAATTGGCAGCCCTTTGTATTGAAATGATGTTCAGATTAAACACGGAAGTGTGCGAAGGCTTTGTTCGCCTCAGCCATACGGTGTGTGTCCTCTTTCTTTTTGAAAGCTCCACCTTCACCCTTGCTTGCTGCAACGATTTCATTGGCCAGCTTATCAGCCATGCTGCGACCGTTGCGCTCTCTTGCAAAACGAACCATCCATTTGATGCTGAGGGAGATTTTCCTGTCAGCACGTACTTCGGAAGGGATCTGGAAAGTAGCACCACCAATACGGCGGCTTCTTACTTCTACAGCAGGAGTAACATTGCTCAATGCTTTTCTCCATACCTCGTATCCGTCTTCTCCGGTCATTTTAGCAACCTTGTCAATTGCATCATAGAAAATGATCAATGAAGCATCTTTCTTTCCCTGCCACATGACGTTGTTGATAAAACGCGTTACCAACGTGTCATTGAACTTAGGGTCTGGCGCAAGGGGTAATTTTTTGGCTCTTGACTTCCTCATCTATATAGATTTCGATGTTTTGTTATTATTTTTTAACTTTTACACGCTTGGTACCATACTTGGAACGGCTCTTTTTGCGGTCTTTAACACCTGCAGTATCCAAGCTACCCCTTACGATGTGGTAACGTACACCAGGAAGATCCTTCACACGACCACCCCTGATCAGAACGATGGAGTGCTCCTGAAGGTTATGTCCTTCACCTGGGATGTATGCGATAACCTCGATTTTGTTGGTCAAACGAACTTTCGCAACCTTCCTCAATGCTGAGTTTGGTTTCTTTGGAGTGGTGGTATATACACGAGTACATACTCCGCGGCGCTGCGGACAAGCATCCAGGGCCCTAGACTTGCTCTTGGCCTTGATGATCTCTCTTCCTTTTCTTACGAGCTGTTGAATTGTAGGCATTCTACCCTTTTTTTAACGGGACGGCAAAAGTATGAATTAATTTTCAAAAACCAAACGCCAATCCCAAATTTTTATATAAACCGCGACTATCCTTGGATTGGGAGCATCCAACCCCTTGGATCTGGAGCAATTCCGTCGCGAATGGCTGTCAAAATTGACTTGATTTCATCAGCCAAAGGCATTTTTGCCGGATCAAACTCCATCACAAAATCCTTGTACCGCAATTCAGCGATTTTGGCAATGGTTGCAGCGGTACCCGCACCAAATGCTTCAGTAAGCAGGCCTGCCTTGTAAGCATCGACCAGCTCATCCTCCGAAATCTCCCTTTCCTCAACAACCTTACCCATAACCTTGGCTACGGCAATTACACTGTCTCTGGTCACTCCTTCAAGGATGGTACCCGATTCCAAGCCGGGGGTAATGAACTTGTCACCAATAACAAAAAAGACATTCATGGTGCCGCACTCCTGCACGTATTTGTGCTCGTGTGCATCTGTCCAGAGGATTTGATCATATCCGCGGCTTTTGGCAACTGCAGCAGGGTGCAGAGACGCAGCATAGTTACCAGATGTTTTGGCGTAGCCCACACCTCCAGGTACAGCACGAACATAAAATTCCTCTACATATATTTTCATCGGTGCAGCATAATAGGGTCCAACAGGACTCAAAATAATCATGAACTTGTATGTAGTGGATGGACTCACCCCTATAACTTCGTCAGTTGCAAACATGAAGGGCCTGATGTAAAGCGAGTGATCATATTCTTCAGGAATCCAATCAGCATCGACTTGCAGCAACTGTTTCATTCCGCCAATAAAAATTTCTTCAGGAACTGAAGGCATTTCCATGCGGGACGCTGATTTATTGAACCTTTTGAAATTATCGTATGGTCTGAAAATGGCTTCCACACCAGATTTCAAACGATAGGCCTTGATGCCCTCAAAAATGGATTGGCCGTAATGAATCGTTGCCATGGATGGATCGAAACTGATCGGTCCATAGGGTACTATTTCTGGAGATTGCCAGCTGCCATCCTTGTATTCTGCCACCAGCATATGGTCTGTGAAATGTTTGCCAAATGACAGGTTCTTGAAATCCACAGATGCCCTTTTTGATGTCGTGGCTTTTGTTACCTTTATGTCTCCCATTGTCTGCATACCCTAAATTTTTACAAAGTAACTAAATCAATCTGCAAGTACAAAGGAAAGCATGAATATGGACCAACAAGAAACCATTCAATTGCCGATTGCCGTTATTTCTGGCCTCTTCAAGAACTGCCTGGTGGACCTGAAAAATCCCGAAACGGTATCAAAAAATCCGGAAGCTGCAACAGATGAAAATTTGGCCACAGATACTGTTGATACCGTTGTGTTTTCCCAGGCAGAAGGAGAAGCGCTTGGCTCCCAACAGCTGGACTTCCTGCACAATGTCATGAAAGCCTGCAAACTGGAAAAGCAGGATTATGCCATCATCACCAACAAACAAGCCGATTTTTCAGATTACCAATCTATAACCCGCCAATACAATCAAAAGCAATTGATCCTTTTTGGCATCGACCCCGCTGCCATTGGACTCCCCATCAATTTCCCTCATTTTCAGGTTCAATCTTTCCAGCAAGTACGCTACCTGGCTGCGCCAACATTAGAAGCCATTGAAGCAGACAAGGCATTGAAAATACAACTATGGCAATGCCTCAAACAACTTTACCCCTCATGAGAAAAATCATTTTTGCGTCAAACAACAAACACAAAGCCGAAGAAATCAGGGCGGTATTGGGCGCACAGTTCGATATCATCACCCTAAAAGAAGCTGGTATTGAGATAGATATTCCCGAACCCCATGAAACCCTTGCTGAAAATGCCAGGGAGAAATCAATGGTGATCCATCGGCTCACCGGCATGGATTGTTTTTCGGAAGATACCGGATTGGAAGTAGATGCGTTGAATGGCGCGCCTGGTGTAAGGTCTGCACGATACGCTGGTGAGCAGGCCACTGCCGATGACAATCTGAAGAAATTGCTTGTTGAAATGAAAGGGATTGAGAAGAGGTCCGCACGTTTCAGAACAGTGATTTCACTTATCCTGAATGGCCAGGAACACATGTTCGAAGGGGATTGTGAAGGCAACATTACCGACAATGCCTCGGGCACAGCTGGCTTTGGCTATGACCCTGTTTTCATGCCTGAGCAATATGATAAAACGTTTGCAGAACTGGGCATTGAAGTTAAATCTGCCGTGAGCCACCGGAAAAAAGCAATAGAAAAAATGACTGCATTCCTGGGCGCCAGAGAAAATAAATAAAATATGATGCCAAGCAACCATTTGCCCAACGATCACGACTTGATAGAAGGCTGTTTACTAGGCAACCCCGTCATGCAAAAAAAACTGTATGACAAATACGCACCGAAAATGTATGGGATTTGTCTGAGATATGCAGCCAATGGCGAGGATGCAAAAGATATTTTGCAGGACGGATTTGTCAAGGTTTTTGTGAATCTCAGCAAATACCTTGCGACAGGATCCTTTGAGGGTTGGATGAGAAGAATATTTGTGAATACGGCCATTGAACATTACAGGAAAAAAAACCAACTGTATGCCATCAATGAAAACCAGGAAGAGAATATTCCGAACCAGGAAATTTCTGCTTTGGATGAATTGGCGGCTGAAGACATTATCAAGCTGATCAGTGAACTCCCGAATGGATACAGGACAGTGTTCAATCTTTTCGCAGTTGAAGGCTATTCACACAAAGAGATTGCAACCATGATGAACATCAGCGAAGGAACAAGTAAGTCACAATACGCTAGAGCAAAAGCCTGGCTACAGGAGAAAATTGGCAATAGAAATCAAGACAAAGCATAACCCATGGAATGGAAGAATACACTCGCTGAATACCAGGCAGCTCCGCCACCACCTGCATGGAATGAAATCGAAAAAATCCTCCACCAGGAAGAAAATTCAGTTTACCATCATTCAGCTATACCACCCAATGAAAGCTGGGAAGCGATTTCAACAAAACTTTCTTCTCGTGAAAACAATCATCCATCCCGGACAATCAATTGGCTCAGGCCTGCCTTGCGCTATGCGGCGATGGTTTCATTTCTCGCGATAGCAATAACCACAGTGGTGAACAACTCCTTCAGGAATGCACTGATTGAATCCATCCAAGGCCCAGGTATAAAAGCAGCACTGACAGACACGCCATATATCATCAACATAGACTCAGGTAAAAACAAGATACAGGTCAAGCAAATACCCCGATAAGCCAATGCGGAATAGAAAAATTACAATCCCTTCTCCATTTTGCTTCCATACTGAACTGAAGATACAGGTGTCAGACATCAACTATGGAGGTCATGTAGGCAATGAGCGATACTTGCTTTTTGCCCAGGAAACAAGAATGCGTTTTCTTTCGACCATTGGCTGCTCTGAAATGCATTTTGGCCCATTCGGTCTGGCACTCACAGAGGCGCATGTTGAGTATTTTCGAGAGCTTTTTCATGGCGATACCATCCGCATATACCTGTCCATCGGTGAACCTTCAAGGGCCTCTTTTGATTGCTTCTATCTGATCAAGGTATTGAAAGATGAAGGTGAAATAGAATCAGCAACCATCAAAACAAGCATGGTTTGTTTCGACTACAAGGAAAGAAAAGTCAGGTCCATACCCGATGAGCTCAGAAAAATCCTCTCTGCATGTGCAGAGGCAAAAAATGATGGCTAACGGTTCCAGATTTCCCAGGATGCTTCTGCCTGAATGACCAGCATGTCCGAACCATTTTCTACAGTTGCACCACGCGAAGCGCCCTCCTGTAAAAACCTTGTCCGTTCTGGGTTGTAGACCAAGTCAAAAAGGTAATGGTCAGCCCCAATGAATTCATAGGAGATGGCAGGCGCCTTCTCAACATTGGGGTACATGCCAACAGGCGTTGTATTGATCAAAAGCGTGTAGGCTTCAAGCATTGATTGGTCAATTTCTTCATATCCAATCATCCCCTCGATCGGGGTTCTGCTCACTTGCAAAAAAGGAATTCCCAGTTCTTTCAAGGTATAGGCTACAGCTTTTGAAGATCCACCTGTACCGAAAAGCAAGGCTTTCTTATGGTGTGGTTTTAATTTTGGCAACAGCGACTTCGAAAATCCAATCACATCAGTGTTGTGTCCCATAAGGCGTCCATCCTGAATGTGGATACAGTTACAAGCCCCGATCTCCTCAACAACAGGTGACATGTTGTCCAGGTATTGAATCACCTGCTCTTTGTAGGGTATGGTTACATTCAGCCCGGCTAAATTGGGGTTCGATACCAGCAGGTCTTCCAACTGACCAATTTGTTCTATAGGATACAGTTCGTAAACATTTCCGGTGACGCCTTCCCGCTCAAACTTATCTGTAAAATACTTTTTTGAAAAAGAATGGCCCAATGGGTAACCAATAAGTCCGAATTCCCTCATGGTCTACTTATTTATCAAGAAACAGCTCAAATGTATCCCCTCTCAAGCCGATGCGCATGGCTTCAAGTGCAATGATCTCGTTGGGAGCAATATTTCCAAGATTAACATTTGTACCCAGCAGTTCAATAAAATAAAGTTGTTGTGCTTTCTGAGGGGCTTCCCAAAGAATTTTCTCGCCTGGAATCTGTGTCAAAATCTCCTGAACAAGGCCTTCCCTCACTTCCCCACTTCCTCTGTAAATGCCAACATTGCCGGCTTCGCGGGCTTCAGCAATGACATAGGTTGCTCCGGCTTTCAATTCTGCACTCATCAGTTCAATCCATTTGTACGGAGGAATGATGTGTGCGGCATCTTTGCTGCCCACTTCACTCAACACTATTCCAATGGCACTTAGTTTTTCGATGTACCCACATTTTTCTGAATGAGGGATGGTAATAGACCCATCACTTACTTCCATGTAAGAAATCCCATAATCCTTGCAGAGTGAAATATAATCATTGAACTGGTTCCTGATCAGGAATGCTTCCATGAGGGTACCACCAAAATAAACAGGTATTCCTGCTCCTTGATAAAGCTCAATTTTCTCTCGCAGCTTTGGTGTCACATACGCAGTGCCGAATCCTAGTTTAACCATGTCCACATGGGGTACTGCATTTTCGATGAATTGTTTGGCCTGATCGAGGGTTAAGCCTTTGTCCATCACCATGGTTATTCCCTCTTTTCTTGGTTTAACAAACCTGTCAGGCATTTGCGACAAACTGAAATTCATGGTCTAGATTAGTTTTTTCAAAAATACGAAAGAGATGGCTAACTGCAGCAGCTCAATTCTGAACATGGGCTCAGATGCGCTTTCTTCTCTTGTTCTTTAGGATGAGCTCAACAACCTGGGGAAATTTTACAGAAGATGGATAAAGTTTGAGAAATTTCTTCAACAAACGGGGGTGTGCTTCAATAGAAGATTCCAGCAAATCCAGTCCAGGCCTGATGTTTCCCATGGACAATAAGATAGCACTGTCATAGTAATCAAACATCGGTTTGTTCCCGGTTTTGATTCTTGCCATTTCCACCTGCTTTTGCGCCTCCTTGAACTGAGCACTAACAAATAAGGCAGCAATAAGTGCTTCCCATGACTTGATGTTTTTGGGCCTGGCCTGTACAGCTGCCATAAAATAGTGAACGGCCTCTCTTAATTTACCCACTTTAACCAAGCATTCGCCCATGGTCAGGTTGAACTCAGGATCAAGCCGCTTGATGCGCAATGCTGTATCAAGGTATTTGATGGCCTGGGCATGCTTGGACTCTTTGATATAAGTGCCGGCTACTTTCAGGTAAATTTTGGCATCATCTGGATTGAGGTGAGATGCCTTTCGGTAGTAAAACCTTGCCTGGGCATAATTTTTGATCTTCTCATAACAATATCCGATGGCCTGATAAATCAGGTCCTCTGGCCGGGCCAACTCAATCACTTTTTCAAGACTTTCAATAGCCTCTTTATAGCGATGCAAACGCATCATGGCATCTGCCATATTGCGGTAGGCAAAATCAAATTTTTCATTGATGGCAATCGCGTACTGGTAAGCATCAATTGACTTCTCATACAAACGCAAACCCTGGTAAGCAGCAGCCAGGTTAAACCATGCCAGGTCGTTGTACGGGAAATCTTCAATGATTTTGAGGTGTAACCGGATACTCTCTTCACTCCTCCCGGTAAAGTCGGTCCAGAAGCAGATCTTGTAGAGGGCCTCCTCATTGTTGGGATCGTATTCAAGTATCAGCCTGAGGCAATCGAATATTTTTTCAAATGCTTCATAGTCATCGTATACATCCGCCAATTCAAAAAGCAAATCTATCCTTTCTTCACCCTCAAATTGTAAAATTGCCTCTTCCAGCAATTCTACTGCTTTGTCTTGCATGTCTAGGGCCAAATAAGCATCTGTTCTCAAGACATAGATATCGATATCATTGCGATCCAAAATCTCGGCCTTGTCCAATAGAGTAAGCGCACGTTTGTACTGTCTGTTGGCAATCAGCAGATCAGCTTTTTTAACCAGAAGTGTGCAAGAGTAAGGATACTGAAGGATGCCCATTTCGGCGGCCTCCATTGCCTTGGCGAGTGCGTTCTGATCATCAAAATGATTGATGATCCGTTCAAATGACTCCTCTGAAAGGAAACCATTACCCCTGCCTGCGCACAACCGTTCAAAGACCTTTAGGAGATCTTGGATGTCATCGTTCTCGGGCAATTTGGATTCTCCTGTCATTTTTTAGGGGTTGTTGTAAGTTAATGAAACACTGCGATTATACCACTGACCTTGTGCAATTCTTTTGAAAGAGCTTGCGTTTTGGTAAAATCTTTAGGAAAACTTGCAAATCTGAGAATTTATGTTAATTTTGTACTAATTATGAACTCCCTGCACAGTCGACTCATCCATGTTTTCAAGAAATCAGTTGCACTGGTTGCAGTGATTGTATTGTCACATGCTGCCCTCGCTGTCGATGGAATCATCGTTAAATCAAAATCTTCCAAGGCCTCTTTTTCAAACATGAAAAAGAACCTTACCCTTAACCTGAATGCAGGCTTCACCTACTCAGGTAACAGGTCTTTTGGTTTTAGAAAAGTAGGCAAAGAGAACATGTTCAACTCGGTAATCTCTTACCAAAAAGGAAACATCACTTACATGATTCCTTACAAAAACAGAGGTGTCCTCCAGCGTTTCAAGACGCCTCAGAAGCCACAACACTGATATCCATTATTTTCTTCCTTTCTTGCTTTCTTCATAGCTTAATACCCTGTAGCCACTGGTGGGAATATCAAATTTTTGTATTGGTACAGGATCAAAACTGATGGCTGTGGCGGCATAGACCACCATTGTATTCCCTTTTGTGTAAGAAAACTGAAGCGCCATCCCGGGCAAAGAACCAAACTGGCTGTCAACCTCAGGATTCTCGGTAGAAATCTCCTTGGTATACAAAACGACTATTGATGTACTATCTTTCAATATGGCATTTGCCCTGCGGCAACTGAATCCAATCATTTTTATGCTGTCTTCAGAAAATAAATAATTCAGGTCTTGGAACTTGGCATTGATTTCTACCCAGTTCTCCCGGCTGAGGGGCGTCAGAATTTTCTGTGAACCCAATTCTCGGAGCAATGCCCCCTTTCCATCTTTAGTATCAAAAATAGTAACGGTTTTACCGATGGCACTGTTCATTTCAGATCTCAGATGCCCACCTTTGATCATTTGAATAGCAGTAGCATCTTCCGCAATCTTGATTCCATCCACGAAGGTTGAAACTGTGAATACAATCGTTCCTTCTGAAAACCTTTTTTGCGCCATTGATGAGGCAACAGCAAAAAAGAAAATCGTAAGAAGGAATCTTTTCATGACACTATTTTTTCTTTACCTTTTCCTGCATGGCATTGACCTTTTTTTGTGTAGCCTGCATTTGCTCAAGTCGCTCCTGCCATTTGGATTTCTCCCTTGGCTTTTTCTTGTTGGATTGAATTTCTGCAAGAATTTTATCATGATCAATGATATAGTTCTGGATCACAAATTGCAAAATAAGCGTGATGACATTTGATACGGTATAGTACCAGGTAAGCGCTGATGGAAGACCGTTGAATATGCCCAAAAGCATGATAGGGAAGATGTAGGGCATGTACTTCATGACCGGATTATTTTGATCAGGAGTCATGCTCATGCTGTACAAAGAAATCAGTAAGCTTGTCACTACTGCCAGTATAGTAAACAAAGAAAGATGGCTTCCCAGACCAGGAATATTAAAATCCCAACTGAGTACTGCATCATAGGAGGAAAGGTCTTTTGACCACCAGAATGGTACACCACGCAAGGTAATGTTGGAGTTAAAGAAGCTATACAAAGCAAAGAAAATCGGGATCTGAAGCAAGGCAGGAATACATCCACCCAATGGATTGACGCCAGCAGTACGGAACAGTTTCATTTGCTCCATGCTGAAAGCCTGTTGATCATCCTTCAACTTTTCTTTCAACACATCCAACTCTGGGCGAAGCGCTTTCATTTTGGCACCACTCACATAAGAAGTATACACCAGAGGAGACGTCATCAATCGAATGAAAAGTGTGAGCAACAAGATGGCCAGGCCAAGGCTTCCTACATATTGTTCAAACAGTCCAAACACGGGAAGAACGATCCACCTGTTGATGTACTTGACAAAAGCATAAAAACCCTGACCAAGGTTTACCATGTCTTCCATGTCCATCTTGTATTGCTTGAGAATGGCGAAGTCATTGGGACCAACATAAAACCTGTAACCAAGGTTTACTGCCGTGGATGCAGGGAAAGTAGTGCGGAGGTTGGCTGTAGTTTGTGCAACAATTTTGAGTGAATCATCAGGCATCTTGCAATTGATGTCTGCATAGCTGAACCCATTTTCTGCAATGATGGTTGTATTGAAGAATTTTTGCTTTACACCCAGCCATTTGAGGCCATCGTCCCAATTTTTACCAAGGCCATCACTCATTGTAAAATAATCAAACCCGTCTTGTCCGTAGAGCCCCAATTGTGTTTCACGTTTTTCTGTTTGGATATCCCGCTCCTGTTGATCGGACTGCACCTGCCAAAGCATGTTTACCGTATTGTTTGTGAACAGCCTATCTGCTCCTTTGACGCCCAGGTTCCAATCAAACATGTACTCCCCTTTTTTCAGGCGATAGCGGTGTTCAATTGATTTTCCGGAAGAGTCAGAAAGTGTAAAAGAAAGGGTTGATGTTCCATCATCATCAGTTGAGATTGGTGATGGCGAGAAGTAAAGGTCACCTGATGAGGAGGTTTGGTTGATTCCGGTATTGATCAGGTAAGAAAGCTTATTGAAACCTGCTGAAACCAACTTTACATTGCTGCTGTCAATGGATTTGTATTGCTTGAGCTCAACAGCTGTAGGACGACCACCCTGATTGCTGAACGTTATTTTGACAAGTTCATTTTCCAATACTGATGTTGAAGCAGCAATGGTGCCCTGCTGAATAAAGGCTCCTGGTGTTCCGACAATGACTGTGGTATCGGTCTTTGCTTCAACAGCAGCAACTGTATCCTTTACAACAGGCTGAATCGCTGCGATCGAATCCCTGATTTGTTTTTGCTTGGCCTCGAGCTCAAGTTGGCCCTGGCGGGTAAAATAAAAATAGGCGATGAACAGGATGGCGAGCAATGCAATGCCAATGACCGAGTTCTTTTCAAATTTCATGTGTAGAGGTATTGAGGGGCAAAGGTAATGAACTGGATCGTAATCAGACCCGACCTACCTATACCCGTAAACGAATGTTTTATCAGATCATATCTCCCTGCAAACTGCCAGGGTCTTTGACGATTTTTTTTGCTTCAAAATCCTTGGCAGCCTTGACGAAATGAACAAAAATGGGATGAGGATTCTCTACGGTGCTTTTCAGCTCAGGATGGTACTGCACACCAATAAAGAAAGGATGGCCAGGGATTTCAACGATCTCCACCAAATTGGTTTCTGGGTTCAAGCCACTGGCCTTTAGCCCAGCAGTCTGCATGGCATCAAGGTACTTGTTGTTGAACTCCCAACGGTGCCTGTGGCGCTCAGAAATAAGTTCTGAACCATAAATCTGGAATGCAAGGGAATCCTTTTCTATTTTACATGGATAAGCACCCAAACGCATGGTACCACCCTTGTTGGTAATGGCTTTCTGACCTTCCATCAAATCAATCACTGGATCAGGTGTTGCTGGATCCATTTCTGTTGAGTGGGCTTGAGGCAATCCCAGTTGATTGCGGGCAAATTCAATGACGGACATTTGCATACCCAGGCAGATGCCAAAAAATGGCAGGCCATTCTCCCTTGCATATTTTACGGCCAGTATTTTTCCATCAATACCACGGTGACCAAAGCCAGGAGCAACCAGCAATCCATCCAAACCCTCAAGCTTTTCATTTACGTTTTCGGCAGTAATGAATTCACTGTGCACATCAACCACATTCACTTTGCACTCATTCATGGCACCGGCATGAATAAACGCTTCAAGAATTGATTTGTACGCATCTTGCAACTCGATGTATTTCCCAATCAATCCTATGGTTACAGTAGAGGTAGGATTGTATAATTTATCCAGGAATCCTTTCCAAATGGTGAGGTCTGGCTCGGGATACCAGGTGATATTCAGTTTTTTAAGACAGATGATATCCAGTTGCTCTTGCTGCATCAGCAAGGGAACTTCATAGATACTTTTGGCATCAGCGGCCTCAATCACTGAATCTGTTTTCACATTACAGAACAAAGCAATTTTTGCTTTCAGCTCTTTGGACAAGGGCTGTTCAGTTCTGCAAACAATGATATCAGGATGCACCCCATTTTCACTCATCATTTTCACGCTGTGCTGCGTAGGCTTGGTTTTGAGTTCTTTTGCAGCCTTGAGATAGGGCACCAAGGTAAGGTGCACTACAAGACAATCCTCCTCGGGAAGTTCCCACTGCAACTGCCTGACGGCCTCAATAAAAGGAAGGCTTTCGATGTCGCCAACGGTTCCTCCTATTTCTGTAATGATAATATCGTATCCTGACGCAGCCAACAATTGCATGCGCCTTTTGATTTCGTCTGTGATGTGAGGAATAACCTGAACAGTTTTTCCAAGATATGCACCTTCCCTTTCCTTGTTGATAACCGACTGGTAGATTCTTCCGGTGGTAACATTGTTGGCTTGTGTTGTGAAGCTGTTGAGGAAACGCTCATAATGCCCAAGGTCAAGATCGGTTTCTGCTCCATCTTCAGTGACATAACATTCGCCGTGCTCATAAGGATTCAGCGTTCCTGGATCTACATTGATATAGGGATCAAACTTTTGAATGGTTACCTTGAAACCCCTGGCTTGAAGCAGCTTGGCCAATGAAGCAGAAACAATACCCTTACCTAACGATGAAGTAACCCCACCGGTTACAAAAATGTACTTGGTCATACGATTTAAACTTTTTGATCAGCGTTGCAGGCTGGTTTTGGTCCGGGAAATTAAAAGTGCTAGGACCGGCAGAAATTGCTTAGAAAAATCTGAAGGTCGTACAAACATACCATAAATTTGGCTCATGAAAAAACGCATCCTCAACATTTTGGTCACATCAATTTTACTGGTAAATATTTCTTTTTGCCAAAAAATTGTGCCTGTTTTCCAGGAACCCCTTCACAATCCTGTGATGTACAACAAATACCTTAGGGTGATAGAAGCCCAGATTGAAAATGGCGACAGCAGCCTCTTCCATGTGCACGCTGCTCCATCAGCATTTGTATTTCTCACCGATGTAGTTTACGACAACCAGGTATTGAATCAGGGCTGGACAAAAGCGACCTCAAAAAAAGGACAGTCATGGTATTCATCCTTCGCCGGTGGACCATCCACCCATCGGGTAGCCGCCCCAGCCGATGGTCGAATACATGCCTATGACGTTGAAATTTTAGGAAAATGGGCCATTGTGGACCTTCCTAACTGGAAACCCCTTGCACTGGATACCATCTTTGTGTCAGATAAATGTGTTGGCTACCGGCTTGAACTCAATAGCCAGAACCCGACATTTTCTTTTTCCGGAAGGGGACCTACTGTTGCGATTGTGGTTGCAGGAGAACTTGTTCAGATCAGCCAGCCCGATACCAGGGTAAAAATAGAGATAGAGGAAACTGACTATGGGTACATCAGGCCTGGATATGGTTGCACCATTCAACTTAAAGAAGGAGAAAAAGCCAGCCTTGTACTTTTTGAAGTGAGATAGGCCCCTTCTTTACACCATCATTGAACCAATCTTCTCATCATAAGGTGATTTCCATGCTGAAATGGCTCCCCAGTTTTCTCCGTTGATGATAACATCCTTCCCTTTGACATTGCCCAGCAGTGACGATTTGATTCCAGTTGCAGCAAGCATTGCTTCAAAAGCATTCTGCTTGGAGGGTGATACCGACACCACTACCCTGCTCTGCGATTCACCGAACCAAAATGCATCAGCCCGCAGTGATGCTTCATGCTGTGCAGCCTCAAATCCCAGTCCAGCTACAAAACCACTTTCAAGAAGGGTGATGAATAGTCCTCCTTCACTGATATCATGGGCAGATTGAATGAGCTTCTGTCCAATCAACTTCAGTATGGTCTGTTGAACTGAAAATTCTTCATCGAGATCAAAATGTGGCGCGGGGGAATATTCCACACCGCATATTTTGTGCAAGTATTCGGAACAATTGATATCGTTATTGGATTGACCAACAAGATAAATGAAATCCCCTTCTTCCTTGAAGCCCAATGTCATTTTATCCTCATAGGAATCAAGCACCCCTACCATACCAATGGTTGGTGTTGGATAAACAGCACCATCTGGATTCTGGTTGTAGAAACTGACATTTCCACCTGTTACAGGCGTATCAAATTTCTTGCATGCTTCACCCATTCCTTTTACTGCCTCTACAAACTGGAAATAGACCTGAGGGTCGTATGGATTACCGAAGTTCAGGCAATTGGTTACACCCAATGGAACACCTCCACTGCAGACAATATTTCTTGCTGCCTCTGCCACCGCAATCATGGCTCCTTTATGAGGATCTGCATAAACGTACCTGCTGTTGCAATCCGTTGTTACTGCAAGTGCCTTGCCTGTTTCTTTGACCAATACAACTGGTGCATCACTGGGATTGTTGGTGGCGGTATTCCCCGTACCCACCATGCTATCGTATTGGGTATAAATCCATTTTTTACTGGCGATATTCGGAATGACAGCCAGTTGCTGTGCAATCGCTTTGAGGTCAGCAGGCACAGGAACTTTAGCCGGATCAAATGCAGCAATTTTTTCAAAATAAGCTGGTGTGCTGAAAGGCCTGTCATTGACAGGAGCACCTCCACCCAATACAAGACTTTCAGCAGGAAGCTCGGCTTCCAACGCACCATTCATGTAAAACCGCAGCATGCCGTCAGTGGTAACTTCCCCAATTTCAGAACAAGGCAGATCCCATTTTTCAAAAATATCCAATACTTCTTTTTCCCTTCCTTTGGTCACCACCATCAACATCCTCTCCTGGCTTTCACTCAACAAAAGCTCCCATGCCTTCATGTTTTGTTGGCGCTTGGGAACTTTATCAAGATCGATTCTCATGCCCACACCGCCTTTTGCGCTGGTCTCTGCAGTAGAACAGATGATGCCTGCAGCACCCATGTCCTGCATACCCACCAATGCACCTGTTGGAATGAGCTCGAGACAGGCTTCCAGTAATTTCTTTTCCTGGAATGGATCCCCCACCTGAACCGATGGCAAATCTTTTGCACTCTCTGCAGTAATATCGGCTGATGCAAAAGAGGCACCACCGATACCATCCTTTCCTGTAGCGGATCCAACAATAAAGACCGGATTGCCTTCACCCTCGGCAGTAGCGCTGACGGTTTGTCCCACTTTTAAAATACCCACACTCATGGCATTGACCAATGGATTGGTATGGTAACAATTCTCAAAATATACTTCACCCCCTACTGTTGGAACGCCGAAGCAGTTGCCATAATGACCTATTCCTTCAACAACGCCTTTCAGCAGATGGCGGGTCTTGGGATCATTGATGTTACCAAACCGAAGCGAGTTCAATGCCGCGATCGGGCGTGCCCCCATTGTAAATATATCACGATGAATGCCACCTACACCTGTTGCAGCCCCTTGGAATGGCTCAATAGCAGAGGGGTGATTGTGCGATTCAATCTTGAACACTACACCGTACCCATCTCCAATATCTGCCAGGCCAGCATTTTCCTCACCAGCCTTGACAAGCAGCTTGCTGCCGTCACGGGGGAGGGTTTTGAGCCATTTTATTGAATTTTTATAACTGCAATGCTCACTCCACATCACAGAATAAGCTGCCAATTCGTTGAAATTGGGTATTCTACCCAAGATCTGTTTGATGCTTTCAAATTCCTCGGGAAGCAGTCCAAGCTGCTTGGCGGTATCTACTGTTGTTTCCATGATTGTATTAAGAATTGCGAAGGTAAAAAAAACCTCCAAGAGATCGGGGCAGGTTCAAAACTGTTTTTTAGAATACCAACCTAAAACATATTAAATATTTTTATATGTAAATATATCTGTCAAAATATCAATCAGTTAGACCTTAATTTGTCTATTTTATACAGCATTTATGCACAAACACATCATAAAATTGATGAATTTTAAGAAAATAATTGATAATCCGGATGATTTTCGTGAATTTTGTGGCTTCAAAAATCCACAAATATGCAATCACTACGTTTCAAAGCAATTGACAACCTTACTTCCGTCAATGGGGAAGTTAATGTTGAAAGTCCAGCCAAGATCACTGATATCTTTGGTGAAAATGTATTTACATTAAAAACTGCCAGGGAATTCCTCAGCGATGATGCTTACAAAAGTTTGGTAAGTTCCATCAAAACAGGACAAAAAATTGACAGGAGTGCTGCTGGTCAGATCGCTGCCGGTATTAGACAATGGGCACAAGGCAAAGGCGTCACCCATTACACACACTGGTTTCAACCCCTGACTGGAACTTCTGCTGAAAAACACGATTCATTTTTTACCCTCAAGGGTGATGGTTCTGCCATTGAAGAATTTGATGGTAATGCATTGACACAACAAGAACCTGATGCCTCATCTTTCCCAAGTGGTGGTATTCGTGCAACTTTCGAAGCACGTGGATATACTGCCTGGGACCCAACCTCTCCAGCCTTTATCATGAATATTGGTCAAGGCTTGACCCTTTGCGTACCCACCATCTTTGTATCATATACCGGCGAATGTCTTGACTACAAGGCCCCTTTGCTGAAATCAATTGATGCCCTGAACAAGGCAGCTGTAGATGTATGCCACTACTTCGACAAGAACGTAGGAAAAGTAACTGCAACCCTCGGATGGGAACAAGAGTATTTTGTGATTGACGAAGGTCTGGCCAATGCCCGCCCTGATTTGATCATGACAGGAAGAACCGTATTCGGCCACTCTCCTGCCAAAGGACAACAATTGGAAGACCATTATTTTGGTGCCATTCCAGAAAGGGTTTATGCCTTCATGAGGGATTTCGAATACGAATCTTACAGGCTCGGTATTCCTCTCCGCACCCGTCACAATGAAGTGGCTCCTGCACAGTTTGAGTGTGCCCCCATCTTCGAAGAACTGAATCTTGCAGTTGACCACAACACCTTGTTGATGGATGTGATGACCCGTGTAGCGAAGCGTCATAAACTCCGTGTATTGTTGCACGAGAAACCTTTTGCAGGCATCAACGGAAGCGGCAAGCACAACAACTGGAGCATGGCGACTGACACAGGAGTCAATTTGCTTGCTCCAGGAAAGACGCCAAAAACAAACCTCATGTTCCTTGCATTTTTCGTGAATACCATCAAGGCTGTTCATGATCATGCAGACCTTCTCCGTGCAGCGATTGCCTCAGCAGGCAATGACCACCGCCTGGGAGCAAACGAAGCACCTCCTGCCATCATCTCTGCCTATATCGGCGGATATCTTACCAAGGTATTGAATGCAGTTGAAGAACGTGTTGGCGATAAATTTGACGAGCAGGATGAAGTGATGTTAAAGCTCGATATTCACAAGAATATCCCTGAATTGTTGCTCGATAATACTGACAGAAACAGGACCTCTCCATTTGCATTTACTGGAAATAAATTTGAGTTCCGTGCTGTTGGATCTTCTGCCAACTGTGGCTACAACATGACCATATTGAACACCATTATGGCTGAGACACTGAGTTCTTTCAAAATTGAGGTGGACGCCTTGATTGAAAAAGGTGACAAGAAAGAAGTAGCCATCATGCAAATCCTCAAGAATTACATCAAAGCCTCGAAAGCAGTATTGTTTGAAGGCGATGGATACAGTGACGAATGGCAGGAAGAAGCCGCCAGGCGTGGATTGCCCAACCTTAAGACAACCCCTCTTGCGTTGGATTCATTGGTTACCGACAAGGCCAAGCATCTTTTCCACAAACACAAGGTGTTGTCCCATGTTGAATTGGAAGCACGCCATGAGATTGAACTGGAAAAATACATCAAGTATGTACAGATTGAGGGCCGTGTGATTGGAGACCTTGCTGGAAACCATATTCTCCCAGCTTCTATTCGCTACCAAAATGTTCTGCTTGAGAACATCAAAGGTTTGAAAGAAGTGGGTGTACCTGCTGATGCATACAAAGCCCAGATGAATGTTCTTGTTGAAATTTCAGAACACATCAACAAGGTTCAGGTTTTGGCAGAAGAAATGACTGAAGCAAGAAAAGCAGCCAATGCCCTTGCCTCTTCAAGAGAGAAGGCCATCGCTTATTGCGAGAAAGTGAAACCTTATTTTGATGAGATCCGCTACTCCGTTGATAAGCTTGAATTGCTTGTTGACGACTCTGAGTGGGAACTTCCAAAATACAGAGAGCTCTTGTTCTTGCGCTAATCGCTCAAGATTGCATAATAACAAAGCCCCGCAAATGCGGGGCTTTTATTTTGGAGCAAGTTGATTTGAAAATTATTCCATTTTGAATGTTTCCGTTGAATTGAAAACTATTGCATCTTGAATGTCTCAAGGAACTTCGTAGTGAAATTTCCTTTTATAAAATCCTCGTTCCGCATGAGTTGCTGATGGAATGGAATCGTGGTCTTCACCCCCTCAATTACATATTCACTCAATGCCCTGCTCATTGTATCAATGGCTTCTTTACGGGTCCTTGCCACTGCAATGATCTTTGCAATCATTGAATCATAATAAGGAGGGATAACGTAGCCAGCATACACGTGAGAATCAATCCTGATGCCATGACCTCCAGGTTGGTGGAGGACAGTAATCTTACCCGGGCTGGGACGAAAATCATTGTATGGATCTTCTGCGTTGATGCGGCACTCAATGGCATGCATCTCTGGAAAATAATGCTTTCCTGAAATGGGTTCGCCAGCAGCAATTTTGATTTGTTCTTTGATAAGGTCAAAGTTGGTCACTTCTTCTGTTACACAATGTTCCACCTGAATGCGGGTATTCATCTCCATGAAATAGAAATTCCTATGCTTGTCTACCAGGAACTCAATGGTACCGACACTTTCATAACCGATGGCCTGAGCGGCTTTGACAGCAGCAGCGCCCATGCGTTCACGCAACTCGTCTGTCATGAACGGAGAGGGCGACTCCTCCACCAATTTTTGATGGCGGCGTTGAATGGAACAGTCTCTTTCACTCATGTGGCAAACTGTACCGTATCGATCACCAGCAACCTGGATCTCAATATGTCTTGGCTCTTCTACAAATTTTTCCATGTAGACGCCATCATTTTTGAAAGATGCCAGTGCCTCTGCCTTCGCAGTGTTATAGGCTTTTTCGATTTCACTTTCTTCCCAAACAACCCTCATACCCTTTCCACCACCACCAGCAGTTGCCTTAAGGATTACAGGATAAGTAATCTCCTTTGCTATCACCTTTGCTTCCTCTACGCTACCCAACAATCCTCCACTTCCGGGAACAACAGGAACACCTGCCTTGATCATGGTTTCTTTGGCGGTGATCTTGTCTCCCATTGATCGGATCTGGTCTGGTGTTGGCCCGATGAATTTCACACCATGCTCACCGCAGATTTCAGCAAACTTGGCATTTTCAGCCAAGAAGCCGTAACCAGGGTGCACAGCATCCGCATTGGTGATCTCCATGGCGGCCATAAGGTGTGGAATGTTCAGGTAGGAATCTGTACTGGAGGGCCGGCCGATGCAAACTGCCTCGTCAGCAAATTTCACATGAAGGCTGTCCTTGTCCGCAGTTGAATATACCGCAACAGTTTTGATGCCCATTTCCCTGCAGGTTCTTATCACACGTAGGGCGATTTCTCCCCTGTTTGCAATCAATATTTTATTGAAACTCTTTTTGGAATCTTTGGTCATGCCAACAATTTAAATGAATGAATTCAAGTCCAAATGCTATGGACTAGGCAGGCTCAACGAGAAACAGGGGTTGATCGAACTCAACCGGTGTTGAATCCTCAACCAGCACTTTGACAATTTTTCCACTGATCTCACTCTCAATCTCATTGAACAGCTTCATGGCTTCAATAATGCAAACGACTTTACCAGATTTGACCTCATCGCCCTCATCAACCAAATTGGGCTTATCAGGGGAAGGCCTGCGGTAAAAGGTACCAATCATCGGGCTCTTGATGGTGATGAGGTTGCTGGCAGCAGGAGCTTCGGCCTTGGCCGCGGCAGGTGCAGGAGCAGCAGCAACTGATGCAGCAGCGACAGCAGGTAATGCGTGTACCTGTTGAACAGGTGCCGCAGTTACATACTTATCTTCTTTTTGCTTGATTGTAATTTTGATGTCCTTTTCTTCAATGGTCAGTTCACTGATGTTGGACTTGTTAACCATCTTGACAAGATCCTGAATTTGTTTGAGGTCCATGTTGTTATTTTTTTTGGTTAATCCGGGGCGTAAAGGTGGGGTAAAAATGGTTTTCGACCAAATTAAATTTTGGCCTTTTTTTCAATAAAAAACCCCGATTTGATTAAAAATCGGGGTAAAAATTGGCCAAAATGACCAAAATATCGTAAAAACTAATCTTTTACTCTTTCGATATATTCTCCTGTTTTGGTATTGATCCTGATCACATCTCCTTCATTCACAAAAAGGGGAACCATCACGGTAGCACCTGTTTCAACAGTAGCTGGCTTCAGCGTCCTGGTGGCCGTGTCACCCCTGAGACCAGGCTCAGAATAGGTTACCTTGGAAACAACCTTGTCAGGCAGTTCAACGCTCATTGGCATGTCCGTTTCAGTATTGATGAGTACAGAAACTTCCTGGTCTTCTGTCAGGAATTGGGGAGCATCAACCAGGGCTTCTGCTACGGCAATCTGTTCGAAGGTTTCATTGTCCATGAAATTGAAGCCGGTATCATCTTTGTAAAGATACTGGTAGCTCTTCCTTTCAACCCTAACCGGGTAGATGGTGTCGCCACTGTTCCAGGTCTTTTCAATGGAGCGACTGTTGTCTACTCCCTTGAGCTTGGCCCAAACCTTGGCTGCTGCCCTTGCTGTTTTGTTTTCGCCGAACTCGATGATTGTATAAAGACTGCCGTCAAGCTTGACGATCATACCCCTTGAAATATCCGATGTATTTGCCATAACTATGTTTTGAGGAGGCAAAGGTAATCCAATTTGGCAAATAACATCATACCTTTGCGCCGCAAACAATCTCTTATCAACATAAAAAGAAACAAAATGAAAGTAACCGTAATTGGAGCAGGAGCTGTTGGCGCAACTTGTGCAGACAATATCGCACGCGCCGGAGTATGTACAGACCTTGTTTTGTTGGACATCAAAGAAGGACTTGCAGAAGGAAAAGCCCAGGATATGCAGCAGACAGCAGCATTGCTTGGATTTGATACCGTTATTACCGGATCAACCAATGACTACGCCAAGACTGCAAACAGTGAAGTGGTTGTGATCACTTCGGGAATCCCCCGTAAACCAGGCATGACCAGGGAAGAACTGATCGGAACAAATGCCGGAATCGTAAAGACTGTTTGTGAAAACGTGTTGAAATATTCTCCCAATACCATCATCATTGTGATCAGCAATCCGATGGATACCATGACTTACCTGGCATTGAAATCTACTGGCTTACCCAAGCACAGGATCATTGGAATGGGTGGCACATTGGACAGCAGCCGTTTTAAATACCAGCTTACCCAACACCTGGGATGCAGCGCCAGCGACCTGAATGCCATCGTTATTGGTGGACATGGCGATACCACCATGATCCCCTTGATCAGCAAGGCTACCTGGAACAGCATTCCCGTTACGCAGTTTTTGACTGCTGAACAGCAGGAGAAAATTGTTGCAGATACCATGGTGGGCGGTGCAACCTTGACCAAACTGATTGGCACTTCTGCCTGGTATGCACCTGGTGCAGCTGGAGCGGCATTGGTTTCTAGCATATTGAGGGATGAGAAAAAACTCTTCACTTGCTGCGTTGCCCTGGATGGCGAATATGGTCAGTCTGACATTTGCCTGGGTGTTCCTGTTACCATTGGAAAGAATGGCTGGGAGAAAATCCTTCCACTTGAATTGACTGCTGCCGAGCAGGAAGCCTTTGAAAAAAGTGTAGCTGCCGTGAGGTCGATGAATGAGGTGTTGGGGTAGGAACAGCCAGGGATGAGGGATGAGGGACAGGGGACAAGGGACAAGGGACGAGGGGCTGGATAATAGGGATAAATGATTCGAATTAATCGAATAAATAAAAAACAGGGAATAGTCTGGTGAAAACCTTTCTATTCCCTGTTTTTGTTTAACCCCCTATGAATTAAGGCTGTTCCATCATCCCTGGCTGTTCCCTTGTCCCTCGTCACTTGTCCCTGGCTGTTCCATCATCCCTGGCTGTTCCCTTGTCCCCTGTCCCTCGTCCCTTGTCCCCGGCTGTTCCCTCATCCCTACTCTTCTATAAAATCCAAATCCTTATGAAATGTTTCTTCAGTAAAAATGAGGGCAACTACTGAGATGGCCATCACAATGGCTCCTGTCACCATTGCGCTTTGCAACATGGTCCACTGCAAGTTGGCTTGAAAATAATCTTTGAACAAAAGGTTCATCAATGGCAATGCTCCCCTGACCACATTCGGAATGGTTGTTGCGGCTGTTGCCCTGAGATTTGTTCCAAAATGTTCAGCGCCCATGGTTACAAAAATCGCCCAGAACCCAGTGGAGAAGCCCAAATACATGGAAACAGCATACATGCTAAAGTCATTGTTATTGAGCGGGCTGAAGAAGTAAACGATGCCAACTATGGTCATCGCATAAAAAATATACAATGCTTTTTTTCTGCTTTTGAAATGCTGGCTGACCAAACCCACTACAATATCTCCCAAAGCAATTCCAATGTATCCGTACATGATGCTGGCGCCCGAATCAATGCTGTTTTCTCCGTACAAATCCTTTGCAAAACGATTGCTAAGGTTCAACATGATGCCGATCACAAACCAGGTTGGCAAGCCGATCAAGATGGCCAGGATATATTTTTTGAAACGTGAAGACTTGTTGAAAAACATCAAGATATTTCCCTTGGAAACATGCTTGCTTTCAAGATTTTTAAAGATAGAGCTCTCTGATACCTTGATCCGCAACACCAGCAAAAAAATACCCAAAACACCGCCAATCTTGTAACACAACCTCCAATCATTGGTGGCCTTATAAATAAAATACGCAAACACAGCACCAAATAAACCGACACCCGCTACAAAGGATGTTACCACTCCCCTATTCTTCTGTGGCATCAGTTCACTGACCAGGGTAATGCCTGCACCCAACTCACCTGCCAAGCCAATGCCTGCAATGAAACGCAACCAGGCATATTGATCCACGGTCTGTACATAGCCTGTGGCAAAATTGGCAACAGAATAAAGCAGAATAGACCCAAACAAAACACTGAGTCTTCCGCGCTTGTCTCCCATTACACCCCAAAGTACTCCGCCAATGAGCAAGCCCACCATCTGCCAGTTGATGATCTTCATGCTGGCCGCCATGATTTCGGAATCGCCAATATTGATACCAATCAAACTTGGTTCCCTGACAATGGTGAATAACAACAAGTCATAAATATCAACAAAGTATCCCAGTGCGGCTACAATAACTGCCAGGTTGAGAAATTGACTTTTTAAGGACTGAGTAGACATAATGATGATGATTAAAAATGAAGATGGTTATTTCTTCTTTCCTCCGGTAATCAATTTAATAATGACAGGTGCTGTTGTAACAAGGATGATGCCCAGTACAATCAGCTCCAACCTTTCCTTCAGGTCAAAACCAAACTGATTGAGGAAAAATTTATAGAGATAGTGCCCTGCAAAAAGCATGATAATAGCCCATGCTATACAACCGACGATGTTGTAAAAACTGAACTTGTGTTTTTCCATCCGAACGATGCCTGCGATGATAGGGGCAAATGTTCTGATGATGGGGAGGAACCTTGCAAACACAATCGCGCCTCCACCATGTTTGTCATAGAAATCCTTGGCAGCGAGCAGGTGTTTTTTCTTGAAAAAGAAGGTATCCTCTTTTCTAAACAAATAAGGACCGCTGGCTGCCCCGAACCAATAACCCACCATGTTTCCAAGAACTCCTGAAAAAATCACCAACAAAGCGAGCAATAGCAAATTCAGTAAATCATTGTTCAAATTGAATAACTCTGCAGCCAGCTCATTGCTATAAATACCCGCCACAAAAAGCAAAGAATCGCCAGGCAGAAAAAAGCCTGCAAACAAACCTGTCTCTGCGAAAACAATGAACAGAAACAACCACAATCCTCCGTGCTGAATGTAAAACTCAGGATTCAAAAAGTCTTTCCACTGTATAGCCAACTCCAACATAGTAATGAATATTAATTAGATTAATTCTTCCGAAATGGCTGCAGGAGCCAATTCGCCTTCCCATTTGCTCACTGCAGTCGTCGCCAGTGCATTGCCCACCACATTTGTCATTGTCCTGAACATATCGCAGAAATGGTCAATGGGAATGATCAACGCAATGCCCTCTGGAGGAATATTGAACATGGCACAGGTGGCTGTTACCACCACCAGTGAAGCCCTTGGCACGCCTGCAATTCCCTTGCTGGTCAGCATCAGTACAATCAACATGGTCAATTGCGTTCCCAGGTCAAGATGAATGCCATAGGCCTGTGCAATGGCAAGGCTGGCAAAGGTCATGTACATCATGCTGCCATCAAGATTAAAACTATATCCAAGAGGGAGAATAAAAGAAACAATCTTGTCTTTGCAACCAAATTTCTCCAGCTCCGTGGTGAGCTTGGGGAATACCGCTTCACTGCTGGTCGTGCTAAATGCAATCAAGAGCGGCTGGGAAATGGTTCTTAGCAATTCCCAGAGTCGCTTGCCCAATACCATATAACCAACAGATAAAAGAAGCACCCAAAGGCAGGCAATACCAATGATAAAAGCCATTAAATACTGCCCGTAAAAAGAAAATACTTCCAATCCCTTTGTGGCGATGACGGCTGCGATAGCCCCGAAAACTCCCAATGGCGCAAAGTTCATGACATATCCCACCATTTTCAGAATGATATGGGCCGCTGCATCCAGTGCTTTTACAATCACCTTGCCCTTTTCACCCAATGCGGTGGTACCCACACCAAAGAAAATACTGAAAACGACCAGCTGCAGGATTTCATTGGTGGCCATCGCCTCAAAAACACTTTTGGGGAATACATGCTCAATGAATTTCTGCAAAGAAAATTCCTGCGTTTTGCCAATCAGATCTTTGGCCCCTTCCAAATCTGCAGAACTGAGGTTAATAGCAGCCCCTGGCTTGAAAAAGTTGACCAATACCATACCCAGGAGCAGGCTCGCCAGTGATGCAGAGATGAACCAGAGCAATGCTTTTCCGCCTACCCTTCCGACTGAACCAAGATCGCCGAGTTTTGCAATACCCACCACAAGAGTTGTAAAAACAAGGGGGGCAATGACCATCTGTACCAGTCTCAAAAAGATGGTGGTCAGCAATTTGATGTTGGTCGAAAATGACTTGATGGTCTCTGGGCTGGATTGCTGGTGCACAAAATATCCAACAGCAATTCCCAAAACCATTGCAATGAGAATATATAAGGTGAGTTTACCGGAAGAGCCCTTCATGATAGAAAAAATATTTGCGTTAAGGTTCGTAAAATAAACGATTTGGACCGATTTCGGAATTTTATTTAAGGACTGAAATAAAATATTCATCTAACCGAATAATTGGCTATTTTAGAACTTTAGTGAACCATTTAACCAAAGAATTGCTATGAGCTTATTCAGAAGAAAATCACTTGAAGCGTTGCTTGCCCAGGCCGAAGATTCGGAAAAGGGACTCAAGCGCACCCTGGGTGCAGGAAACCTTATTGCATTGGGCATTGGTGCCATCATCGGAGCAGGACTTTTTGTAAGGACAGCAGCCGCCGCAGGACAGGCCGCTGGTCCAGGCGTTACACTTTCATTTATTGTTGCAGCAGTAGGCTGTGCTTTTGCCGGACTTTGCTATGCAGAATTTGCATCAATGATTCCGATTGCAGGCAGTGCCTACGCATACTCTTATGTAACCATGGGAGAACTTGTTGCCTGGATCATCGGATGGGCACTCATCATGGAATATGCATTGGGTGCGGCTACCGTTTCTATTGCGTGGAGTGAATACCTCAATAAGCTGTTGGGAGGCGGTATTCCCTATGAATGGTGCCACTCGCCTTTTGAAAGTTATACCGACTCTGCTGGCATTTTGCATGCAGGTATCATGAATGCGCCCGCCCTGATCATCCTTCTATTGCTAACCCTTTTGCTCATCAAAGGAACGCAGGAATCAGCCATGGTCAACGCCATCATCGTATTCGTCAAAGTAGCGGTTGTACTGGTTTTCATCGCCCTTGGATGGAAATTTATAAACCCTGCCAACTATGTACCTTATCTGATCCCTGCGAATGAGCCCCCAGTAATGGATCAGGCAGGTAAAATCATTGCCGATTACAGCCCATGGAACAAACATGGCTGGGGAGGAATCCTCGGTGGAGCAGGTATCGTATTTTTTGCATTCATCGGTTTTGATGCTGTATCTACTGCTGCCCAGGAAGCCAAAAATCCCAAGCGCGACATGCCGATCGGTATCTTAGGCTCTCTGGTAGTTTGTACAATCCTCTACATTCTGTTTGGACATGTATTGACAGGAGTAACCAACTGGAAGGAATTTGTTGATCCTGAAAAAGGACGCGAAGCTTCGGTAGCCTATACCATTGCCACCTACATGAAGGAATACAGCTGGTTGGCCACTGCAGTGACTGTGGCGATTCTTGCCGGCTTCTCATCTGTGATCCTTGTGATGTTGATGGGTCAAAGCCGTATCTTTTACACCATGAGCAATGACGGGCTGATACCAAAAGCTTTTGGTGATCTGCATCCAAAATACAAGACTCCCTACAAATCAAACATGATCCTTTTCGTTTTTGTTGGCGCATTTGCTGCCTTCGTGCCAGGGCATGTAGCGGGCGATCTGACGAGTTTTGGTACCCTGTTCGCATTTGTATTGGTGAGCATTGGAGTATGGATCCTCAGGGTCAAAGCCCCAAACATTGAACGCCCATTCAAAGCGCCAATTGCACCTGTTGTCAGTGTACTGGGTGCATTGATTTGTCTAGCAATGATTGTAGGACTGGATGGCCAGACGCTGAAAGTTGCTTTTGGCTGGATGGCCCTCGGATTGCTTGTTTATTTTGTATACAGCAAAAAACACAGCAAGCTAAAAGACTAGATTACTGAAATATTTATCCCAATCCCGGCTCCAAATGGACCGGGATTTTTTTTAGCCCGCAGGGAACCCTTAAATTTGTGCTCGTTTCACCAAAGCAATAATTCAACACCATGGGAAGGATATTTGAAGTCAGAAAGTCTACGATGTTTGCCCGCTGGGACAGGATGGCCAAACAGTTCACCAGGATTGGCAAGGAAATTGCCATCGCTGTAAAAACTGGTGGCCCTGATCCAAATACCAATCCATTCCTTCGCCGTTGTTTCCAGAATGCGAAGAGCGTCAACATGCCCAAAGACAGGGTTGAGGCTGCCATCAAAAGGGCGCAAGGAAAAGACATGGAAAATTTTGAGGAGATCCTCTATGAAGGATACGGACCTCATGGTGTAGCCATTCTGGTTGAAACAGCCACAGACAACCATGTAAGAACCGTTGCCAATATCAAATCGCATTTCAACAAAGGAAACGGAGCAATGGGCACCAGCGGTAGTGTAAGTTTCCAGTTCAAGAAAATGGGGGTTTTCAAATTGAAAAACGAAGGCCTCAACCATGATGATCTGGAATTGGAATTGATTGATTTTGGCCTGGAAGAAATGGGAGAAAGCACCAATGACGCAGGAGAAGATGTATTTGTGATCCGGTGTGCTTTCAATGATTTTGGCAACATGCAAAAAGCACTTGAAGAAAAAAACCTCAACACCCTCAGTGCAGAGGTTGAGTGGATTCCCAATACCGTTGTTGAATTGGATGAAGAGCAGGCGCAGGAAGTATTAAAGCTTGTGGATCGTCTTGAACAGGACGAGGATACCCAAAAGGTTTTTCATAACCTCAAGTAATCATAAGACTCGATAAAAGATTATTGTTTTTGGCTGAGTACCCTATTATTCAGCCATCATCTCCATGACCATGGCAACAATATCCTCGGTATTGGGCTTGGAGAAATAATCTCCATCACTTCCGTAACCAGGACGGTGAGGCTGTGAACAGAGGATACGGGGTGAAGCGTCCAGCCATCTGTATCCCCCTTGTTTGTCCATGACTTCTGAAAACATAAAAGAAGTGGCACCACCGGGGACATCCTCATCTACAAACAGTATTCGGTTTGTCTTTTCCAGAGACCTGACAATATGATGATTGGTATCAAATGGAATGAGGGTTTGTACATCAATAACCTCAGTTTCAACACCCGTCATCGCAAGCACTGTTGCGGCTTCGAGTACAATCCTGAGGGTTGAGCCATACGAAACGATGGTTATTGCATCCCCTTCACGAACCGTTTCAGGCATACCCAATGGCAACTTGTAAGACAGTAGATCTGCGGGCAGTTTTTCTTTCAAACGGTATCCGTTCAAACATTCAACCACAACGCCAGGTGTTTTTCCCTCAAGGAGAGTATTGTAAAATCCAACAGCCTGTACCATGTTGCGTGGAACACAGAAATGAAATCCTTTCAGCGCATTGATCATGAGGCCCATGGGTGAACCACTGTGCCAGATCCCTTCCAGTCTATGGCCCCTGCTCCTGACAATCAAAGGTGCAATCTGTTTGCCAGCTGACCGGTAATGCAAAGTGGCGGCATCATCACTCATTACCTGTAATCCATACAGGAGATAATCGAGGTACTGAATCTCTGCGATGGGCCTAAGGCCGCGCATGGACATCCCGACGCCCTGACCAATGATGGTAAGTTCCCTGATGCCGGTATCGAATATTCTTTCTGATCCGTACTTCTGCTGCAAGCCTGCAAATCCCTGGTTTACATCACCAATCTTACCCAAGTCCTCGCCGAAGGCCACCACGGTAGGATTGGCGGCAAAAAGCTCGTCAAAATACCTGTTCAGGATCTCATAGCCATTGATCAATCCTGAATCCTCTGAAAAAGTTGGAAGAGGAAGTTCAGCAGGCAGCGGTTTGAGGGCATTGTCTACGTACAACTTGGAATTGTACAAAAGTTTATTTTCCTCTTGGAGCTGTTGATAGTATTCAAGGATGGGCGCAGTCAATTCCTTGTCTGCGGCGAGAAGCGTGGTTCGCTGGAGGGCAACCATGATATCGCGCCTGAAAGGGAGGCTGTTATCGGACAGTTCTTGGTAAATGGTATTCAAATGATTGGCATCAATCCTTGAGAGGACCTCTCCCATCAAAGCCAATGTTTTTTGCTTCTGCTCCTGTATGGGGCTGTCATATAATTTCCAATTGGCCAGCCTGCATTCATTCACATAAACCCTTGAACGATCTTCCAGTGTTTCGATTTCCTCATTGGAAGCCAGGCCATTTTCAATGATCCAAGTGCGCATTTGTGCTAAACAATCCCATTGACGCTCCCACTGCAAGCGCTCCGGGGACTTGTACCTTTCATGGCTTCCTGATGTTGAATGCCCTTGTGGCTGGGTCAGTTCATCTACATGGAAAAGCACTGGAATATGTTCGTTTCTTGCTAAGGTTATGCCTTCTTCAAATACCTCACAGAGCTGGGCATAATCCCAACCCTTTACCTTATAGATCAGCATTCCATTGGTGCCCCTGGATTTTTCAAAACCAGAGAGCGCATCAGAAATAGAGGCTTTAACTGTTTGAAATTCTTTCGGTACAGAGATCCCATATCCATCATCCCAAACAAATACAGCCAAGGGGACCTGGGATACTGCAGCAGCATTCATGGTTTCCCAGAAATGACCTTCGCTGGTGGAAGCATCTCCTATGGTGCAGAAACAGACTTCGTTTCCATGGTTGGAAAAACTTGACATGTGCTCAAGGACGGGAGCATGTCTGTATATTTTTGAGGCATAGGCCAAGCCAAGTGCTCTTGGCAAATGACCTGCAGTGGGCGCCAATCCAGAGGACAAATTTTTGGTCTTTGTGAAATCTATAAAATTGTCATGCTCGTCAATGAAAGGCGTGCAGAAATGACAATTCATTTGCCGACCGGCACTGTGAGGATCATGTTCAGGATTTGGATCTGCGTATAACTGTGAAAAAAACTGACCAAGTGTAGCCGCACCTGTTGCCAATGCAAAGGTTTGGTCTCTGTAATACCCTGCATAGAAATCTCCCGGCTTGAAAAACTTAGCCATGGCCACCTGAGGTACTTCTTTGCCGTCTCCAAAAATCCCGAATTTTGCCTTCCCAGTGAGCACTTCTTTTCTGCCGAGTAAACTGGCCTGACGGCTTTGAAATGCAATGGTATAATCACTGATGACAGTCTGCCTGAACGCCTCAAAGGAGAGTTCATCAGCCAGCTGCTGTTCAGTGATTCCTGTATCTTGCATGCGACAAAACTAACCAATTTTGTTAATAAAAAATCAACACCCAGACTGTGGGGACAAACCACAAATATCTGGGTAAAACCTACTGTTTTCGGAAATAAAAAAGCGGCAGGTCTTTGACCTGCCGCGCTATATTTTGGAAAAGATTTACTTACTTCTTTACCGCCTTGTCAAAGTCTGCTGCAGGAACTACCTCACCAGCAATTTTAAGTTCAAAAGGGGCGTCTACACCTTTGATCTTTACGAAAACTGTTTTCTCAAATGGACCAGGAGCTGCTGCGTTGAAACCAGCCTTGATTTTATCCGTCTTGGTAGCCATTACAGGCTGTTGAGGCCAGGTTGGAGTGGTGCAACCACATGAAGCAGAAGCTGTTTCAATGATGACCGGAGCGCTGGCAATATTGCTGAACTCAAAATCATGGGTAACAGGTATACCCTGCTTGATCTTGCCAAAATTATGGCGGATCTCTTTGAATTTGACCATGTCTTCCGCTTTCTTGGCAGCATTTTGTGCAACTGCAAAAAAACCTGTTGCCATAACCAGCAGCGTAATCATTATTTTTTTCATGTTTCTTGTTTTATTTCTGGTGTAAAATTAGCTTATTTTCTCGGTTCCTAAAACTTCCCGGTTTTGAGAAATGCAATGCTTTTGTTAAAAGGGGCAGGCTGTTCAGGAGTTTTCCAGACAGTTCCCTTGATGCTTATCATAGCGGTCATCCCCTCAGCGTACATCAATGTAATGGTCTTTTCAAAGTATCCGGGTGCTGCCGAATTATAACCAACTTTGATGATGGATGTTCCGCCAGGCGCAATGGGTTCCCTGCTCCATTCCGGTGTTGTACAACCGCATGAAGCCTGAACATTGTCGATCACCAAGGGCGAACTATCAAGATTGGTCACTTGAAAATCATGAAATACAGGCTTTCCCTGCATGATTTTTCCGAAATCAAACAAGGTTTCTTTTACTGCAATCTTGTCCTTTTTTTTACCAGCATCGATGGTCTGCGCAGACAACATCACCGGCAAAGACAGGACAATAAAAAACATGAATATTGAAAACTGTTTAAACATGGTACATCTATAACGTAAATCGAATTTACGTATTGTTCTCTTTGAAACCAATTTACCTAAATTTACAGCATGTTAAAACCATCCAGCAGGGGCGAACAGATGCCCGCCTCACCCATCAGGAAACTTGTGCCATTTGCAGAAGAGGCGAAAAAAAGAGGGGTAAAAGTACATCACCTCAACATTGGTCAGCCTGATATTGAAACACCGCCCTCTGTGCTGGAAGCAGTCAGGCATGCAGACATCAAGGTATTGGCTTACAGCCATAGCGCTGGCAATGAATCCTACCGTAAAAAGTTGGTCAGCTACTACGAAAAAGTAGGTATCCAATTGGAAGCAGGTGAAATCATCATCACCACTGGAGGAAGTGAGGCCATCGTTTTTGCCATGATGGCGTGCTTAGATGAAGGGGATGAAGTCATCATTCCTGAACCTTTTTACGCCAACTACAACGGATTTGCAGTGATGGCAGGGGTCAACATTATTCCTATTACTTCTCACATAGAAAATGGATTTGCCCTTCCTCCCATTGCTGAATTTGAAAAATGCATTACGCCAAAAACCAAGGCAATTCTCATCTGTAATCCCAACAATCCAACCGGCTATCTCTACAGCAAGGCTGAGATGGAACAACTGGAAGACATTTGCCTGAGGCATGGTCTTTTTCTGTTCTCTGATGAGGCATACAGGGAGTTTTGTTACGAAGGAACCTATACCAGTGCGATGCAACTGGAAAAAATACAAGAGCAGGTCATTCTTATGGATACCATCTCCAAAAGATACTCCGCCTGTGGTGCCCGGATAGGTGCCTTCATCACCAAAAACAAGGAAGTGTACCTGGCCGCCATGAAGTTTGCCCAGGCAAGGCTGAGTCCTCCGGGTCTGGCCCAGATCCTTGGAGAGGCTGCAGTGGATCTTCCTGAAGCATATTTTGACGAACCAAAGGCAGCATACCTGTCTCGCAGGAATCTATTGGTCAAAAGACTGAATGCGATTCCAGGAGTTTTCTGCCCCACACCAGGAGGCGCATTCTACGTCATTGCGCGGCTGCCCATTGATGATGGAGATCGTTTCTGCCAATGGCTGCTTGAATCATTTGCTTACAACAATCAGACAGTCATGCTTGCTCCAGCCAGTGGTTTTTATGAAACAAAAGGTTTGGGGAAAAATGAGGTCAGGCTTGCATATGTGATCAACAATGAAGATATTGATCAAGCCATGGATTGCCTGGAAGAGGCCCTGAAAATATATCCCGGTAGAACAAACTGATCAGAAGCGGTTGATGAGAAAAACCCCTCCAATCACCATGGCTGAGCCGTACAAGGTATATCCATGAATGGTTTCACCAAGTACTATCACAGAAAGTATCATCGCAAAAATCGGAATCAGGTTATTGAACGCGGAGGTCTTGACAGGTCCGATTTTTTGGATCCCCTCATAATACCAAACAAAGCCCAGCACTGATCCACAAATACCCAAATAGGCAAGTGCCAGCCAAACCGTCCCATCCACTTTTGTGGGATAGGACTCAAAGGGAACAAAAAAAAGTATCATCAAGAAGCCCAGGAGAATGGCCCAGGTGGAAGCCTGCAATGGAGTAGTTGTCTTGAGTGCATCCTTTGCAAAATAAGTATAAAAAGCCAAGAAATGCCGTTGATCCTGTCTTTACCGAATAGCGATGAAATCAACATGACCAGTACCGGATTCAAGGCAACGATGAGTGAACCATGGCTTGCCTCCACCCGCTTCATTCCATTGAAAAAGAAAAAACTGTAGGCAAAAATACCGGTACTGCCCAAGACCAACAATTGAAGGAATTGTTTTTTGTTGATGCGCAGGGCAGTTTTATCTTTCATCAACATCAGTGGTATCATAAAGACAAGCGCAAAGAGATAACGGAAGGATGCGCCAGTAAAAGGTTCAAATACCTGCGATGCCATTCTGGTGGCAATGAAAGTGCCGCCCCACATGATCGCTACAAGAATCAGCTTGATGTAAATCACTGCGCGAAGGTAGGTTTTTTCAACAGCCATCAGCAATCAATCATGGCTTTGACGACCTTGTTCGATGGATCGGATAGTGCTGAAAATTTACTCATCACATCATCAAACAATAGTTGATGGGTAATCATGGGCAATGGGTTGATTTGGCCGGATGCAATGGCAGTCATGACATGGCTGAAATCTGCTTTGGTTGCATTGCGGCTGCTCATCAGTGTTGCCTCACGCTTGTGAAATTCTGGGTGGCTAAATGAGATCTCACCGAGCTGCAACCCTACAAGGATGTATTTTCCTCCATGAGACATGTAGCCAAATGCATTGTTGATGGCCCTTTGATTACCTGTTGCATCAATGACGACACTGGGCATGTCTCCTGTTGTAAACTCCATCAACATGGCCATCGCATCTTGGTGCTGTGGATTGATAGTGGTTGAAACAGCAAAATGATTTCGACAGAACTGAAGTCTTTCGTCATTGGTATCCATCAATATCACTTCAGCACCTGCCATTTGGGCGAACAACACCAATCCAATACCTATAGGACCTGCACCAACTACCAATATTTTTTCTCCGGGTTTGATTTCGGCACGAGTCACCGCATGGGCACCAATCGCCAGCGGCTCAACCAAAGCCAATTGGTCTAAAGTGAGGCCACCACTTTTTACCAGCGCATAAGAAGGAACGGACACATAGGCTGCCATTCCACCATCAATATGTACCCCAAAGACCTTTATGGCCTTGCAGCAATTGGGCTTGCCATTTCTACAAGCAATACAGTTCCCACAGTTGAAATAAGGAACAATGGTCAGGGCCTCTCCATTTACAAAACCTTCTGCATCTCCTTCAACAAATTCAGCGGCCAGCTCATGTCCCAATACCCTTGGGTAACTAAAGAAAGGTTGATTGCCTGCAAAAGCATGGAGATCCGTTCCGCAAACACCGATGCGCCTGATCTGAATAATGGAATATCCAGGTGCTGCTACTGGCATTTCTTTTTCAATCAATTCAAAACTACCTGGGGTCTGGCATACAATAACTTTCATGTTCGTCTTTGTGCAACCAAATTAATGAAAACTATTGCATTTATCAGCCGATGCATTAAATTGTAAGGAACATAATAAATGTTTGATGAAAAAAATATGGCTGGCCATCATTTGTATTCAACTGTTCAACCTTGCAACAAGCCAGGTGAAAAGAATGCCTTCCTACCCTTTGGTAACGCATGACCCTTATTTCAGTGTATGGTCTCCCACTGATGCCTTGAATGCATCAACAACAGTACATTGGACAGGCAAGCAACATTCAATGATTGGCATCATCAGTGTGGATGGAAAACCCTACAAGTTTTTAGGGAATTTGCC
>JAJTFY010000057.1 GCA_021299175.1 Chitinophagaceae bacterium
CACATAGCCAATCCGCTGTGCAACTGCCATTAGCTTTTGGTCTTTCTCCAGTTCAATAGGCTTGGTGTAGACTTCCCAACGTTGAGGGACAACCCCATCATTACCAACCAGCTTGTAAGCAATGGAAGCCCCGTCAGTAATGCATTTGATGGCAACAACATTGTTTGACCTGACAAACAGAGGCTCAGCCGTAACAGGAGGTTTGGCTCCACCATTCCACATTTGTTTGATCAACTCTTTTTCAGGAATGGCCCCAAGGTCAGGCACATCTTTTTGCCATTTGTTGAATACCTCCCTGAACCTGTTCAACGCAACAGCATATGCCGTATCCTTTGCAAGGTCATTGAGCTGATAAGGATCATTGAGCACATCATACAATTCCTCTGTTGTCCCTTTGGGTTCAAACCAACGCATTTGAACGGCATTCAATTTTCCGGCATCGCGCAAGCGAATGATGTCGCGCATGGAGGCCTGTTGTTTCCTGTATGCAAGATCCATATACCTTGGCAACTCAGGATAGAAATTGTAAACATACTGATAACGGCCATCGTGCACAGAACGCACCCGGTCATAATGACTGTCTATCCGGTCACGTGCGGCAAATACATATTGGTTCTTTGCTTTGCTGGCATAAGCACCAAGAAAGGCCTTCCCCTGCATGTTTACAGGCGGCTTGATGCCTGCCAGTGATAATACTGTTGGTGCATAATCAATGGAAGATATCAAACGTGCATCGGTGGTTCCAGGGGATGTTTTATGTTCCCCATTGTTGGGAAACCGAATGATCAAAGGAATACGCAATCCCCGATCAGTGATTTCTCTTTTTACGTAGGGCAGTCCATTGCCATGGTCTGCCCAAAACATGACAATGGTATTTTCCAGCAATCCCTCTTTTTCCAACTCGCTGATCTTCTCTCCTACCCAATCATCCATCTCGGAGACATTGGTATAAAAACGTGCAATATCCAACCGCACAGAATCTGTATCCGGATAGATTGGTGGCACTTTCACCAACTTGGGATCAACGCGCAGCGGACGTTTGGCACGGTCCCAGACCTGGCTTTCATGGGTGATGTTGCAGTTGAAAACGGCAAAAAAAGGCTGGTCTTTTGCCCTGTTCCGATAATGGGCCTTGTTGCTGTTCTCATCCCAAAATGTAAGGCCTTCCTCAAACTGATAATCTGTCTTCGCGTTGTTTGTGCAATAATATCCTTCAGCACGCAGATATTCACCGAGGTGCTTTACCCCAACAGGCATCACAGCGGAATAACTCTTGGGCAAACCGGTTTGCTCAGGATAGGTATTGTTCAATACCCGCATGTTATGGCCGCCATTGCTGGTCTGTATCCTGCCTGTGATGATGGCATTCCGGCTGGGAGCGCAGACCCCTGCAGCAGTAAAAACATTGGTATACCGTATTCCTTGTTTTGCCAACCTATCGAGGTTGGGTGTTGGCACAGTCATGTCTCCATAAGTTCCCAACAGCGGGCTCATGTCTTCAGTACTCAACCAAATGATATTGGGTCTTTTGATGGCAGCAACTGGCTTCTTCGCCGGAATCTTTGTTTTCACCAGATACGGTTCCATCACTTTTTTCCAGATGATATAACCCTTTGCATTCATGTGCAGCCGATCGCCAACAAACAATTCTTCCATGAAACTCCCATCAGGATTCAACATGGGGCTGAATACATCAATGAATTCTGTTTTGGAAGATGCTGCGCAGAAATCCTTGATCAGCCTGTTGGTCTCTTTTACAGTTGCGAGAAAATCAACCCTTACCGGGCTGGGCTTCAGGGATACAAAGGCGATGGGTACTTTGGGATAGCGTGACCTGATCAAAGCATGCAAGCGTTTGAACCTGTTCAATACGGTATCAGCAGTGATGGACTTGGAGGAAGCTACATCGTTTTCCCCACAATAAATGATGATCTGTGCAGGATTGTAGGGGAAGATAATTTGCTCAGCATAATCAATCAGGTGAGGCAAGGATGATCCGCCAAAGGCCCTGTTGACAATGGTTTTGTCAGGAAAATAATCACCCACGTCTTTCCACTTGGTAAAGGATGAACTACCGATCAAGAGGATGGCACCTTCGGGTGGCTTGGCCACGGAATCTTGTTTGGCAAAGGCCCTGACTTCATTGATGAATGGCTGGGCTGATGCGGATAACATTGACATGAGGACCGCATAGAACAGAAACAATTTTTTACTCAACATGATAATTTGCTTTTAAAAATACTCCTTTAAGGTACAGTTATTTTTTAGGCCCCAATGGCTCCAGCTTACTGGCTGGTGCACTGGGATCAAAATAATACAGACCGGCACTGGCATAGAGACTCAGGTGTTCTTGAAGCCTTTGCTTGAACAAGCCATAATCTTTGGGAGTATTGGTTGTTCTCCATGAGGCTTCAGCCAACCCTGCTATCCGGGGAAATAACATATAATCGAGTCGTTGTTCATTCTGCATGGTTTCGGTCCAGATATTGGCCTGGATGCCTGCAACCAATTTTTGCTTTTCTGCAGTCAAATTGAATTTGGACAAATCAAAGGCATACACAGATTCTAATGGTGCAAAAGCCTTCTGCCATTTCCTTCCTTGTTTATGGCTGCTGTCCTGCACGAAATCAAAATAGAACGGAATCCTGGGGCAAGCGATGGTGGTGTATCCCTTCTCCATTGCCTTGATGAACTGTTCCGGTTTATCATGCCTCCACCACATGATGATGGTTTTATCACGTGGCAATTCCACATCCGCCATTTCATCCCAGGCCAACAATTTGTTGTTCATCTTGTACAAAGTATCTGCCATTCGTTGCATAAAATAAAGCTCAACCTCCCTCAAATCTTTCATTTTCTTTTCAGCCATCAATGACTTGACCGCAGGGATCAGCGGCCATTGCTGGTTGCCAAAATTCACTTCATCTCCACCGAGATGAATCATCGAAGATGGAAACAGGGATGCCGTTTCCTTGAGGATATCTGTCAGGTAGCTGTAGGTTCCTTCCTTGCCTGGATTGAAGGTGAATTCGGGATGGGCCTTGGATCCACCACCACTGAACTCAGGATAAGCCCTGTTGGCAGCAGTGGCATGCCCGGGCATATCAATTTCAGGAATCACCATGATGAAACGCTCTGCGGCATAGGCAACCAGTTCCTTGATTTGTTCTTGCGTATAATAACGGGCAGGAGCTGTTGAGTCACTATAATTTCCGATACCACCAACGGTAGTAAGCTTGGGGTATTTTTTCACTTCCATTCTCCAACCAGGCTCATCTGTAAGGTGCCAGTGAAAACGATTCAACTTGTAAAAAGCCATCCAGTCGATGAGCGATTTGAGTTTCTCCAATCCAAAGAAATGCCTGGACTCATCCAGCATCAACCCTCTCCAACCATACCCAGGAGCATCCATGATCTGCCAGCAATCCAGCATCAGTATTCCTGATTTGTTTTCTGCCAAGCGAACCAGCTGCAAAAGGCTTGTGACGCCATTGAACAGACCGGCTTCACTCGATGCAGCAACAATGATGGATCCTTTGTTCATGTCAATCGAATAGGCTTCTGTAGAAGTACTATTTTGGATCTTGTTAGCACTGAGCATAAGCGATACCAATGAGCCAGCTTTTGAAGGTTGCACAGCCAAGTCGATGGATGTATTTTTCTTGATTTCATCCCGCAAATAATTCGCGATTCCAGTCAGCTTGGGATCACTGACCTTTATCGATGAATGACGATCTAATTTGAACTGATCACTGGATGGTGTGGCAGCCAGTGGTTGCGGAATGATGGGACAGTTTTTTTGTGCTGCTCCCAACAAAGAAAACAGGATAAAAAATGACAATGAAAATACCTTCATCATAAACTTGACTTGAGTTTCATGTAACGGCCCATCGCTTCAACAAAATAATAATCCGCATAGGTCAATGCCACATCAATCTCACCATTCAATGGGAATGCACCCACACTGTGCTTGAGCAAAAATCCACCATTGGTTCCTTTTTTGGCAAGGTATTGGTCTGTAGACAACGTCCTGATCATGGTTTCAGCCACTGATACATATTTTTTACTCAGATCAGTCTTCGCATATCCCGCTAATTCTATCAGGGCAGAAGCCATGATCGCCGCAGCAGATGCATCACGCAAGGCATTGGGAATCTGGGGTGCATCAAAATCCCAGTATGGAATTTTATCGGCCGGAAGGTTTTTATGGCTCAGGATGAAGGCTGCAATTTTATTGGCCTGGCTGAGATAGTTCGCATCCTTTGTCATCCTGTACATCATCGTATAACCATACAATGCCCAGGCCTGTCCACGTGCCCAGGCAGAAGTGTCATGGGCCCCCTGCCAGGTGGTTTTCCTGAGCAGCTTGTTCTCAGCAAGACTGTAATCAAGCACATGGTATGCGGCATTGTCAGGACGGAAATGACGTTGAATAGTAGTATTGGCGTGGGTTGTGGCAATCTCCCTTAATTTGGGATCACCGCCATTGTTGCTTACCCAGGTCAACAGCTCAAGGTTCATCATGTTGTCAACGATCACAGCGCAGCGAAAATTCTTGCTGGAATCCCAGGATTGGATCGATTGAATAGATGGCCTGTAGCGGGTGGCAAGAGACATAGCAGCAGTATCAATCGTCGTTTTGTAGGATGGATTTCCAGTAATCCTGTAGGCGTTCCCAAAAGAACAATACATCATGAAGCCCAGGTCGTGGTTGCCTTTGAAATGTTTTTCCTTTTCAAGGATGGCCAGTCTTCCCTCTGCAGCTTTTTTGATGCCGGCGTCTTTTGTATACTCATGGATATACCACAGTGTGCCGGGATAAAATCCACTGCACCACCATTTCGTGTCACTGGTTTCTAATTTTTCCGTCATCATGTTAAAAGACTTGGGCATGCGATCGGCAGGCAGATTGGATTCCAACAAAGTATATTGGTCTCTGGCCAATGCAAGATTTTTTTTGATCAATGCATCCATTGAGAGTTTTTCTGACTGGGAGAATCCTGCAATTGACACGAGGATAAAGGTGATGGCAAGTAATGATTTTGACTGCATGATTGGCGTTTAAAATGAAAACATTATTGTGGAATAAATTTGAAAGTATATGAGCCCTTGCCCTGCAAGGATTTCGCTCTTAAACTGATGCGGTACAGAGACTTCCCCCAAACCCTTGTCAGCCTCATGTCATTGATATCAACTGGCTGCTGGCTAAATGTAAAATCTTTGGAATCAAAAACCATTTTCACAGCAGCATCTCCATTTTTCAAGAGCAACACTCCAGGTGCAATGCTATCCGCAGCAATGGCAGTAAGAAAGTTGATTTCATTTGGCGTGGCGGGGTTGTTGATATCAAACTTTTCCGTCAAAGCCAGGCTACCATCACTGGCCAGTGCGTAACGCAACCACCAGTTGCGGATATTGGCTTCTGCGGGGTAAGCATTGGCAATATCCAAATTGAATGCCATGCTGGCCGGGTCAAAACTGGCATTGCGGGATTTGAATAACGCCCCATTGGGTTGGGAATAGCCATTGACCTTGGGCAAATTATGGTAATCACTTTGCATGGTCCAGATCGTATAGCGCTGGCTGCTGAACGTAAATTTTGTATAGGTGCCAACTCCGGCATCAATCAAAAATGGTTTACCCTTGAAGTAGTACATGAAAGAACCAACATCATTGTGGTTGTGGCTTTCATTGTTGTACCCGCCCTTGGCAGCAAAGAAAACATCTCCTGCACGCATATAACAGAATTCAGTTTGAGGATACCAGGTATATGATGATGTTGAGGTTTTGGCCTGACGGGTACTGATCTCATTGATCGACCAGAAACTTTCGAATGCGCGGAAAAGGTCTCTTCCCTCAAGAATGGATTCTGCATCACGCTTTTGTAGATAAGCGGAAAAGTCCATCATCTCTGCACTTTGAACCGCTTTCCCATAGCGATAGACCAGTCCTGCATTGCCTCCGCCTTTTGCGGATGCATCAGCAAAATTGACGACCCATCCGTTGCCAATATAAGAACGGGCGATGTATTCCCCCATGTTCCTGATTTTTTGCTGGGCGAAGATGTCCACCTTGCCGCCTGATGCATATTTCAACAATTGGAGATAATCATACATCTTTCCTGCAGCATGTCCCCAATAAGATGGGCCTTCTTCGCAGGCCCCGTCGTCCTTGGTATAATTGATGAATTGGTCTGTTGATAGCATTGTCTTGTAAACAGCAGCAGTCAATTTTTCCTTGTCTTTTTCCATCAACAGAAAACAGGATAGCACATTGAAATTGCACCAGGGATTCCAGTTGTTGACCATTTGCCCTGGTTTGTCTTGCAAGGCCTGCCACCAAAGGTCATTTCTTTCCATGTATGGCACCAAAATCCGTAGGTTGATTTCCTTTCTTATCCTTGCAGCAATAACGGGATTGACCTTGTCGAATTCTTTTGAAAGAAAATGATGCACCCATGCAAGAAATGAACCCATGTCTCCTGAGGTAAGATCGATGAGCTGTTCATCCAATTCTTGCAACGAACGCCTCGATTTCTGAACAGGCAGGTGGGCAGACAAAACCCAGGTGTTCATGTCACACAACTGCCAAACCCCATTGATAATTTGATCCAAGAACCTGCCCTTGCCTTCTACAAGTTCTGCAAGAACAAGATTGGCCAAAGCCGTATTGTTGGAACCAAAAGGATTCTCCATGGCTGTACGCGATCCAGTTCGCTCAAAGGCCAGATAGTCAGTAGCCTTGACCACTTTCCACTCGTATTGTAAATACCTTTCGCCTTCTTTGATGATTTTTGGCTTGTTCGATCCGGCAAATTGATCCCAACCGGAACGATCCAAATATCCGGGATATTTGATCCACTGAGTTGGATGCAACAAATATGATGAAAGTTGCTGCTTGTTGGCAGAAGATTTCAACATATCCTTCTGGGCGTAGACTAGATTGAAATTGATCAAAACCAATGCCAATAAGCCTTTTAAGATTCGGAGAGCGTTCATGTTTATTGTTTATCTGGGCCAGTAAAGAAATCCGCTTACCTTCCTGTTGTACCTGCTGGCTGATGCACTGATGGCCTTGAGATAGCCTGTGGTTTCAGGAAAAGCAAGCAACAATTCCTCCAATGCATAAACAGAGGAAGAAGGAACATAGGGTTTGTTATAATCAGTCCTTGTTTTATCGGGAGCATAATTGGTTTTCACAAATTCAATATGCACATTGTTGGCAGGATCAATGAGAAAAGGTTTCCAATAGTTCATCATGTCCTGAACGGAAACATTGATATTGTTTTTCCTGTTCTTGAATGCGTTCATGGCATCATATCCTTCGAAATATGCCTTGGCTTTGAATATTCGGGCATAAAATGCCAGGTTGTAGGCATGATAAGCAAATGCGTCCCTGCTGATCAGGTCTTCCGACTTTCCACCAGCCATGAGGTTAACATTCAGCAAGGTAGTATATGCGCCGGCTGCATAATCAAGAAGACTTTGGGAATTCAGCAAATACCCAAAATAATAAAGAAAATTCATCCGGATGGTTTCCCAGTTATTGACCCTCGCCGGAAAATTCCTGAATACCAGCGCCCTTGCATTGATCCAACTGTCTAGCTTGCTCCTGTCTGCAACTGTCATCCTGCTTCTGACCACTGAGTAGGCTTCATAAAATCCAAGATAAGATGTTTCATTGGGAAGATGTGTTGTCGCAATATTGCCAAAGTTTACCCAAGCCAAAAGGGTGCTTACCACCTTGTCGAAATAGGGCTTTGCTTCAGCCGGACTTTTTTCATACAACATCAGCCAGCGCAGGGCCAACATTTTACAGTCAGTCGCTTGGTTGGAAATATTCGAAAAGTTATCTGAATCTCCTTCCTTGAACAGCGATGGTGTTTTGCTCAGTGCTGCAAGCGAAGGGGAATTGATAATGCTTGCTACTGCAGAGGACATATCAGTATTGATGGGCATTTGCTCCTTGATATAAGCCAGTGTCAAAGAGTCAACCAGGAGATTCACTGGAAATCTTGTATCCGCAGGGGTTGACGGCGTAGGTACTACTGGCACAACAGGTGCAACCGGGGTTTGCTGTTCCTTCTTTTTGCAAGCAGTAAAAAAAACCAGGACAAAAAAAAGGAACCCTAACGAACTGAATATATGTCTCATAATAATTCAAATATCCCCATAAAATAAAAAAAGGCACATGAAAATTTCATGTGCCTCAAGGTTAAACCCATATTAGTTTGGCCATCCTGGATTTTGTACCAGGTTTGGATTGATCTGAATTTCAGCCTGTGGAATTGCCCATGTATAAAAATGGTCACCACCCCAAGTATAGTTGGCAATATTACCACCCCAGACACTGCGCAAACCATTGCCGCCTCCAAATTTGGTATCCTTCAATGTTTTCCACCTCAACTCATCGAAATAATTGATGCCTTCATTCAGGAATTCAATCCGGCGTTCATTACGGATACGATCACGCAATGCTGCCTGATTGGCGATAAATGTTGGACGGGCTGGAGTTGTTTGCTGAAGCGATGGCATACCTGCACGGACACGCACTTCATTCACCTTGGCGATAGCGCCAGGAAGATCTCCAAGCTCAGTAAGTGCTTCCGCCCACATCAACAATACATCCGCATAACGAATGACAGGGAAATCGATAGGCCCAAATGAACGGTTCAGCAATTCGGCATTCCCCTCATAAACAAACTTCCTGTGGAGATAATAGAATTCAGCCTGTGTATCAGTCCTCAAATCGCCATTGACAGCAGCTTCAGCCCTGAAGGGATACCTGCTGGTAACCGTTGCCGGCGAGATGCCGAACAATCCATTGTATGTTGCATAAGGAGTGATGACAGACGCAGCAAGACGCGGGTCCCTGTTTTCGTAAGCTTTCAATAACCTTGCTTCATTGCCTACTGGCAGGTATTTGGTCATGTCTGCTCCTTGAGCAGCGCGTGCAGTTCTTTCCGCAGCAGTCAGGTTGTCTCTAAGGAAATAAACTTGTCTTGCCCTGACATTCATTGCATTGAAGCCAGGTATTACGGCATCCCAATTGAACTTACTGCCATCCATGTTTTCAAAAAGATCAACCCCATTAGGAGAAACAATATAGGTATTCCAGCAAGAACCAAATGATGAACGCGTTCCACAAAAGAACTGGGTGGTTGAACCCAAGCCTGAAATACCTGTATTCTGGATAGAAAAGATCATCTCATCAGACTGCTCATTTTGTTCCTTGAACAAAAGTCGATAATCGTTGAAAAGCCTGTACCCTGAAACGGTAACATTGGAAAAATCTGCGGCAGCCTCGGCCCATTTTCCCAAGTACATGTACACTTTTCCCCTCAGCGCATACGCTGCTCCTTTTGTAACCCTGCCATAGCTTGCATTTCCCTTGGCATACTTTGCAGGAAGATTTGTTTCAGCGATACAATCACTCAGGTCCTTGAGTACAACGTTCCATACTTCAGCCTCAGTTGAACGGCCCTTGGTTGCCTCGGTGTAAAGGAATGGTTCAAGGTAAATGGGAACACCTTTCCATACCTGGTTAAGCCTGAAATAAAAATAAGCCCTCAAGAACTTGGCTTCGGCAATCAGCCTCGCTTTCTTTGTATCTGCAGAGGGGGATTTTGCAGGAATATTGGCAATGGCATTATTGGCCCTGATCACTCCTTCGTAAAAATTTCTCCAGTTGCTGCTGAATAAACCATTTCCGGGAGTAATGGTACCTAATAGGAATGCATCTGTTCCGTCACGCTGCATTCCACCAACAGCAAACCGATCATATTGATACAACTCCAACCCAGCATGAAAAGATTCTCTCCGCTGAAATATACCCTGGCCCTTTGAATAGCCAACCTGCCAACAAAATTGGAAGGAAGATTGTACCCCAACTGCACATTTCTCAGTTTCATCCAAGACCCATCAAACAACCACCAATCGCTGCCAACTGCATTTTGGGCATCAGCCACTTTCAGCCTTGGGTTTTTTCCGTTGATGTTGTTTTTGGGATCAGCCGGATCGGCATCATTATAATAATACCTGCTTTTGACTACATCAGCATTGATGGCATTACCCCAAACCACTGCAGAGTTGTTGTACCCAATTGAATTAAACTGGATTTGATGACCGGCAGCACCAGAGAAAATCAATGAAAGATCAAATGACTTCCAGGTGAAATCTGCAGAAAATCCAAATACATATTTGGGAAGCGTTGAAGTATTGGTAAACTCCCTGTCAAAAGAGTTTCCATAATCACCATCCCCGTTCAAATCAGCATACAAGAGGTCTCCGTACCAAATAGCATCCTTTCTGATGGAGTTTCCTGGACGCAATTTATATCCTGCTGCCAACATCGCTTTTGCCCAATCCAAATCACCTGTAGTCCTGATCATTCCATCTTTCGGACCGCCATTGATGTTGACAGATCCATCTGCATTGGCATATACCCCAGTCCCCTTATAGGTTTTGTAAATGTAGTGCTCTCCTATTTTCTTTCCTTCCAGTGCTCCTGAATTGTAAACAGCACTCAGGTTAGATTGATAGATTTTTACACCAGCTGCATCTGTAACATAACCCTCAACCAGCTTACCCCTGAACTTGGTAACCTCGTTGTCAGTGTATGCAAAGTTTCCTGAAAGATTGTATCGCACAGCACCAATCTTTCCTTTGGTACCAAGGGTGATTTCAAATCCCTGGTTTTGGACACCAGCGAGGTTGACTGTAGGTGCAGATGCTATCGGAATGGCAATGGTAGACAAAATTCCATTGGTATTCCTTCTGAACACATCAATTTCAACATTGAGTTTGTTTCCAAAAAGGGATGCATCAATACCGATGTTTTTGATGTTGGTAGATTCCCATCTCAGATCAGGATTGGAATACCTTCCAACTGCCAGGCCTGATGCCTGAACATTGTTGAAGGAATAGAGACGAGGGGAATAGGTAGCCTGCCAATCGTAGTTTCCGGATGCATAGCTTCCCAATTCTCCCCATGAAGCCCTTAACTTAAGGTTATTGATCCACTTGATACCATCCATGAATTTCTCTTCAGAAATTCTCCATCCTGCTGAAGCGGAAGGGAAATAACCAAAGCGGCTTTCTGGCGCAAACCTTGAAACCCCATCATAGCGTAGGTTTCCTTCGAGCAAATACTTGCCTTTGAATGCATAGTTGACACGACCAAACAAAGAACGGATGGCCCAATCGTTTTCACTGCCCGAAGTTGTCGTTGGCGTCAATACTGCACTAGGAACATACAGCCCATAGTCAATCAAACCCTGCTTAGAGGCAGAAATATTATAATAATTATAGTACAATTGATTGTACCCTACAAATGCAGACAGGTCATGGTCCTTTCCAAATGTGGTGGTATAACGCAATACATTGTCGAGTGTAATCTGATAGTTTTTATCGTAACTATAATTGGAAGAAAGATTGGCAGGGTTTGGCTGGAAAGT
>JAJTFY010000058.1:0-9780 GCA_021299175.1 Chitinophagaceae bacterium
AACATTTTTGACAGGCTCCAGCTTTGTGAGGAAAAGAACGTTCTTGTTCAAGGAATTCCTTCCACATTGGAAAAGTTTTTTACCAAACTCTCCTTTGCCAAAAACGTAACGCCATTGCTGAAAAGCAGAAAGATAGATTTTGCTTTGGTTTTTGCATTGAATTACAATCAACTATCCTTGATTCTTAAAGATGTTATTCCAGCATTGCGTCCTAAGGGAAAACTTTGGATCGCCTATCCAAAACCAACGTCTAAAATTGTCAGTGATCTCAATAGGGATTGCAATTGGGAATGCCTCCATACTACAGGATTTACAAAAATTGATGAGGTTGTGATTGATCATGTTTGGACAGCCCTGAGGTTTTGTACAGAAGCTGCCAATGCTGCTTGTGATGAGCTTGATATTTCTCTTCTTGATATAGATGCAACAGTTAAAGATGTGATGTTGAAACCATCCCGCAAAGTTTCTGCCGTTTCTTCTATGTAGACTGTTTTCATGATGGTCTGAAGCAGCATTCATCCTTTCAGTCTGCCATCCATGTTAAAATTCAAACAGTTACCATTCCATCGTTTTTAAATCCTTGTTTTATGCTACATTTGAACACGTAAAGCATAATACAATGGGTATAGGTTGGTTGATTTTTATTGTTGCTACTGTAGGATTTCATGCAGGACTTTATGGGATGTTTAAAAAGGCCGGAATAGAGGGCTGGAAAGCGCTTGTGCCTTTTTACAATACATGGCTGATGGTTAAAAAAATGGAGTTGAAAACCCAATGGTTTTTCTTTCAGCTCATACCCATCGCTGGTCAGTTTGTAACCATTTGGCTTTGCATCAAATTTGTGGAACATTTCGGCAGGTTTTCTGTCCTTCATCACGCCGCAACTGTATTCATTCCATTCATTTATTTTCCATACCTCGGATTCTCAAAAAACGAGCGGTATGCAGGTATTCCAGTTGTAAAGAATTATCAGAAATCGGCCACAAGAGAATGGATTGATGCAGCTGTTTTTGCCATCGTGGCCGCCACCATCATTCGCACCTTTGTTTTTGAAGCCTATGTCATCCCCACTGGTTCAATGGAAAAAACCTTGCTGGTCAACGACTTTCTGTTTGTCAGCAAAACCAGTTATGGTCCAAGGATTCCCAATACGCCCATCGCATTTCCTTTTGTACACCATACCCTTCCTATTGGTACCTCTAAGTCATACCTTGAATGGATCAGCCTTCCTTATAATCGCTTTTTTGCAAAGCCCATTGAGAGGAATGATGTGGTTGTGTTCAACTATCCTGTAGGAGATACTGTCATCAGGGAATTTCAGTCTGAAATCAATTATTATGACTATCTCCGAGCCTATGAATCTCGGGGCGGCACGAGGGATATGTTGATGGCTGAAAGAGATGACATCATTTCAAGACCCGTGGACAAAAGGGAAAATTTCATCAAACGTTGTGTTGCCATTGCCGGCGATACCTTGTTCATCAGGAATGGTATATTGTATGTGTCCAATACAATCAACCCCATACCACCAGCTTCTGAAATGCCTTACTATGTTACCCTGAATGGCAATGGGTTCTTTTCTGATGAATTCATCAAAAATGAATTGAATATTGATCCTCAAGATCCAGAGCAACGTGATCTCATGCAAATGCAGGACAAGCCGAACACCTACAGGTTAACGCTCACACCTTCCCAATTGAAACAAGTTGAATCTTTTCCATTTGTGGTGAAAGATTCCATCATGCCAGACCTTAATTCAAGTGGTTTTGGCAATACTTTTCCTTATGATACTGCCCAATTCAAATGGAGTGAAGACAATTTTGGCCCGTTGTGGGTTCCCCAAAAAGGAAAGTCAATTGAGCTCAATAAGAGAAATATAGCTCTCTACAAAAGGGTGATTGATGTGTATGAGAACAACGAATGGGAAGAACGTGAGGGTATGGTATTGATCAATGGAAAAGCTTCAACATCCTATACATTCAAAATGAACTATTACTGGATGATGGGAGACAACAGGCACAATTCCCAGGATTCAAGGTTCTGGGGTTTTGTGCCAGAAGACCATATTGTAGGCAAGGCTTCCATGATCTGGTTCAGTTGGCAGAATGGCCCAAGATGGAACAGGATTTTCAAGTCCATCAAATAAACTCCTTTAACCCTAACTTATGGATACCAGAAACATCAACATCAATTTCAAGGTACACGCAAATGCATCAGCCTTGAGCGATGTAGACAATGATCTTGTACTTAGGGCAAGGGAAGTGGCTGCCACAGCCTATGCCCCATACTCTGGTTTCAGGGTTGGTGCTGTTGCCCGCATGCAGGATGATAAACTGGTAATGGGTACCAATCAAGAGAATGCTTCTTATCCCATTGGTATCTGTGCAGAAAGGGTACTGCTTGCTGCAGTGTCATCTATATCTCCAGGACTTCCCATTGAAACCATGGCCATTACTTACCAGAGTGATGCAGTCGATACTTCTGAACCTGTAGCTCCCTGTGGCATGTGCCGACAGGCCCTTGTTGAATTTGAGTCGAGGTTCAATGCACCCATGCGGTTGTTGCTGACCGGATCAACAGGGGAGGTATTTGAATTTGAAACTCCATCAGACCTTTTGCCCATGGCGTTCAAGCATTATCATTTGGGCAAATAAACCTTATTGTTTGCTTATCTCACCTGTAATGTATCGAATAGCTGTTGCCGCAAGCTGTGCTCTGTATTGGGCATTGATATACCGATCCTGTGCTTCAATTAGGCTTAGCTGTGCCTGCCTTAATTCGATAGAATTGCTTTGAAGCTTTTTGAAACGTTCTGTAGAAATGAAATTATTTTCTTCAGCCAATTTTACATTGCTCTCTTCAACCTTGGATACGGAAATGGCATTCTGGTATTCCTGAAATGCAATCAGCAAATCCCGCTGTAACAAACTGCGAAGCTGATCTGTTTCCAACTCCTGTCTTTTCTGTTGAATGCTGTTGACTTTGAGTTGGGTCTTGTTGATATTACCATTGAATATAGGAATGCCTATTCCCAATCCGATGTTTGGTCCAAAAGTCTGATTGGTAAGAAAGAATCCGGCAGTTGATTTTGACCTGTTCAACACAGTATTTGAATTCAGTGATACTGAAGGCATCCTTTGTGAACTGATGATCTTTTTTTCAATCATCAGGTTCAGTTTCTCCTGTTGTGCCATCAGCAATTGTGGGTTTTGCTGGTCGATTTTTGAAACAAGGGCATTGTACTCAATGGAAGGGATGCTGAACTGATCTTCTTTGGGATAAAATGCTGCACCAGCCTCTTTCTTGAGCAAGGCATTCATTGAAGCCTTGGTATTGGCCACCTGTTTGTAAATGTTTTGAAGATTCACTTCCTGAGCATTCAGGTCTATTTTTGCCTGTAGCATATCTGTTTTTGCGCCATTTCCCACATTGAACCTTGTTTCGGCAATTTTCAATCTTTCTTTGGACAAATCGATGATGGCTTTGGTGGCGATCACCTGTTTGTTCAAACGGATTAGGTTATAGTAAATATTCAAAACATCAAAAATGACCTGATCAATTTGTTGTGTAACAGCAATGCTGCCCATTTTCTCCATTGCATCAAATCTTTCCATGGTAGACCTTACCCGCATGCCATTGAAAATTCTCCAACTGATGGCAAGATTGGCATTGATGCTGCTGTTGGAAACATTGTTTCTTTCAATGCTGCTGCCATTGGCCAATTTTTGATTGATGTTGGAAATGGCTTCAGTATTAAAGATATTGCCTGCAACTGTAGGAAGCCCGCCAGCATTTCCCCAGTTGTTATTGGCCTTTGCAATCTCCAAATCGGTTGAAGCAATCTGGATATCAAGGTTTTGTTTCAATGCCATGTCAACGGCTTCCTTTGCGGTAAAGCTGCTGTCCTGCGATAAGACCGCATTGGCAAACAAAAGGCTCAACAACACTGCTTTAATTCTCATGGGTAGCTCTTTTTTTCCTAGAAATATAACTGTACAGCGCAGGCACTACAAACAGGGTCAGCACCAATGCAAACATCAGGCCACCAATAATGACAATACCCAACGGAATCCTGCTTTTTCCTGCAGATCCCAATGCCAGGGCAATGGGCAAAGCTCCAAGGGCAGTGGCAAGAGTAGTCATCAAAATCGGCCTCAAGCGTGCCACAGAAGCGTCCAGCACAGCATCGATCTTGTTCATGCCTTTTTCTCTTTGCTGGTTGGCGAACTCAACAATCAGGATACCATTTTTGGTAACCAACCCTATCAGCATGATGATACCAATCTGAGAAAAAATATTCAGCGATTGTCCAAAAATAGACAAACTGATTACAGCTCCGGCCAGCGCAAGTGGAACAGTAATCATGATGATCAATGGATCAACAAAGCTTTCAAACTGTGCAGCCAGCACCAGGAAGATCAAAACCAAGGCCAGCAGGAAGGCGTTTTGGGTATTGGAGGAACTTTCGGCAAAATCCCGTGAAGACCCGCTAAGGCTTGTCGTAAATGATTCATCCAGCACTTTTTTTGCTATGCGCTCCATCTCTTTGATACCATCTCCAAGTGTTTTTCCATTGGCCAAACCTGCAGAAACAATGGCACTCTTCAACCTGTTGTAATGGTAAATGGTTGGGGGAGTGGCAGTTTCAGAAATGGTTACAAGGTTGTCCAGCTGAATCAGCTGACCTGTTTTACTGCGCAGATAAAAAGATTTAAGGTCCAGTGGTGCATCCCTGTCCTTTCTGTCTACCTGTCCAATGACTTCATATTGTTTTCCATTTCGGATAAAATAGCCAAATCTTCTGCCACTTAGCGCAAGCTGAAGTGTATTGGAAATATCAAGGATAGAAATGCCGAGTTCACCAGCTTTCAACCTGTCAATGGTCACCTGCAATTCAGGTTTATTGAATTTGAGGTTGACATCATTTCCCTGGAAAACAGGACTTTTTACCACCTCATCCATGAACTGGGGAACCTTCTCTTTGAGTTTATCAAAATTGAGGTTCTGCAAAACAAATTGTACAGGCAATTGCCCTCTGCTGGATTGTCCAACTGAAATGGTCTGTTCCTGCAAGACAAGTACCCTCACATCTGTATAATCCTTGAACATTTTGTTCATGCTCTGCGCAATTTCATTCTGGCTGCGCTTTCTTTCACTGGCATCTACAAGACCCATGCTGATGGAGGCTGCATTTGCCCCACCAGAACCAGAGTAGTTGGGCGCAAAAGACAATACAACATAGCGCTCAGGGACTGAATCCATGATCTTTTCAGTGATGTCATACACCGCCCGGTCCATATAATCAAAGTCTGTTCCTTCAGGAGCAAGGATACTGGTTCTCAGTCTGTTCCTGTCCTCCAAAGGTGCCAGCTCAGAGGGAAGTTTTGCTCCAACAAAATAAATGGCACCGACGCAGGCAAGAACGATGACAAAAGCAATCCATCTCTGGCGCATGAATACGGCCAGCCAACGTTGGTAACCAGATTCCATTCCCCTGAAAAACGGTTCAGATTTGGTATAGAACCAAGAATGCTTGTGTACATTTTTCTTGGTCAGGTAAATGTTCAATACTGGTGTCAATGAAAGAGATACGAAGGCTGAAATCAATACTGCACCGGCAACAACTATACCAAACTCCCTGAACAGCCTGCCTACAAATCCTTGCAGGAAGATGATGGGCAGAAATACAATGGCCAGGGTGATCGAGGTTGAAATAACAGCAAAGTAAATCTCTTTCGATCCTTCCCTTGCCGCCTTCCACTTGTCCATTCCTTGTTCAATCTTCTTGTAAATATTTTCCGTTACCACAATTCCATCATCCACCACCAATCCCGTGGCGAGCACCAAAGACAGGAGTGTCAAAACATTGATGGAAAATCCTGCGATGTACATGATGAAGAATGCACCAACAAGGGCCACAGGAATATCGATCAAAGGCCGGAAGGCGATGGACCATTCCCTAAAAAACAAATAAATGATAATGACCACCAGCAAAATCGCAATGATCAGGGTCTCGTTCACTTCTGTGATGGCTTTCCTTACAAACTGTGTTTTGTCATATCCAACCTCAAGAATAATGTCTGTAGGCAAATCTTTTTTGATGACATCAATCCTTTTGTACAATTCATCGGCAATCGCAACCTGGTTGGATCCTGGCTGGGCTACGACACCGAGGTTCACCGACCGAATATTATTTTTCCTTGTGGCAGACTCTTCATTTTCAGGTCCGATGATGGCATAGCCGATGTCTTTCAGGCGAATGCTTCTACCTTCAGTCTGCCGGATGATCAGGTTATTGAAATCTTCTTCAGAGGTTAGTTTACCGTAAGCCTTTACCGTCATCTCGGTTGTGTTTCCGCGAACCTTTCCACCAGGTAATTCTATGTTTTCGCGATCAAGGGCTGATTTTACATCCTGGATGGTGAGTTTGTAGGCAGAAAGCTTTACAGGGTCAAACCAAATCCTCATGGCGGGGCGTTGTCCAAATACACTTACACCACTGACACCAGGAATGGTCTGCAATCTTTCCTGTACAATATTTTCTGCCAAATCCGATAGTTCGAGCATGGTCCTTCTGTTGCTCTGCATTTGTATGAAAACAATCGGATCGGAATCAGAATCTTGTTTTGCAACAGTTGGTGGTTCGTCTATATCTTGTGGAAGTCTTCCTGCTACCTGAGAAACCTTCTCCCTGACATCGTTGGCAGCCCTTTCAAGGTCAAAACCCAATTCAAATTCTACGGTGATGCTGCTGCTGCCTTGTGAACTAGAAGAAGTGATGTTCTTAACCCCCTCCACACCATTCACTGCTTTCTCAATTGGTTCAGTTACCTGTTGTTCTATGATTTCTGCATTGGCGCCTACATAGCTGGTTCTTACATTGACCACGGGAGGATCAATGGCAGGGTATTCCCTTACACCCAAAAAACTATAGCCAATGGCACCAAATATGATGATGACAATGCTGCATACAACTGCAAAAACCGGTCTTTTTATGCTTAATTCAGAAAGATTCATTGGGCCAGGGTTGGTTTGTTACTAATTTACTTTGCTCAGTTTCACCTTAGAATCCTTTCTGATGAACAGAAGTCCTGTGGTGATGACCGTATCGCCCGGCTGAAGCCCGCTGGTTATTTGAACGTTGTCTGCATTCCTCAATCCGGTGGTTACACTCACAAATTCAGGAGTTCCGTTTCGGTATAGCAACAATTGTTTTGTACGGGCACTGGGAATGATGCACTGCGATGGCACCATAACGGCGGCATTGTTTGCACCAAGGGTCAGGCCAACTTTTGCAAATGAACCAGGCACCAGGTTATTTTTCCCATCGTCAATGGTTGCGAGAATTTTAAGGTTTCTTGTTTCAGATTCAATGACGGTTTCTGAAGCCAATATGGTCGCTTTGTATGTACCCTCTTTTCCTTCAATACCAAAATCAACAGACATGCCTGGTCTGATATCATTGCTGTATTTTTCAGGAATGCTGAAACTGATTTTCTTCATGTTGACCTGGCTGAGGGTTGTCAGGATATTGCCAGGAGTAATATAAGCACCAAGGCTGATATTTCTGAGTCCCATCCTTCCTGCATAAGGAGCCCGGATTTCTGTTTTTCCAATATTGACCATGGTCAGTTCTATGTCTGCCTTGATATTATTGACCTGCAAAAGACTAAGGTCATAATCTTGTTGACTGATACCACTGATTTTAAGGAGTTCCCTTTGGCGTTCTTCTGTTTTTTCCGCGATTTGCAACTGAACTTTCAATTTTTTGAGTTGTGCCTGAAGATCTCCATCAAATAATTTTACAAGCAGCACATCTTTGGCAACAGTTGACCCCTCCTTGAAATTGAGCTGGATGACCCTTCCTGAAATTTCAGGCCTGATCTCGGTGAGCTCATAGGGTAGAATATTACCAGCCACTTCGATTGACTCAGAAACAGTTGTGGCTTTGATGACAATGGCCTCGACAGAAACCGGACCAGATTTCGAGGTATCCTGTGGTTTTTTAACATCTTTTTTCTCTTCACAGGCGAATAATGCCATCAGCAGGGAAAGGGATAGGAATAGGCTGAACTTTTTCATATGTACGAAAATAAGTTGAATTTCCTTCGAAAGGTATTGAATTTGATGATTTTATGATCAAATTCCTTCTACCCAATTTTTGCACCATTTTCTACTTTTATTCCTGCCTCCAGCAGCACAACCTGATTGTTGCTGTCATATACGCCCAAGACCAGGCATTCACTGAAAAAGTTGGCGATTTGTTTTGGCGGAAAATTGACAACAGCCATCACTTGCCTTCCCAACAAGGATTCAACGGTATAATGATAAGTGATTTGGGCCGAAGACCGCTTGATGCCCAATGTTCCAAAATCAATTTCCAGTTGAAAAGCTGGTTTCAACGCTTTTTCAAATGGTTTAACGGAAGTAATCGTCCCACATCGGATGTCAATTTTTTCAAAATCGTTCCAGGAGATGGTCATGCAAATCTTTTGGATAAAATTAGCCAAAACAATTTTGACGCTGCAGGATGGTATATAATAAATCAATCATCTAAGCTGGAAATAAGCAACAGCAATGCCTTTTGGCGTTCAACCTCACCTTTTGATTGCTCTGCTTTAGCAATCTCCCTAAGCCAACGTTGAACAAAGTTCTTTGCGTTGGATGGTGTATAAGTTACAGGAGGGTGAGCGAGGTTCATTTTTTTTACATAATTCTGGACATCGAGGTGGGTATAAACCTGTCCATTCAAGGGGTCAATATAAAAAAGGATGTCACTGCCTTCCACGCTGATGATCGAACTGCCCTCTTCGACATAACAAAGGAGGTTTTGTTTGGGGATATCAGCCGGTGATATGGTGAGGCCCAGCATTTCAGCTACAATCAAATACAATGAAGCCAGTGGAAATGTATTCGAAACCTTATTGGTGAGTAAAAAGGAAGGATCAAAATGAGAAATAGATCCATGATCCAATTCCATGCCTTTGAAGTTGTAATGTCCAAAGATGATTTTATTGAGGATATTGATTTCCTCCAGTGGGGTCAGATAATCATTCAATTCAAGCCAAATGGTTTTTCTGATTTTTTCAACCTCGAAGAACAAACGATCCCTGTCATATTCAGGATTAAGATAGGCGCTAATGAACAGAGATGCTTCAAGCACTGACTGGTCTTCACTCTTCAACCATTCCGTTATTGCATTTTCAAGACAGGAAATGGCAATCTGGGAAATGATGGAATTGATTTTAGCCACCTGGAGGGGGTCATCCGTCATTTCTTGAAATTCATTCAGCACAGGGATGACATCCTGGCCAAAACCAATGAATCGTTTGGTAATGGTTTGGTATACTTCATCATCAGGATCTTCAATAAGATTCAGCAATGCATTGATTTCGCCTGTTGTGTTGATCATCAACCGATCCTTTTCAATTATTTTTTGGGTGCCCTTCTTTTACCACGGGTAGGGTTGGCGATCGCATGTTCAATCATTGCCTGCACCTCTTCGATACTGAGGTCCTGAACATTGTCTTGTTTTTCCTTTGGAATGGGGAAGTTCTTCAGCCCTTTCTTGATGTAAGGTCCATAAGGCCCTTTCAACAATTGGATCTTTTCCTTTTCGAAGATTTTGATGGTTCTTTCATCCTTTGCTTTGCGCTTTTCAGATATGAGCGGAATCGCAACATCAAGTGTTATTTCGTAAGGGTCATATTCTTTGGAAAGGGAATAAAACTTCTTGTCATGGGCGATGTAAGGGCCAAATCTTCCAATATTCACCTGTAC
>JAJTFY010000058.1:9800-14766 GCA_021299175.1 Chitinophagaceae bacterium
CGATGTAAGGGCCAAATCTTCCAATGTTCACCTGTACCGGTTCATTCTCAAACTCACCAAGAACCCTGGGTAGTTTGAACAATTCCATGGCCTGTTCCAGGTTGATGGTCTCAATGCTTTGGTCAGCCTTGAGTTTGGCAAACCGTGGTTTTTCCTCTTCTGTGGTTTCACCTATTTGAACCATGGGGCCATAACGTCCCATCCTGGCAATTACCCTTTTGCCTGTTGTAGCCTCATGGCCCAGTTCTCTTTCACCGCTGATGCGTTCAGCTGTTTCCATGGTATTGTCTACGTCCTTTTTGAACGGCGCGTAGAAATCCTTCAGCATTTTTCCCCAATCTTCATTGCCATCTGCAATGCTGTCAAATTCATTCTCAATCTTGGCAGTAAAGCCATAATCAAGTACCTGATCAAAATACTGAATAAGGAAATCAGTTACCACAGACCCAAGGTCTGTCGGGAACAATTTGGATTTCTCTGCACCGGTATTTTCTTGTTCTATGGCTTTTGAAATGATATTGTTGCTGAGCTTCAATACACGAAAATCCCTTTTGACACCTTCTTTGTCTCTCTTCTCAACATATCCTCTTTTGAGGATGGTTGAAATGGTGGGGGCGTAGGTTGACGGACGGCCAATGCCAAGCTCTTCCATTTTCTTTACCAATGAGGCTTCCGTATACCTTGGTTGTGCTCTTGTGAAGCGTTCAGTGGCCAGCATTTCATTCAATTCAAGCTGTTGACCTTTGGCCAATGGAGGGAGCATCCCTTCAGTGGATGGTTCCTCGTTTTCATCTTCATCATCCCTGCTTTCGTTGTATACCTTTAGAAAACCCTCAAATTTCATTACTTCACCTTCTGCCTTGAGCAGTTCCTGTTGGGTGGAAATGGTTATTTCGGCAATGGTTTTTTCGAGCTCGGCATCTGCCATTTGGGAGGCCATGGTTCTTTTCCAGATCAGCTCATACAAGCGCTGACCATCAGCGATATCCACTGTCGGTTTGTCCATGTAGGTTGGCCTGATGGCCTCATGCGCTTCTTGGGCTGATTCGTTTTTATTTTTGAATTTCCTTACCTGAAGGTATTCTTTGCCATAACTGTCGGTGATCTGATTGGAGATATCACCCATGGCGGTTTCGCTCAGTGAAACGCTATCAGTCCTCATATACGTGATATGACCGGCTTCATAGAGTTTCTGTGCAATCAACATGGTCTTGCTCACCCCATATCCCAGCTTTCTGCTGGCTTCCTGCTGAAGGGTGGAAGTAGTAAAAGGCGCAGCCGGAGATTTTTTGGCGGGTTTCTTTTGTACATCCTTAACGGTATATCCTGCACCAATGCAGCCCTGGAGAAACTGCTCAGCATCTTGCTGTGTATTCTTTTTGGCTCCTTCTGCTTTGAAGATGACCTGCTTTCCGTTGATGTCTTTTGCCTTGAAGAAACCTTCTACCTTGAAGCTACCAGTGGCAGTAAATCCATTGATAGCCCTTTCCCGTTCAACAATCAAACGTACCGCAACACTTTGAACACGACCAGCACTGAGGTTGCCCCTCATGCTCATTTTGCGCCAAAGGATCGGCGAAATCTCAAATCCTACAATCCTGTCAAGAATTCGCCTTGCCTGCTGTGCATTGACAAGGTTCATGTTCACCGTTCTTGGTTTTTCAACCGCAGCACGAATCGCTGGTTTGGTGATTTCGTGGAAAACAATGCGCTTTGTCGTAACAGGGTCAAGACCCAATACTTCACAAAGATGCCAGCTGATGGCTTCACCCTCACGGTCCTCATCCGTTGCGAGCCATACTTCACCAGATTTTTTTGCAATTTGCTTCAATTCCTTGACCACTTTTTCTTTTTCTTCCGGAACGATATACCGGGGCTTAAAGCCTTTTTTGATATCAATACCCATTTCACTCTTCTCAAGGTCGCGGATATGACCAAAACAGCTTTTCACTTCAAAGTCAGCACCAAGAATCTTTTCAATGGTTTTTGCTTTGGCCGGGGACTCAACTATAAGTAGGTTTTTTGCCATTTTTACTTTCTCTTCTGATATGTTTTCTCTCCAATTGTTGTATCGATTGATCGGGGTTTTAATCCTTGAATCGATATGCATCACGATGCAATAATAAGATAAAGCGAATGAATTCTAACAAATCTGTTCTTAAATGAAATCAATTATCCTTTTTATCACAGCCGGATCTTTGTATATTTTTCTGTGTCCAAGTCCCTCAGTAATCATGAATTCGATATTGGCAGGAGAGAGATTCAACAGGGGTTTTACATCTGAAAGCGGAGTGATGTCATCGTCCTTATCATGGATCCAGAGAATAGGATTGGTGAGCTTGGGGGCAATCCTGTTGATAGAGTAGTGGGTTATATCTTTCCCTGATTTTTGCTTTATGTAAGCATGGATGGATGCTTTGATGCTGGGACCCAGTCCAAAAAAGTGGCAGAACAGGTCTATGGCGGATTGTGTTTCTGTGGCGGGAGCAATCAAAACCATTTTAGCTGCAGGATCATTATGGTCTTCCTGGTATAGGCTTAAGGCAATGCCTCCAAAAGAATGGGAGATAAAGCCATCAAATTTACCCAGTTTCTCCTCCAGGACCCGTATCATCGCTGCATATTCTGGGGCAGTGGTGGTCTTTCCTTCGCTATTACCATGTGCTTTACCGTCCATCGCAACCACACCATATCCCTTTTCCAGCAAAGGGTTAATATACCGGTCAAAATTATAGGCCCGGGATTCAAAGCCATGTAAAATCAGGATTTTTTTATCTGCATTGGGATTCCATTGGTACCCACGGATGGCTGACCCTTCAACCGCTATTTCAATGGATGTAGCCTGCTGAAAAATGGGTGGTGCCACATTTCTTGGTTTTCTGTAAGGAGTACAAAAAATGTTAAAGGCAACTGATGCTCCCCATTGAGAAGAGAAGATGGAAGCTATTTTTATGCTTGATTTAAGGGAAAACAGGGTCAGCTTCTGTGCTGTAGTCATATTTATGTATTCTGCTCTTGTGCAAATATACTGCAGTGCATTTTGGAACAAGGGTATTTATCATGAATAGATTAACTTTGTTATCATTCTGTATGCATTTATTAGAAAAACTAGAACAAGTAAAACTATTGGTTTTTGACCTTGATGGTGTTTTGACCAATGGCAAAATATTGGTCATGCCCAATGGAGAATGGATTCGTGAAATGGATATCAAGGATGGTTATGCACTACAACATGCAGTAAAGGCTGGCTTTAACGTTGCTGTCATTACAGGGTCATCTTCCTTACCAGTCAAAGAAAGATTGTCTAGGTTGGGTATTGAACTATTTTTTGAGAATACACCTAAAAAATCATTGATAATCGATCAATTGTTATCCGATTTAAACGTCGATAAATCATCTGCCCTTTTCATGGGGGATGATCTTCCAGACATGGATGCTTTTGAAGCCGTTGGCATAAAAACTTGTCCTTCAGATGCTGCTCCTGAATTATTGCAATTGGCTGACTATATTTCGCCCAGATCAGGCGGCAATGGATGTGTGAGGGACATCATCGAAAAGACACTTAGGGCCCAAGGGAAATGGACTGCTTCCAACAACATTCAAAGCATTTAGATGAAAGGAATTCAAACAATCAAGGGTTTCTTTCAGTTGATCAGGTACCCTAATCTTTTATTTATTGCATTGACACAATTCCTGTTTTATTACCGGATCATTGTACCATATTTTAATAACAATCTTCAGCCCAAACAACTATTGCAGGAAAATGATTTCTTTTTGTTGCTTATTGCATCTGTGCTGATCTCCGCAGCTGGCTACATCATCAATGATTATTTTGATATCCAGATTGACAATGTCAACAAGCCAGAAAGGTTGATTCTTGGGAAGTTAATCAAAAGAAGATGGGCCATGTTGCTACACCTGGTATTGTCTTTGGCAGGTCTTTTTCTCACAGCAATTGTAGCGATGCACCTGGACAATCTTTTGCTCTTGGGGCTTAACTTCTTAAGTGTATTGATGTTGTTGCTCTATTCTTCCACTTTCAAAAAAAAATTGCTGATTGGCAACATCATCATTTCTGTTTTAACAGCCTGGGTTGTTGGGGTATTGTTCATTACTGAAATAAGATTAAATGATACTGTATATATGCAATTGAACCAGGCTGCATTGGGAAGTTTGTATAAAGTGACCTTGTTTTATGCGGGCTTTGCCTTCATTGTTTCGCTGATCAGGGAAGTGGTGAAAGATATGGAAGACATGGAGGGTGACAGGCGGTTTGGCTGTGAAACCATGCCCATCAAATGGGGCATTCCATCCACCAAAGTATTTGTGGCTGTTTGGATCTTTGTCCTGATTGGACTTTTGGCTGCCATCGCCTTTTATGCAATGTTGAATTCCTGGTCCTGGCCTTTTTATGCTTTATCGTTTGCGATGATCATCCAGTTTTACTTCTTGTTGAAAAAACTATATTATGCCCAATTGACGGCTGATTTTGCCAACATCAGCAAAGTGCTGAAGTTGATCATGCTTGCAGGTATTCTTTCCATGTCATTTTATTTTATATCATGAAAAAATTGATACTTGCCTCGGGATCTCCAAGACGTAAAATGCTGATGGAGTGGGCAGAATATAGTTTTGATGTGCTTGTGTCAGATGCTGATGAGTCTTATGACCCAGCAGCAAGTCCTGACAATATCGCCATCTCCATTGCTGAAAAAAAGATTCAGGCATTGCTGGACTTAAAAAAAGTTGACCTATCCGATTCGATCATTGTTGCAGCAGATACGATTGTTGTACTGGAGGGAGAAATTATCGGGAAGCCAGTAGATCGGGATAATGCTATAGGCATCCTAAAAAAGTTATCAGGAAAGACACACCAGGTGATTACCGCTGTCTGTGTGCAAGATGAAAAGCAGAAGAAAGTTTTTCATGATTCTACCCTTGTGAGTTTTCATGAACTTTCAGAGGA
>JAJTFY010000059.1 GCA_021299175.1 Chitinophagaceae bacterium
GAGATCGGGAGTTACAAGCGACTCAGTTGCCGAGTTAGGATTTGTATTGATGTTCAGGTAATCTTTCTTACAGCCAGTCAGGATCAATCCTGCAAAGGCTGCGATCATTATATATTTTGTTTTAAACATGGTTGTGGTTTTACGTGTGATTGAATTAGAAACGCAGGTTAACGTTAAAACCATAGATCCTGGAAGGAGGAAGCTGGCCCGTTCCGTTCACACCCAATGCATTCCCGGTGGTGTTCGCGAACTCAGGGTCAGACCATTCGTTTGTTTTGGGGAGGAACATGAGCAAGTTCCGACCTACCAAACCAACTGAAACACCTTTGATGAATCTTGCGCTCCTGATCAGAGAAGATGGCAAATCGTAAGAAAGTGAAACTTCCCTGATTTTCCATGCCGCGGCACTGGTCAAATAGTTGGATTGAATTGACCTGTTGGTTGCCGATGCTTCAAAGAACCCGTATCCACCAGCACGAACAAGTACATCGGTATTTTGTACATATTTACCGCTTGCATCAGCATACACCGAGTTTGGAACAACAAAGCGCATACGGCTGTTGCTTGCACTGCGAATAGATATACCTGTGAAATCCATGTCTGGACCAGCACCGTTGTAGACCTGGTGACCAGCCCTGTAATCTGCAGTTACCGTCAGGCTCAGGCCCTTCCATTCAAATGATGGAGTAACACCAAGTATGTATTTGGGCATGGTCCTTCCAAACATTTTAACGATAGGATTCTGAGAAGGAAGACCTGTTTTTGCGTCTACAATCACTTTTCCTTCTGGAGAGCGGTTGTAATCTGTCAATTTGAACATGAAGGCAGGATATCCTACAATCGCAAAGTTGGAGTTACCGATACCCACTTCATTCAAGCCTTCATATACTGAGTTCACCTTGCTGTCTTGCAAAGTAAAGTTTCCTTTGAAGTTGAACCTGAATTCTCCAAGATCAACCACAGGTGTCAAACGAAGGTCAAATTCAAGTCCTTTGTTGGTGAAATCTGCGGCGTTAACCAAAGAAGAAGAATAACCAGTAGAGCGGCTCAATTGGATGCTCAAGATCTGATTGGTGTTGTCTTGAGTATAGGCAGTGGCTTCAATGCTTACCCTGTTTTTGAACAAAGACAATTCAAAACCAACTTCTTTTGAAAGTACAAACTCAGGTTTGATACCAGGATTGTTTACGCTTGAACTGGCTTGGAAACCAGGTAAACTTCCATAAGGGAAACCACCTGCAACACCATAAGTAGGTTCAAGTTGATAAGCACCAAGGTTTACGTTACCAGACTTAGAAACCGATCCCCTCAATTTCAAATAAGATATCACATCGCTGTTCTTGATGGCCTTGATCGCATCACTCAGTACAACTGAAGCAGAAGCGCCAGGATAGAAGAATGATCTTCCAGTGATGGGTAGACGGGAATCCCAGTCGTTACGACCAGTAACTTCCAAGAAAGCCCAGTTGTCATATCCGACAGAAGCCTTTCCAAACACACCCATGAGCTTGGTTTCAGAGAAGCTTTCTCCTGCACCTGGTTCACCAGTTCTGTTGGAAACATTGAAAAGGGTTGGGATAATAAGGTTGGAACCAGAAACGGAAACAGATTTTGAGAATGTTTCACGATAAGATTGACCAATCAATCCGTCTACAGAAATCTTGCCAAAGTCTTTTTGACCGGCAAGGAATGCCTCTGAGGTAATCCTTGTGCCAATACTCTGTCCATCAGAAACACTGGCAAAAACATCGTTCACAGAATTGTACTTACCTGATGTTTTTGCAAAAGGAGAGTATGTAAAGGCCTCAGAAGTACTCTTTGAATAGCTTGATCCAACAGTTGTACCCAAACGGTAAGTTGCTGTCAACCAGGGAAGAATTTTATAGTTAAACGTTGCTGTACCGATAAGGTCATGGGAAGTTCCCCTTGAACGGGCTCTGTCCTTGATATAGTAAGGATTGCTGTAATAATCATTGAAATAATCATTAGGAGTAGACCATTCATCCGTTCTCCAATTCTTATACCTGGTCAAAGGAATGTTTTGGGCCGTATTGAATACTTCATAATATGCACCGTTGGAAGCTACGTCGTACTGAGACTTTGTATAAGTGATGGTAAAGTCAGCATTGAACTTGCCGTACTCTTTGGCGGACTTAAAGCTAAAGGTTGTCCTTCTGTTCTTGTCTCCTGCCAGTGTGCCAGTAATATTGGCATCCTGGAAAGAAAGGTAAAAATCCTTGGCAGACATAGAAACATCACTTTGTGATGTGATACCGGTCTCAAAATATTTCATTTTTTCACCTGGAAGTGCTGCATAAGGAATCTTCTGTATCTCTCCTTTTGCATTGGGACGGCCCAATTCCCTTATTGAACCATCAAACTCATCACCATATTGCTGGTTCTCCACCGGATCGAAAACGCCAATACCGTTTTTGTCAATAGCGGCGCCTTGACCAAACTGTGATTGGAATTCAGGAAGAAAAGCAACTTGCTCGAACTGGGTGGAATTGGAAATGTTGATTACAGGATTTCCACTTTTGGTTCCCCTTTTGGTTTTAACAAGAATAACACCGTTCACACCATCTGGACCATACAATGAAGCTGCTGAAGCACCTTTCAGGATATTGATATCATCAACATCATTAGGGTTCAACCTGTTCAGGAATCCAAGCGCTACAGGTACTCCATCAATAACCAACAAAGGCTGGTTGTTACCCGTTAATGAACGGATACCGCGAAGGGTAATCCTTGTATCGGCAAATACACCATTGTTTACAGTGGCAATGTTCAAACCGGAAACCTTACCGGTAAGACCATTTTGAATATTTACAGCCTTGGCTGCAGTGATATCCTTACCAGAAACCTTGGCGGTTGAATATCCAAGCTGCCTGGGCTGCTTTTGGATACCAAGTGCCGTCACAACCACTTCCTGCATTTGACCTTCGCTTGTGGCCAATATAACAGTTGTGTTTGCTCCAGAAACTGAAACAACCTTACCAGTGAATCCGGTTGCGGATACAGAAAGTTGTCCCTTTTCTTTGATGGAAATCTTGAAATTACCGTTAGCATCTGCTTTTACGGCATTTTGCGTTCCCGTTTCGGTTACCGTGGCGAAGGGAACTGCTTCTCCCTTGTCATTCTTGATCACCCCGGAAACGGTTCTTGTCTGGGCGAAAACTGTCATGCCAAAGAGCAGACAGATCACCAGCAAAGAGGCCAATTTTCTCATGTAGACGAGTTTTATGGTTATTAAATATTTGATAAATACACCGATTGCGCGCAATTATCAACCCCAATATTAATAATTTCTTAACAAATCAACGAATAGATCTGTCTTTTTTGATATATTCAAAATATCGAATATAAAAAAGGGTAAATTTTAGATTTTACTCTAAATTTACCCCTTTTTACATAAAAATATCTATTAAAAAATAGCCTGAATTATATGTATTGGTTGATGATGTTCTCCAACCACTCTTGACGGCCTGAGGTCAATTTAGGCTCCCCCGATTTGAATGCATAATTTCTGAGGTCTTCCAAACTGAGCTTTCCTTCTTCAAACAATTTGCCTTCACCAGCATCAAATGATGCGTACCTGCTCTTGCGGAATTCCTTGTAGGGTGATTTTTGGATAATATTGTCTGCAACGACCAAGGCCCTTGCGAATGCATCCATTCCACCGATATGGGCATGGAAAATATCCTCCATGTCTGTAGAATTCCTCCTGGTCTTGGCATCAAAATTGACCCCACCGCCTGCAAATCCTTTTGCCTCGAGGATAATCAACATGGATTCAACCAGTTCATTCAGGTTCATGGGGAATTGGTCGGTATCCCATCCGTTCTGGGAATCTCCCCTGTTGGCATCAATGCTGCCCAACATGCCGGCGTCTGCAGCAGTCTGCAACTCGTGCTGGAATGTATGGCCAGCAAGGGTTGCATGGTTTACTTCGATGTTCAACTTGAAATCATCTTGCAAACCATATCTGTTGAGAAATCCGATCACAGTTGCGGAGTCATAATCATATTGGTGTTTTGTAGGTTCACAAGGCTTGGGTTCAATGAAGAAAGTACCCTTGAAGCCATTCTTCCTCGCATAGTCTTTGGCGGTATGAAGGAACCTTGCCAAATGCTCCTGCTCCCGCTTCATGTCAGTATTGAGCAGGGTCATGTATCCTTCACGACCACCCCAAAACACATAATTCTCACCACCCAAACGGATGGTGGCATCCAGGGCATTCTTTACCTGTGTTGCAGCATGGGCCAATACATTGAAATCAGGATTGGTGCCGGCACCATTCATGTAACGTGGATTTGAAAATACATTGGCCGTGCCCCAAAGCAGTTTCACACCGCTTGCTTTTTGCTTTAGATCAGCATAATCAACGATGGCAGAAAGGTTGCTTTCATATTCAGCAAGATTGGCTCCTTCGTCAACCAAATCAATGTCATGAAAACAATAGTATGGAACACCCAGTTTGGTAATGAATTCAAAAGCGGCATCCATCTTTTCTTTTGCCCTGTCTACTGCATTGGATGCAGCATCCCATGCGAACTGCTTGGTACCGGGTCCAAATGGATCAGCACCTGTATTGCAGAAACTATGCCAATAGGCTACAGCAAAACGAAAATGCTCTTTCATTGATTTTCCAGCAATGATTTGATTTTCATTGTACCATTTATAGGCCAATGGATTGTCTGATCCAACTCCCTCGAATTGTATTTTAGCAATACCTGGGAAAAATTCTTTGTTGCCTAGTGTTACTGACATAGTATGTATTTTATTGATGATTGTTTAGTTTGGTACCTATCAAAGATAAAATTGTTCTCTTAAAAAATTTCGGACAGTTTAATGAAGTTACATCCCCTCTAACCAACTGGCATATGCATCCTTGTATTGTTCAGTCAATACTGCATTGGGTTCTACCTTGCTCAACACTTTCAACCCCCTGAAAGCCTCATCGGAATTTCGGTAAATACCCGTGCCAATACCTGCAGCCCTGGCAGCGCCTTGGGCTCCATCCGTATTGACAAGCTCGATGGTTGCACCTGTGGTATTGGCAAACGCTTCAGTAAAAATATCACTCTGGAACATGTTGGCCTTTCCTGCCCTGACCGTATTGATATTCAGTCCCATTTTTACCATGATTTCAATCCCGTAAAAAAGCGAAAAAACAATCCCTTCTTGTGAAGCCCTGGCCAGGTGCGCATTGTTGTGGCGGTTGAAATGAAGATTGCGAATCATTGAGCCCGGATCCCTGTTTTCCAACACACGCTCTGCTCCATTGCCAAAAGGATAACAAAGCAATCCCTCTGATCCCACAGGTACAGAAGATGCCAGCCTGTTCATTTCTGGATAAGAATACCCGTTGAATACATTTTTCTGCAACCAGCTGTTGAGGATCCCTGTACCATTGATACAAAGCAATACACCATATCGTTTTTCCGCTGCAGTATGATTGACATGAACGAACGTATTCACCCTGGATTTTGGATCATGTGAGGGTTGATCAATAACCCCATAAACAACCCCTGAAGTACCTGCTGTTGCCGCTATTTCTCCGGGTTTTAGAACATTCAATGAAAAAGCATTGTTGGGCTGATCTCCTGCTCTGTATGCAACAGGAATATTGGCTGAAATACCCAATGAATCAGCTGCTTGCGGCGTCACAAAACCCTGCTCACCAAACTGAGGAACAGTTGCGCAAAGCAGGTTTTCACTGATGCCATAATGCCTGAGCAAGTCATGTGAAATGGTCTCATTTTTGGCATCCCATAAGATGCCTTCTGAAAGGCCTGAAACAGTTGTTTTCATTTCGCCCGTCATGCGAAAAGCGATATAATCGCCAGGCAACATGATCTTGTGAATCTTTGCATAAGTTTCCGGTCTATTGTCTTTTACCCACTTTAATTTTGAGGCAGTAAGATTGCCGGGAGAATTCAAATAATGTTCAAGACAAAATTCCTCTCCTAGTGACTTGAAAGCAGCGTTACCCGTCTCAACGGCACGGCTGTCGCACCAGATGATAGAAGGCATCACTGGGACCCCATCCCGATCCACCGCCACCAGGCCATGCATCTGGTATGAGATGCCAATGGCAGCAATTTCATCTTTATCAAAGGTGTACTCATTGGCCAAAAGACTCATGGCATTGCAAAGTTCATCCCACCAAAGATTGGGATCCTGTTCTGCAAATCCTTTGTCCGGAGAGACAATTTTCATCTCTGATGAAGGTGAAAAGGCTGATGCAACGCATTCACCACCATCAATGGCTACCAAGGCACATTTCACAGATGATGAACCAATATCCACTCCCAATAAATACTTCATTGTTCTGAATTTATGATGACACCGGATGTTTAAACATCCTAATCGTATTACGTGATTATTTGATTGTTGAAAATCGATAAATGGTCTGGCTTTTCCATGTTTCGCCCGGTTTCAACAAAGTTGTTGGAAATGAAGGCTGGTTGGGCGAATCCGGAAAATGTTGTGTTTCCAGACAGAACCCGGTTCTGTATTGATAAGCCATGCCCCGGCCTTTTTCATTGCCATCCAGGAAGTTGCCTGTATAAAACTGGACACCTGGCTCTGTGGTAAAAACTTCCATTTTTCTGCCAGAAGTTTTCTCTGTTACAACAACTGCGGGTGTTTTGATATCATTTGAGTTCAGCACAAAATTATGGTCATATCCCAAGCCATAGACCAGTTGTTGCTCATTGGCGGCAATGTCCTTCCCTATTGGCTTTGCAGCGGTAAAATCAAATGCTGTTCCACGCACTTCCTTCAATTCTCCTGTTGGGATCAATGTGCTATCTACAGGTGTAAATTTAGATGCATTGATCATCATGTCATGATCGAGAATCGTTTTGGATGGATCACCTGTCAGGTTGAAATAAGCATGGTTGGTCACATTGATGACAGTTGGCTTATCAGTTGTAGCGGTGTAATCAATGACAAGACTATTGTCCTCACGCAGGGAATAGATGACGTTGAGGTTCATTTCGCCTGGATAGCCATTTTCTCCATCCTTTATCTTGATTGAAAAGCTGATGGCGTCGTTCATCAGCTTTGCATCCCAAACTTGCTTGTCAATGCTATTGACACCGCCATGCAAGGAGTTGATACCGTTGTTTTGGGGAGCTGAAAAAGACTGCCCATCAATGCTGAATTTTCCATTGGCGATGCGGTTGGCATAGCGCCCGACGATACAACCAAAATAGGATTTACCGGCAAAAAGATCCTTCGCGCTATCGTATCCCAATAAAACATTTTCCATCTTTCCTTCCTTGTTGGGGACTTGGATGGTTAGAATGGTTGCGCCATAGTTTGAAAAAGCAACAGACATCCCTTGCTTGTTCGACAACCTGAACAATTGCACTTTTTTCCCATCAAGTGTGTCAGTAAAAGCCTTTTCCATTTCCATATCAGCATTGGTTTTGTTATTTTTTTTTGGCTCAATTACACAAGAGGAGACGCCAAGGACAAGCAAGTGCAAAATGACAAGCAGTTTTTTCATTTTAATCGTTTGTGGTTCAGACAACAATGCCTGAAAATGCAATATAATATTTTGCAGCGAATCAACCCTCCTGAAGCATCATTGGGCCCAATGCTTGGTATTGGGCAGCATATTGAACCAAACCAATCTCTTGTTGTTACGAAATAGGGAAAAAAGAGGTGATATAGATAAGATAACTCCTCCCCCGTTTTTTACAAAGGTTTAAAAAGCTGAAATTTGCGTTTTTAAAAGATTGAGCAATATGCACGAGGAAAATGATGATATTTTAGAACAAATTACCTCATCAGAATACAAATACGGTTTTGTAACTGACATTGAGGCGGATGAAGCTCCAAAAGGGCTCAGTGAAGATACCGTGAGGTTCATCTCAGCCAAAAAAAATGAGCCGGTATGGATGTTGGAATACCGCCTGAAGGCTTACCGGCACTGGTTGACCATGGAAGAACCCAAGTGGCCAAATGTGGAGTATCCCCCCATCAATTACCAGGACATCATCTATTATTCTGCTCCCAAGCAAAAAATTGCACCAGACAGCCTTGATGATATTGACCCAGAACTCAGAAAAACCTTTGAAAAACTCGGAATTTCACTCAATGAGCAAAAAAGGCTCACAGGTGTGGCTGTAGACGCAGTCATTGATAGTGTTTCTGTGGCAACCACTTTCAAGGAGGAACTTTCAAAAGTGGGGGTGATTTTTTGCTCCATGAGCGAAGCCATCCAGGATCACCCTGCATTGATCCAAAAATACTTGGGTTCGGTTGTGCCTGCAACAGACAATTTTTTCAGCGCACTGAACGCTGCGGTGTTCAGTGATGGATCTTTCTGCTTCATCCCTAAAGGAGTGAGATGCCCAATGGAACTTTCCACCTATTTCCGCATCAACGCAGCCAATACCGGTCAATTTGAAAGAACCCTGATTGTGGCAGAAGACGAGGCTTATGTCAGCTATCTGGAAGGTTGCACGGCTCCCATGCGGGACGAGAACCAGCTGCACGCAGCAGTTGTTGAAATCGTTGCCATGGAAAAGGCCGAGGTTAAATACTCCACTGTGCAGAACTGGTATCCTGGAGACAAGGAAGGAAAAGGTGGCATCTACAATTTTGTGACCAAGCGTGGCATTTGTGCCGGAGACCATTCAAAAATCTCCTGGACGCAGGTTGAAACAGGATCGAGCATCACCTGGAAATACCCCAGCGTAATCCTCAAAGGAGACTACAGCATTGGAGAGTTTTATTCAGTTGCCGTTACCAATAATTTTCAGCAGGCCGATACCGGAACCAAGATGGTTCACCTGGGGAAAAATACAAAGAGCAGGATTGTTTCCAAGGGCATCTCTGCAGGCAAGAGCCAAAACTCTTACCGCGGCTTGGTCAGCGTTGCAAAGAATGCAGGCAATGCAAGAAACTTTTCCCAATGCGACTCATTGCTCCTAGGAGACAAATGTGGAGCGCATACCTTCCCCTACATTGAGGTCAAAAACAATACTGCGGTTGTAGAACATGAGGCCACAACTTCCAAGATTGGTGAAGACCAGATTTTCTATTGCAACCAGCGTGGCATTGATACTGAAACTGCTGTTGCTTTGATTGTCAATGGTTTTGCCAAGGAGGTCATGAATCAACTACCGATGGAATTCGCTGTAGAAGCGCAGAAACTTCTTGCTATCAGCCTAGAAGGAAGTGTCGGATAATTTCAATTTAAAAAAGACAAAAGAAAAATATGCTTAAGATCAATAATCTGCAAGCCAGGATTGAAGAGAAGGAAATACTCAAAGGCATCAACCTTGATATCAAGCCAGGTGAGATTCATGCCATCATGGGGCCCAATGGCTCAGGTAAAAGTACCCTCGCCTCTGTACTGGCAGGGCGTTCAGACTATGAAGTAACGGGTGGAACTGTGGAATTCATGGGCAAGGATTTGCTGGAGCTTTCTCCTGAAGACAGGGCCAAAGAGGGTCTGTTTCTTGCGTTTCAGTATCCTGTCGAGATCCCTGGTGTCAGCACGACAAATTTCATCAAGTCTGCGGTAAACGAAAAAAGAAAATACCTTGGATTAGAACCGCTGGACGCCGCCCAGTTCCTGCGCAACATGAAGGAGAAAATGAAATTGGTTGAGATTGATCAATCACTTCTCTCCCGTTCGTTGAATGAAGGATTTTCTGGTGGAGAAAAGAAAAGAAATGAAATTTTCCAAATGGCCATGCTTGGACCAAAGCTCGCCATTTT
>JAJTFY010000060.1 GCA_021299175.1 Chitinophagaceae bacterium
CTTCCACAAAAGCACGAGAACCATTCAATCCCTGCTCTTCACTGCCCCAATGTCCTACCAAGATGGTGCGCTTGGGATTGGGGTATACTTTTTTAAGAATACGCATCGCTTCCATCATCACCATCGTGCCGGTACCATTGTCTGTTGCGCCTGTGCCACCATCCCAAGAGTCGAAGTGAGCAGACAACATCACGTATTCATTTGCTTTGCTTGTGCCTTTGATTTCTCCGATGGTATTAAAGGTGGGCACTTCACCAAGTTCCTTTGATTTAGCAAGGACACTGATTTTGGGTGCAGCCCCTGATTCAGTTAGTCTGTACAACAAGCCGTAGTCTTCCAGCATCACATCAATGGTTGGAATTTTCTTTGTGTAGGCATCAAAAATTTTATTCACGCCAAAACCCTGGCTCCAGTTGCTGCCTACAATTCCGGCTGCACCTGCTTTTTCAAGTGCTGTAGCAAGCGTGCGGTTGTTGTATCCTGTTTTGCTAATGCGTTTGCGCCAGGCTTCAGTCAAATCTCTTCTTTCCTGCAACATTTTATCCATGGATGCTTTTGTGGCAAATTCTTTCCAGTTGTAATCTGGTCTTCCTGTAGGTTGAGGCATTGCGACCAAAACAAATTTTCCTTTTACATTGGGCAACCATTGTTGGAAGGCAACCGAATCTGCTAGATCAGCAAGAATGATGGTTTCTCCTTTTACTGCTTTTTTGGTAGAAGGAGAGAAGGCCAATTGTGTGGCCTCCAAGGTTTTGGTCCAGGGACTGATCATGTCTACATGTGTAATGCCACGATCCCATCCTCTCCAGGTGCCATAGTTTTCCCTTTTCGCAGAAATGCCATATTGCTGGTACTGTGCAATCGCCCAATCACTGGCTTGCACCATTTTTGTAGAGCCAACCAAACGCGGACCCACACCATCCATCAATTCATGGCTCATTCTTTTCAATTGGGAATTTTCATTGGCCTCTTTGATGATGGCGGCAACCATCGGATCTTGTTGTGCAAAAGCAACAAGAGAAAAAAATTGAGCAGTGAAAACAACGGCAAAAACGATTGAACGTAAACGCATGAAAATTGATTTGAAACTAAAATACCGAAATTCACGGAAACGGTTTGCATAAGACATAAAAAGGGCCCAAGCAAAACTGCATGAGCCCTTTTTCTATTTAATAAATTCTGTTTGATCTCGGAAAGCACAAACTACACTCGTCCCTTGTCCCTCGTCCCTTGTCCCTGGCTGTTCCTACTTCTTCTCCAACAACTTAAAGAACTGATCCAACTGTGGAAGGATCACGATCCTTGTCCTGCGATTGGCTGCACGTCCTGCTTCGGTTGAATTGTCGGCCAATGGACGGAATTCTGCACGACCGGCGGCTACCATCTGAGCAGGGTTCATTTCATATTGCTTTTGGAGCAAGCGAACAATTGTGGTTGCGCGCTTTACGCTGAGGTCCCAGTTGTCCATCAGATCCTTGTCGCCTTTCATGGCAACATTGTCTGTATGTCCTTCAACCATGAACTCAATATCGGGCTGGTTCTTCAACACCAATGCCACTTTTCCAAGTACGGTCTTTGCCCTTTCACTCAGGTCGAAGCTTCCGGTCTTGAACAATACCTTGTCTGAAATATCAACATATACCACGCCCTTGTCTACCTTGATGTTTACATCCTGGTCGTTCAAATCTCCGATGGCTCCTTTCAGGTTCATCACCAGGGCCATGTTCATTGAATCCTTTCTTGCTGCAGCAGACTGGATTGTTTGAATATAGGCGTCTTTGGATCCGATATTGTCCAAAGATTTTTTGATGCTTTCTGCCTGAGAAGAAGAAATGACCGAAAGGTCTTCCAGCTGCTTGAGGGTTTGGTTACCGCTCCTCTTTAGCAATTCAATCTGGTCTTTCAATGAACCAATCTGTGCTTCGCGCTGTGCATCCGCAATGGAACGCTGGCGCTCTGCCTCCGCTTTTTCATCACGGCAGGCCTTTGCTTCCTTCTGTGCTGCAATCAATTGATTGTTGAGGTCACCGTATTTTCCAGTAAGTGCCTGAAATTTCTTGGAGCTTACACAAGAAAACAGTGTAACGACCATCACCAAAGGGAGAACAAGGAATTTACTTTTCATCTTTTCGATTTTTAATTGATATTGACTGAAACGCAAATATAATTTCTCCCAAGCAATTCCTTCCCACTAATAATCCACAACGGAAGACTATCTATTTTTCGTCCGACTCAATCGTACGAACGAAGGCACTTCTTCTTGGTGCGGGCATGGTGCTATGCTCTCCTTTGATAGCCTTCCAGATCACTTCACTGAACTCAAGATCGTTGACCCTGTCTTCCTTGCTGAAGTCAAAAGACATGCTTTTTTTGGAAAGGGCATTGACCTTCAGGTTCTTTTCATTCAAATCAACCCTGGCAGGAAGGGAATTGAAAACAGAAAGGTCCGGTGTCTTGCTGAAGCTCCTCCACATGGGCGTGGCGGCTGCATCATATTGAGACATGGGAGGTAAACCAAGGATCAATTCCATGGTCCTGAGCATCGATGATGTACTGTAGGGAGTATGGTCTACAAAGCCTCTTTTCACAAAGCCACCAGCCACATAGGCCGTGGTGCGGTGTGCATCCACGTGGTCTGGCCCGTTTTGTGCATCATCCTCTACGATAAAAATGGCCGTCTCTTTCCAGATCGGCGATTTGGAGAGATATTCTATAAACATCCCTACAGCAAGGTCATTGTCAGCAACATGCGCAAAAGGTGTTGGCCTGCCAATGCTGGTACCCTCAGTATGGTCGTTGATGAAACGAAGGGTGTTCAGCTGTGGCACCGCTTTTTTAGCAAGCAATGAATCAAATTCACGCCTCCATTGGTAGAATCGTGTAGTATCCCGAACTGTCTCATCCCAGCTGGTATAATAAGGACAGAAATGCCCTTCCAGCACAGGGATATTGGCCTTGTAATCATCGGCAAACTCTCCGTAGGTTCTGTACGTTACACCATGGCGTTGCGCCAGGTTCCAAATGAATCCGCCCTTGTTGTTGGCCGCTTCTTTTGTTCCTTCTGCATTGTAATCGCCACCCCTTCCACCATAATTGGTAGGCCAGGTTTTTTCAAGATAGTCTGTCGCATAGGCCCCCAGGCTCCAGTTGTGGCCATCCGCACTGACTTCACCATCCACATAAAAATTATCCAAGAGCACAAATTGCTTGGCCAGGGCATGTTGGTTGGGGGTGATGTTCTCTCCAAAAAGCAAGAGGCTTGTATCGCCATTGCCACCAGGAACATCCGACAAAACCTGGTCAAAAGTCCGGTTCTCCTTCACGATATAAAAAACATGTTTGATGGGCGAGGGGTCACCAACCTTCATGGGTATCGGATTGCCGGGCTCTCCGGAGGCAAGGGTTTCTTTTTCTTTTGAATAAGGAGTATTGGCATACACTGCCTTGGACAGGCCCGCAAGTACTGTGGTGGTTGGTTCTTCAAAAATACTCATCGTACCTTTGAATAGCCCACCGATATATTGTACATCCTTGGGTTTGGCAGCATCCCCTTTCTGGTAGATGACCTGCTGTCTTTTCTGCACCGGATTGGGGCCAAAAGGATTGGCCATCGACGTGAACCCTTTTCCATTGCTCACAAAAACTTTTTTGCCAACAATGCGCACATTGGTAGGATACCAGCCAACAGGGATAAAGCCCATGGATCGGCTGTTGCCAGCATCTTCAACATCAAATACTGCCAGGCAATTGTTGTCTGCATTGGCGATGTATAACCGCTTTTCATCCGCAGACAAGGCCAGACCATTGGAAGCCGAACCGCTCGGCGCATCCGGATAAAGGGCAGCGTTCAGTGTTTCGATTACTTTCATGGATGCTGTGCTGATCACTGAAACAGCGTTATCATTGGCGTTGGCAACAAAAAGCCTGTCCCCTTTTTTTGAGAGGATGATCTCGTTGGGGTTATCTCCCACCACGGTGGATGATTGTATTTGGCCTGTAATCGCATCAATTTTCAAGAGCCTATCTCCTCCCCAAACGGATACATAAACAAACTTCCTGTCCTTGGACAACAAACAACCATATCCTTCTGCACCAATCGAAATTTTCCTGATCACCTGATTGGAAGCAAGGTCTATGGTGTACAGCGCACTGTCTTCTCTTGTGGCAACAAATAGTTTTTTGCTGCGTGAGTCAATGGCAATGCCAGAAGGGCCAACACGATTGGGCCAGGGTTTCCCCAGCAAGATGCTGTCAGCCAATACCAGTTTATTTGCGGAAACATCGTATTTATTGATGCGGTTATCATGGCCACCAGAAACATAGAGGAATTTTTCATCGTCTGTAAAAGCCAATCCATACCAGGCTTTTGGAACAACCAATGCATTAAGGATCTGCTCTGATGCAGGATCAATCAGCTGAATGGAGTGAACGCTCTGCCCATTGTTAGTGACTGCCATTTTCTTTCCCGAAGCCGAGACAGCAATGTTCAGGGGCAAGTCTCCGAGGGGGAAACTTCTTCCAAAAGGGGAAAGAGACCATCCATTGGGTAGCCTGACCGGCCCGTTAACCTGTGCAAAGATTGCCTGTGCAACAACAGTTAGGCACAAAAAGATGCCAAAGAATTTCCTCATATGGATTGATTTGATGATCAAAAATAACCATCTCATCTGCAAATAATTTTGGCTTGGTATCATCAAATTATTATTATATTTATGAAGATTTTTGTCACCGGTCGCTTGCCGGACTTTCTTGTTTGTTTTCTCATGTACACCCTGCTGTTTGTCTAAATAGCAGGGTTTTTTGTTGAAAACACCGCCTGAAAAAGAGGAAAACACTAATATTTTTAGTGGAAAAAATGCTAAAAATATTAGTTTGTTGTTTCAAATCCCCCTATCTTTACTTTCTCAAAAATTTAAAATATGTCAAATTCAGAAAAACTAAAAGCGCTGAAACTCACGCTGGACAAGATTGAGAAGGATTATGGAAAGGGAAGTGTGATGATGATGAATGAAAAAGGGGAGGCGCAACTTGAAGCAATTTCAACAGGTTCAATTGGTCTCGACAGTGCACTGGGGATTGGCGGATTGCCAAAAGGCAGGGTCATTGAAATCTATGGGCCGGAGAGTTCGGGTAAGACCACCATTGCCACCCATGTGATTGCAGAAGCACAGAAAAAAGGCGGCATGTGTGCCTTTATTGATGCTGAGCATGCCTTTGATAGTGCCTATGCAAGGAAATTGGGTGTTGATGTTGACAACCTGCTTATCTCTCAACCAGATTATGGAGAGCAGGCATTGGAGATTGCCGACAGGCTGATTCTCTCCGGTGCATTGGATGTGGTGGTGATTGACTCAGTGGCTGCACTTGTTCCCAAAAGCGAATTGGAAGGTGAAATGGGTGATAGCAAGATGGGATTGCACGCCCGTTTGATGAGCCAGGCCCTCAGGAAACTGACCGCTACCATCAGCAAAACCAATACCATCTGTATTTTCATCAACCAGCTCCGTGAAAAAATCGGCGTCATGTTCGGAAACCCCGAAACAACCACCGGTGGTAATGCCCTCAAGTTCTACGCATCTGTACGCTTGGACATTCGCAGGGCAGCACAGATCAAGGATGGTGATGAGGCCATTGGTAACCGCGTAAAAGTGAAGGTTGTCAAAAACAAGGTTGCTCCGCCTTTCCGTTCTGCAGAGTTTGATATCATCTACGGTGAAGGAATTTCCAAAACCGGAGAGATCCTTGACATGGGCGTAGAGCTGGGCATCGTCAACAAAAGCGGTAGCTGGTACAGTTACAATGGCGACAAGTTGGGTCAGGGCCGCGATGGTGTAAAACAACTCTTGATTGACAATCCTGAAATGGCCAATGAAATTGAATTAAAGATCAGGGAAAAAATTAAGGAAGCGCAGGCATCATAATTGCAGTTGGTGCTTTTTGTTTAGAGGCCGCATCCCGCAAGGATGCGGTTTTTTATTTACTTTCACCCTGATAAAAAATAACATGGAACAAAAGCGAATCCTGGGTGCAAGAAAACGCATTGCACTCGTAGCCCACGATAACAAAAAAAAAGAACTCATGGATTGGGCAGTGTACAACAAATCTGCACTCTCAAGACATGAACTCCTGGCAACAGGTACCACCGGACGGTTGTTAGAGGAGGCCTTGGACAGGTCTGTCAAAAAACTACTGAGTGGGCCACTGGGTGGCGACCAACAAATCGGCGCATTGATTGCTGAAGGAGAAGTAGATGTGCTGGTATTTTTTTGGGACCCGATGGAGGCCCAACCCCATGACCCTGATATCAAAGCTTTGCTTCGGCTGGCAGTTACCTGGAACATCCCTTTTGCCTGTGATCGGGCAACAGCTGACTTCCTGCTTACTTCACCCTTGATGCACGAAGCCTATACCTGCACCATTCCTGATTATTCTAGTTACATCAGAAGAGAAATGAAATAAACCCAAATACTTTTAGCATGTTTAGACTATTTTTTGCACTGACCATTTTCATAGGAAATGTTTGCATGGCCCAAGACAGCATCAAGCCAGCTGATGTTCACAGGGCAGCCAATTTACTTGACCTGAAATATTCAGACAAGGAAGTGGAGATGATGTTGCCTGACCTGAGGGACAACATAGCTGACTATAAAAAAATGCATGCAGTGCCGCTTGACAACAGCATCGCCATGAGCATGGCGCAGCGCTTGACTGCAGAAAATATCAATCAAGAGAAATTGAAATGGAAGTATGATAAAAAAATTAAACTCCCTGCAAATAAGAACGAACTGGCATTTTACTCCATCCAAGCCCTTGGTTCATTGCTGCGCAACAAATCCATCACTGCTGTTGAATTGACAAATTTTTTCATCGATCGGTTAAAAAAATTTGGAGATACATTACAATGCACTGTTAGCCTCACAGAATCATTAGCCATGGAGCAGGCAGCAATAGCGGATGAAGAATTGAACAGGGGAATGGATCGCGGACCGCTCCATGGTATTCCTTACGGATTGAAAGACCTGTTTGCGGTAAAGGGTACAAAAACAACCTGGGGCGCAGCACCGTATAAAAATCAAACCATCGATGAAGATGCTTATGTCTACACCAGACTAAAAGCGGCGGGAGCAGTGCTGGTAGCAAAATTTACATTGGGGGCTTTGGCCATGGGAGATTATTGGTTTGGTGGCAGAACAAAAAATCCGTGGAACCTTGAAAGAGGTTCCAGTGGCTCTTCTGCAGGATCTTCTTCAGCCACAGTAGCTGGTTTGGTACCTTTTGCCATAGGTACAGAAACACATGGATCCATCATTTCTCCTAGCCATACCTGTGGGGCAACAGGACTAAGGCCCACCTTTGGCAGCGTCAGCAGAAGCGGCGCCATGACCCTGAGCTGGAGCCTCGACAAGGTGGGGCCCATCTGCAGATCAGCTGCTGATGCAGCAACTGTTTTTGCTTATATCCATGGAACAGATGGCAAGGATGCAAGTGCCGTCAATGCAGCGTTCAACTACAACAGCAAAACAGACGTAAAAGCTTTGCGCATCGGTTATGCAAAAAATCATTTTGATAAACTGGATTCATCCGCACAGGAATGGTCGGTGCTCAGCATACTCAAGGCCCAGGGGCTTGAAATAAAACCCATGTATTTTCCGGATACCGAAGTCTATGCCTTTGATATCATCGGACAAGTCATCGGTGCTGAATCTGCTGCGGCATTTGATGCCTTCACCAGAACAGGACTGGACGACCAGATGACAAGGCAAACCCGTTTTGACTGGCCCAATTATTTTCGGGTGTCTAGGACTATTCCTGCAGTAGAATACATCAATGCCAACAGACACCGCAGCATCCTGATGCAGCGCGTCAATGCGGCAATGCAAGATGTTGATGTCATCATTACACCCAGTTTTGTCGGAAGACAATTGGCCATCACCAACCTTACTGGTCATCCGGCCCTCTGCATGCCCATCGGCCTTACAAAACAAGGCGTGCCGAACAGCATAACATTTTTGTCCAACCTTTTCAAAGAAGAAGATCTGCTGGCATTGGGAAATTTCTTTCAGGAAAAAACGGATCACGATAATATCCATCCCGAAAAATTCAGATGATAAATTGGGTTAGTTTTGCATCATGCAATTCAAGCTGCATTCTCCCTATTCACCAGCAGGTGATCAGCCCAATGCCATCAGGCAATTGGTGGAAGGCATACAAGAAGGAGAGCAGTACCAAACGCTGTTGGGGGTAACCGGATCGGGAAAGACCTTCACGATGGCCAATGTCATCCAACAGGTGCAAAAGCCTACGCTGATCCTGACGCACAACAAAACACTGGTTGCACAGCTCTATGGCGAATTCAAACAGTTCTTTCCGGAGAATGCCGTTGGTTATTTCGTTTCCTATTACGATTATTACCAACCCGAGGCCTACCTGCCTGTCAGCAATACCTACATCGAAAAAGACCTTGCCATCAATGAGGAACTCGACAAACTGAGGCTGCAGGCTACTTCCGAGCTCTTAAGCGGAAGGCGCGATATCATTGTTGTTGCTTCGGTAAGTTGCATTTATGGTATGGGAAACCCCACTGAATTTGAAAATGGGATCGTGCGCATCCACAAGGGACAAATCATCAGCAGACAAGGCTTTCTGCATTCACTCGTGAACTCACTTTATCACCGCACCCAAATCGATTTCAAGCGCGGCAGCTTCAGGGTTAAAGGCGATACCATCGACATCAACCTTCCGTATGTTGATTTTGGTTACCGCATCAGTTTTTTTGGAGATGAAATTGAATCGATCGATACGCTTGAAATAGAAACCGGTTTTTCCTGCCAACCTTTATCTGGCGCCAAAAGAAATCATCAACCAGGTTATCTCTGAAATCATCGATGAACTGGGACAACAAGTGCAGTATTTCAAAGACTCGGGCAAGTTCATTGAAGCTCAACGGCTCAGTGAAAGGGTCAACTATGACATTGAGATGATCAAGGAACTGGGATATTGCAATGGTATTGAAAACTATTCACGGTTTTTTGACAGGCGAACGCCGGGAGCCAGGCCATTCTGTTTGCTGGATTATTTTCCCAAAGACTTTATCTGCATGATCGACGAAAGCCATCAGACCATTCCGCAGGTCAGTGGCATGTATGGTGGCGACAGGAGCAGGAAAATGGTGCTGGTCGATTATGGATTTCGCTTGCCTGCCGCGCTGGACAACAGGCCCCTTAATTTCAATGAGTTTGAGAACATGCTCAACCAGGTGGTTTTTGTTTCTGCCACGCCCAGTGATTATGAATTGAACAAAACCGAAGGTGTAGTAGTGGAGCAGGTGGTACGACCTACAGGACTGCTTGACCCACCCATAGAAGTGAGGCCAAGCATCAACCAGGTTGATGACCTGCTCGATGAAATTGACAAGACGGTAAAAAAAGGCGACAGGGTCTTAGTAACAACCTTGACCAAAAGGATGTCTGAAGAAATGGACAAATACCTGCAGCGGATCCACATCAAATCAAAATACATCCACAGTGAAGTGGATACCCTCGAAAGGGTGGAGATATTGAGACAGCTTCGATTGGGAGAAATAGACGTATTGGTGGGGGTGAACCTCTTGAGAGAAGGACTTGATCTTCCGGAAGTATCGCTGGTCGCCATTCTTGATGCTGACAAAGAGGGTTTTCTGAGAAATGAAAAATCATTGACCCAGACAGCGGGAAGGGCTGCAAGAAATGTTGATGGCAGGGTTATTTTTTATGCAGACAGGATAACTGGGAGCATGCAAAAAACCATGGACGAAACCGAAAGAAGAAGGGCCAAACAGGTTGCCTACAATACAGCACACAACATCATACCTACATCCGTCAACAAAAGCAAGGAAGAGGTTTTTGCACAAACAGCTGTCCTTGATATCAAGGGCTTTGATGAGAAAAATTCTCTTGCCGCCGTAGCCGAACAACAGCAAAGTACCAAGGCTGCAGAGGACCAAAACGAGTACAATACGATTCCCCAGATGGAGAAACATATTGCCAAACTCAAAAAGACAATGGAAAAAGCAGCCAAGGACCTCGATTTCATGGAGGCTGCACGATTGAGGGACCTGATGTTTGAATCCAAAAAAAAGATGGAGGAGATGAAGGCATTTTCTTAAAGAAGCTCTATCATTTTTCTAGTTTTCAATCATCCTAAATGCGTTTATTTTCATTGAATTGATTAAATTCACCTTTCAACAACTTATTGTCATGCGTTACAGAATCATCTTTTCCCTTGCCTTGTCATTGCTCATTGCTGGTTTTTCTCAAGCACAGCGCATCATGCCCCGCTTGAAAGAAGTTTCATTGAACAACCTTGATTTTTTTCAAACGCCCACCGCCAACTGGAAACTCACTGGTGATGTTCAGGCGAGCTATAATGATACCACTCTGAACACAGCAAAAGGACTGGGTGTACTGCACAACGACTTCAGCCGTTCTATTCAAAACAAGCCAGTCCACAACCTGGTGACAAAGATGGAACATGGTGACATGATGCTTGAATTTGATTTCATGATGGCAAAGGGATCCAATTCCGGCGTTTATTTTCAATCAAGATATGAGGTGCAACTTTTTGACAGCTGGGGCGTGAAAACTCCTAGGTACAGCGATCTCGGCGGTCTCTATCAAACCATCAAAAAGGGAAATGGAATGAAGGGAAAGGCGCCAATGAAAAACGCTGCATTGGCTCCGGGCCTTTGGCAACACATGGAGATCTCTTTCCAGGCACCAAGGTTTGATGCCAACGGCATTAAAACAGCAGACGCCAGATTCATCTATGTAAAACTCAATGGCGTCACCTTGCATGAGAACATCAATGTAGATGGACCTACCATATCAGCAAGTTTTTTAGACGAGAAGCCCTATGGGCCCCTGATGATTCAGGGAGACCACGGAACCTTGGCCATAAAAAACATGAAATACCTTGCACAAGACGACCTGAAACCAAATCTCCATGACATCAGTTACCAGTATTTTGAAAAATCCGCCACCAATTTGGCAGAGGCCAAGACCACAAAACCAACCCTTCAAGGGAAGGCGAATGCCCTTGATTCAAGACTTGCACCAGCAAGAGACAAATTTCTGTTGGTGTTTGAAGGAAAATTGAACATCCCAACCACCGATAGCTATACGTTTAACTCACTTTTCTCCGGCACTGGAAGTCTTGAAATTGATGGTAAAAAAGTACTCGAGGCAAAGGACTTGTTTTTGAACGGAACTCCTGTTTCGGGAACAACAGACCTGAGCGCTGGTGAACACGCATTCAAATTCTGGATCAACAAGGATTTGGATTGGGCAAGACCAGGGCTTTCCTTGTACATTGAAAAAGCCAACAGCAAATCAATTGCTCTTCATGCTGCGGCTTCCATGCCAGAACGCAGTCCAGCACCATTGATTGCAGTAAAAGCTGAAAGCGGACCGGAAATGATCCGTTCTTTCATGAACCATAACAGCAGAAAACTGACCCATGTGGTTTCGGTTGGAGACCCCACACAAGTGCATTATGCCTATGATCTCATGCAGGGAGGAATTCTTCAGGTATGGAAGGGTGATTTCCTCAATACCACCGACATGTGGCATGAGCGGGGAGAACCACAGACTGCAACGCCAATGGGGGCTACCATAGTTCTTGCAGGAAACTGCCCGATCTATGAAAAACCCATTACCAAAGACTCCATCGCCGATTACCAATACAAGGGCTTTACCCTTTCGGCAGGGATTCCAACTTTTTCCTACACATACAAAACACTCAGTATCAAGGATAAGATTCAGCCTGAAGGAAAAGGCCTGAAACGCAGCATCAACGTTTCAGGAGAGGGAAAAGAAAAAACCATGATCCGGATTGCCCAGGGCAGCAGCATCACACCCCTTGGAAAAGGTTTGTACAGCATCGGCAACCAGGCCTACTTCGTACAGGTTTCTGCAGATCTTTTCCCAAAAATTGAAAGCTATCTTGGTCAGCAGGTGCTGTTGCTTCCCGGTGGCGAAGCCATACAATATCAGCTGATTTGGTAGGAAGTCTCAGATTTGTTGGTATTTTTGCAACAGATGAGACCTGACTTTCCCTTCAAATTGTTCAATGACAAAAGCGACACCTATGCATGTCTCATGCAGTCGCTTGCCGAAGATGGCGTAAGAAATTGATTCTCCCACAGGTGCAATAGCCTGTTTACTTTCATGAATTTCTCACTAAACCCATTTTATAATGGAAAGTCTTGAACAATTTCACCAAAAAATCAGTGAAAGGGCCAAAACCTATATCGGATACCCTGTAGCCACTGACTACGACTATACAGAACTCTATCCGTTGATGAAATACAGCATCAACAATGTTGGAGACCCCTTCATGGAATCAAACGATATGCAATGCAAATCATTTGAGCGCGAAGTCGTTTCTTTCTATGCTGATTTTTTCAATGCCCCTGCCAACAACCACTGGGGCTATGTAACCAATGGAGGCTCTGAGGGAAACCTTTATGCCCTTTATCTTGCCCGGGAACTCTATCCCAATGGGATTGTTTACTATAGCGAGGCAACCCACTACAGTGTTCAGAAAAACCTCCACCTGCTGAACATGAAAAGCATTGTCATCCGCTCCCAGCCCAATGGAGAGATGGACTATGAAGACCTTGCCCAAATGATTCAACTGAACCGCCAGCAATCAGTCATCATCATGGCTAACATTGGAACCACCATGACTGAGGCCAAAGACAGCGTTCCCACCATCAAGGAAACACTGAACAAATACGCCATCAAAAGCTCTTATATTCATTGCGATGCCGCCCTTGCAGGATCCTATCTTCCTTTGCTTGGTGCCAGCGATTTTGATTTTGCGCATGGTGCAGACAGCATTGCCATCAGCGGCCATAAATTCTTCGGGTCTCCCATCACCAATGGTATTGTGCTAGTGAAAAAATCCTACAAAGACAGGATCGGCCGATCCATCAACTATATCGGATCGCTGGATACCACCATTACAGGATCGCGGAGTGGCATGAACGCATTGATCGTCTGGTATGCCATTCAAAAATGGGGAAGAGAAGGCATGCTGAAAAGAACCATGGAGAGTCTGGAAAATGCTGCACACCTCAGGGTGCACCTGAATGCGATTGGCATCAGCGCATGGAGCAATCCCAATGCACTTACTGTAGTCATGCCAAAACCTGCTGAAGAGATTTGCAAAAAATGGCAGCTTGCCACAGACAATGATATTGCACATGTCATTTGCATGCCAGGGATTTCCCGGGAAAAGCTTGATGAATTCATCGAAGACATGAAGCAGTCGCAAACAAACAGATAAGATTTTATATTGCGCACAGGAAAGCAGGAATTTGACTATCTTTAAGTCAACAAAATTTCTGCTTTCCATGCGCATCATTCGATCAATTTCCCTCGCAGCCCTTTCGCTCTGTTTTGCCATTGTTTCCAACGGACAAAATAATGCAGTGCAATCCGAAAAGGATTACTATTCCCTCAGAACCATTGCCATTCCACAAGAAATCAAGCTTGAAGTAGGCGGCATTGCTGTAATGCCTGACGGAAGGATTGCAGCTTCTACCAGAAGGGGAGAAATTTGGATCATCGAAAATGCTTACGGAAATGGGCAGCCCTATTTTTCCAAATTCGCTTCAGGCCTTCACGAGGTACTGGGATTGGCATACAGAGATGGCGCACTCTATTGTACACAAAGGGGAGAACTGACCAAGATTGAAGACAAAGATGGAGACGGCAAAGCCGACAGCTTCACACCCATCAGTATTTTTCAACTGAGTGGAAACTACCACGAATATGCCTATGGACCAGTCTTTGACAAACAAGGCGACATGTATGTTACCCTCAATGTTGCCTGGGTTGGATATGGCGATGGATTGGGCAAATGGCATGGCTGGTTATTGAAAATAAAACCCAATGGCGCCACCGAGCCCATTGCAACAGGACTCCGTTCTCCAGCAGGTTTCAACATCAACAACAATGGCGATGTGTTTTATGCAGAAAACCAGGGCGACTGGGTAGGCAGTGGAAGGGTTACACACTTGGAAAAAGGAGATTTCGCCGGAAATGCCGGTGGTTTGAATTGGACCAAAGAACCAGAGTCTCCACTCAAACTCACCAAGGATGACCTGAAGGTTGTAGACAATGGTCAGCCCATGCATGAGGCAGCCAAAATAATCAAGGAGCTCAAACTTCCTGCAGTATGGTTTCCACATACACTCATGGGCATCTCTACATCAGACATCCTGCAAGATGAAACCAATGGTGCATTTGGTCCGTTTGCCGGACAGTATTATGTTGCAGACCAGGGTCATTCAAAGATCATGCGCATGACGCTTGAAAAAGTAAATGGAAAATACCAGGGCGCCTGTTATCCATTTTATGAAGGTTTTGCTTCAGGACTGCTTCGTTTGCGCTGGGGCCTTGACGGCTCTATGTTTGCTGGGATGACCAGCAGGGGATGGGCCAGCACCGGCAAAGCAGAATATGCATTGCAGCGCTTGGTATGGAACGGTGAAACGCCTTTCGAAATGAAAGACATCCATGCCCTTCCTGACGGATTTGAAATTGAGTTCACGCTTCCTGTTGACGCTGCGAAACTGAAAAATGCGATGAACTATACTGTCAACAGTTTCACTTACAAATACCACCATAATTACGGCAGCCCCATCATACAGAATCAAATCAGAAAAATCAAAGGCATCATTCCATCTGCTGACGGGAAAAAAGTAAAACTGGTGATGGACAGCCTCATTGCTGGCCATATCCATGAAATCAAACTGCAAAACCTGACATCATCCAATGGCAAAGCGCTGTTGCATGATTTTGCCTACTATACCATGAACAATATTCCTGAGGGTGCTGCTACAGTGCTGACCGAAGGTCAGAAAGTGAAGATGATGGACATGAAGCATGACATGAAAACGATGCCTGAATCAACATCCGTTAATACTATCACAGCCAAACGCAAACTGACCATGCCTGGCGATTGGGGACAGCCGGATGTTGTGCTCAAGCTCGGTACCAAGCCAGGATTGAAATTCGATGTGGCCCGTTTTGAAGTGAAAGCGGGAGCAAAGGTGCGCCTGATGTTCAGCAACAATGACGACATGACGCACAATGTTGTGGTGGTTGCTCCTGGTGCGGCAGAAGAGGTGGGAAATCTTGCCCTGCAACTCGGACTAAAAGGATCAGAAATGAACTATGTCCCGAACAGCCCCAAGGTGTTGTTCCATACCAGGTTGTTGCCACCAGACGCCATTGAGAGCATCTATTTCTTAGCCCCTACAACACCAGGAGAATATCCATTCATTTGCTCTTATCCAGGACATGCATCTGTCATGCGCGGGATCCTGAAAGTGGTGAAATAGGATGGTAAGAGAAGTCCACCAGTGGTACAGCCAGGCACTCAACAAAGAGATGCCCATCGCTGTTTACGGCCACTATGGATTTTCCCTTCTGATGGTTCCCACTGCTGCTGCAGATTACCTTGAATACGAAAGGTTTGAACTCATTGATCAACTGAAACCCTTTCTGGATGCGGGTAAACTGAAAATTTTTTCCATCAACAGCATCAACACAGAAAGTTGGATGAACAAAGAAATGGAAGGCGCCCACAAGGCCATCCGCCAGAATCAATTCAACGAATATGTTTTCAATGAGGTGGTTCCTTTCATCAAATCAATGACATCGCAGGACACACCCATCATCACTTGTGGTGCTTCATTCGGAGCCTTTCATTCGATGAACCTTTTTCTCAAAAGACCCGACCTGATCAATGGTGTAATCGCCATGAGCGGGGTGTACGACCTGATGGAATACACGGATGGTTTTTATGATGATCAGGTCTATTTCAATTCTCCGATGCATTATATCCCCAACCTCGCCGATCACGATACCCTTGAACAGATCCGGCGCGGAAAAATCATCCTGGCCACGGGAAGTGGCAACCACGAAGATCCTGAAGCCAACAGAAGGTTCTCTGCTGTCTTGCAGAGCAAATCCATTCCTCACAATCTTGAAGTTTGGGCTGAAGACATCCACCACGATTGGCCAACCTGGAGAAAAATGCTGCCTCAATTTATCGATCTCAAATGCTGATGCATCCTGAACACTAGTGGTGAAACTGGTGCTGAAAAGAGTAACTTTGGACCATGGAAAAAAAGCTGTTCCTTCTCGATGCATTTGCCCTGATCTTTCGTGCCTATTATGCATTGATCAGAAGCCCACGCATCACCAGCAAAGGGAAAAACACCAATGCACAATTTGGTTTCACCAACGCATTGATCGACCTGCTCAATAAACAAAAGCCAACGCACCTGGCGGTATGCTTTGATACCGCTGCCCCAACAGAAAGGCATACTGATTTTGCAGACTACAAAGCAAACAGACAAGAAGCTCCGGAAGACCTTTTGGCCTCTATCCCCGATATCAAAAAAATCATCGAAGGCCTTAACATTCCTATTCTGGAGACCGATGGTTTTGAGGCGGATGATGTGATCGGCACCCTTGCCAAACAAGCAGAAAAAGCAGGCTATCAGGTATACATGGTTACGCCCGATAAGGATTATGGACAACTGGTGTCTGACAATATCAAGATATTCAAACCTCCTTACCAGGGTGGTGATTTTGAAATCATTGGTCCAAAAGAAGTCTGTGAAAAATGGAACATCAAAGAAGTGTCTCAGGTGATTGACATCCTTGCCATGATGGGCGATGCTGTAGACAATATTCCAGGTATTCCGGGTGTTGGGGAAAAGACTGCTGCGAAGTTGTTGGCAGAATATGGCACAGTTGAAAACGTACTTGACAATGCTGACCAGCTCAAGGGTGCACTGGGTGAAAAAGTGAGACAGGGAAAGGATCTGGCCATCATGAGCAAAAAACTGGCCACCATCATCACCACCGTTCCGGTTGAATTCCATGAAGAAAACTTCAAAGTTACCGAACCCAACAAGGAAGCACTCCTTGACATTTTTAGTGAGCTGGAATTCAGGACCATTGGAAAAAGAATCCTGGGCGAAGACATTCCTGTTGCAGGCCCGGTTGAAAAAGGGACCACAGTACAGGGCGATCTTTTTGGTGGGGGTGGTACCACGGTTGCCAGCACAAACCATACCGCTGCAACAACCGAAGAAAACAATACACCTTTATCAGCAGACAGAAACATCAGCAACACACCACACAGCTATGCGCTTGTTGACAGCCCTGCAGAAATTGAGGCCTTGATTGCCTCACTCGAAAAAGAAAAAGAAATTTGCTTTGATACAGAAACCACCGGACTGGATGCCAACCAGGCTGATATCGTAGGCATCAGTTTCTCCATCAAGCCAGGCACTGGTTGTTATGTTCCCTGCCCCGATACCCGAGACAAAACCAAATACTTCCTACTCCAATTCAACCGCCTTTTTGAAGACGCCTCTAAGGTCTGGATCGGGCAGAACATCAAGTATGACCTACTAATACTGAAGAACCATGGGATTGAGCTAAAAGGCAATATTTTTGATACGATGCTGGCCCATTATGTGATTGATCCTGAAGGGAAAAGAAGCATGGACCTGCTCAGCGCAAAATACCTCGGTTACGAACCCGTCCATATCGAAGAGCTGATTGGAAAAAAAGGAAAGGGGCAGGGAAGCATGCGGGATGTGGAGGTTGAAAAAATCAAGGAGTATGCCAGTGAAGATGCGGACATCACCCTTCAGCTCAAAAATATTTTTGAGCCACAATTAAAAGAAAAAGCAGTTGAAAAGGTTTTTTACGAAGTGGAGAACCCGCTGGTAAAAGTGCTTACAGACATGGAATACGAAGGAGTCAGGGTGGATGTAGATTTCCTGAATGAGTATTCAAAAACATTAGAAAAAGAAGCCAAGATTGCGGAAGAGTCTGTATATGCCACCGCCGGAGTGCGCTTCAACCTTGCCTCTCCCAAGCAGTTGGGTGAAGTATTGTTTGAAAAACTGATGCTGGATCCGAAAGCGAAAAAAACCAAAACCGGCCAGTACCAAACCGGTGAGGATGTGCTGCAAAAACTGGCCGTTCAGTTTCCGATTGTGGACGATATCCTTGCCTTCAGGGAGCTCACCAAATTGAGGTCTACCTATGTGGATGCATTACCGCAACTGATCAACCCCAACACCGGAAGGGTGCACACCACTTACGGACAGGCAGTTGCCGTGACGGGTCGTTTGGCCAGCAACAATCCCAACCTCCAAAACATTCCCGTGCGCAGCGACCGGGGCAAGGAGATCAGAAAAGCATTCACCGCCAGAGACAAGGACCATGTATTGGTTTCTGCAGACTACTCACAGATTGAACTGCGCATCGTGGCCGCCATCAGTGGGGACCCCAACATGTGCGAAGCGTTTCGCTC
>JAJTFY010000061.1 GCA_021299175.1 Chitinophagaceae bacterium
TACAATCAACCAATGAAAACAAACGCCACCAGAAAAACCAATGGACATTCAAGGGACATTTTGGTGTTGTCAACCTTGTCAATGGTAAACCAAAATATATTTACTTGGGAGATGGAAAAGAGATCAGTTTCGGACCCTATTCCATACTGATTGAAAATGCCAATGGGGCAGCCAACATCACCATCAATGAAGATTCCATTGAATTGAACTGCAACCAAAAAACCATATTGATCATCAATGGAAACAGGTCTGAACATCCTGCAGGCCAACACCAAATTGTTCAGGTCCCAGCTATTCCTGGATCAATATTTTTTCCTGGCTGAGCCTCTCCTGCACAACAGCTTTACCGTTACCCGCGTATTTGTTTTGTGCCTTCAAACGGGCCGTTGCATATGACTCCAACCCGAACCCATTGTTGTAATGGATAATGTTGTCTTTTATGTTTATGTCTGCATTACCGCGGTACAGAAATTCAAGCAAAATACCTGAACGGTCATTGGCTTCGATCAGGCTTTTGCTGATGGAAATGTTCTTGCTCTCTGACACGAGCATGCCATACCATGCATTTCTCGCAACCTCACAATCACTGACAACAACTCCAGTGCAATGATCCAAGGCAATACCACTGCCAAAAGGAGAAGTGGCCATCCTGCTACCATTGATGTTGACCTGCCTGCAATGGCTCAGCAATAGGTTGTGCTGAATTTTGGGACCGGGAACTGCATTGCCACCATTTTCATTGAAATCACATTTGCTGATGCGAAGGTTGTCTGCGCCACTGATGAATGCTCCGTTAAATGTGCAATTTCTGATGGTGATGTTGAGCAGATTGATGTTCTTCATTTGACCTTCCCTGAGGGAACGGAACAAAATTCCACCCCTATTGTATCCTCCTTTGAAAGACCTGTTGGTATTGGGATCATCTCCTGTTTGGGTTTTCAAAGCCCCTTCGATAACCAAATCCTGAATGGTAACATCCTGCATGTCATTGGTTGCATTGACAATGGCATCACGCATGCCTGAATTAGGATCCAAAAACAGAATGGTGCCAATTCCCTCCCCAGCCAAGGTAATTCCACTGGGAATTTTCAATGCGCTTGGTAGCATATGAATACCAGCTTTCAGGATCACCCATCTTCCTGTCTGGGCGGTAGAATCCAAAGCTTTCTGGATGGATTGTCCTGGATGTATGACGATGGGGTTCTGGGGATATGCCTTGGTATGGCCAGTTACAGCACCAGCAACATACGCAATTGGAGAGGCTGTAGGCACCGCTTTTACAGCAGGTATTAGAGCGGCCGAATACCTTACAGCAGACAAAACGCTTCTGGACGCCTTGAAACGCACAGAATCAGCGGCCTTCTTTGTCCAGGGCAATGCTATTCCCTTGGAAAGATAATGCCTGTAAACGTACTCGTAATCGTCCCTAAGACCCTTGGCCCTTTCTGAAACAAGACAATAGCACTGGGGTTTCTCACCGAGCAAAAATCCGGCAGTATATTCAAATCCAAGGCCTATACGATTATCCGCGATGGAGAAAAGATCGACACCCTGGGTATAGCCAATTTGAGCAGCTCCGGCAAACTCACCCAAACCGAGTTGAACATGGCCCTGGTCTCTTGGGGTTTCCTGGCACTGTCCATTGGGATAAATGTATTTGAAAATACTGCCATTCACAGGCCCATGCAGAAAATGATCAAGGGCATTGTCAAATATTTTTCTATCATCCAAAAAAATGCCCATGGCCATCAGGGAATGGATAATGGCACCGTCCCAGTTTCCATTGGCCTGCGGAAAATAATGGCGCAACAATGGATAATAAACTGTCATCAGCATGTTGCGAAAAGCATCGATGTCATTGGCCTTCCAACCTGAATTGGTATAGCGCAAAATTTCAGCAGCGTTGCACATCAAATGCCCTGTCCAGGCAGCGAGCAGTTTTGCATCGTTGTAATCAAAATCCCAGAGTGTGGGAGACCAAGCATTCAAAATATCAATGGCTTTATTTGCATATTTCTTGTCTCCGGTAACATACCAAACCAGGGCATTGTCGTAAGCCAGGTTTGCACCATTCCTGAGATCATCCCCTCCGATATTGGGCCTGCCATAAGGACCGCGCAATACATGGGTATGGGCCTTTGGCAAGAATGGTGAATCAGCAGCATCCTTCAGCCTGGCAAATGCATCCTTGTATGGTTGTTTCCCTTCTAAAACGAATTTCTTCATTAAGGCAAGATCCTGTGCAGATTGATCGATCCCAGGATGGACAAATTTTTGAGATAATCCCGTTGCAGAAAAAAGGCATAAAAAAACACCCACCAAAAACAAAAACTTGTAATGGTGGGTGCGAAAGTTCATTGTCATGGTTCTACAAAGTGTAGCGGAGCATGCTGATTACAGCAGTTCCTGTGGGGGTGATTGAATTCACAAAAATATATGCCCTGTATTTTTTGTCTGCCGTTTCAACCCAAACACCTGCTTCAGCCCTGAGGCCGATGGCATAATTGGGCATATCTACCATATCAACATTCTTAAGGTCAATATCGTCCACATAAATACCAAACTGCAAGTTGGCCAGATTGCGATCCTGAAGATTGAATACTTTCCTGAGTTTTGTGCTCCTGTTCATCCCCGAAGGCAATACTACACCTGGAAGGTAAGCAGCATCAGCACCGGGTGAAACCAACGCATGTGCAAAAGTGGTTGGTGAAGCCCTGAACAAATAAACCAGGTCTATCTTACCGGGAATTGGTGCAGCTGCAGCAGCATTGTAAACAGCCATATCTTCGATGGAAATGAAGGCATTGACACCATTGGAAACGGCAAGATTCCTCTTGATACTCATTTTAGAAACAGTATAAGGCCCCATTTTATAAGAAGCTGTTTTTCCATCACTGCTGGTAACAGAGAAAGTAAAGGAAACAGATTGACCACGCGCCCCCTCAGGAATCACATAATAATACCGCAAAGTGGCAGCATTCGTATCAATGCTATACGTCATCTTTGTTGTCTTGTCAACAGTCACAGAGGGAGATCCGACCAATACTGGCACATCCACACCACTGGCGTTGGTGAAAAAAGACCTGTGTTCAAGGTACGTCCCCGTTGCACCTGCGATGGATGCTTCCACTTGCGCAGAAACCAATTTACCACTGGATTTGGGAATGGCCATGGCGTAGGCAAACTCCAAAGGCAAGCTTACTATGCTGGGGCCAATTGTTCTTTTGATACAATCATTGGTCAGTTGAGAGACCGGATCAGGTATGATATATTCCTCTTTCTTGCATGCCAACAATGAAGCCAGCATCATGATAACCAAAAAGGAAAATTGAATGTTTTTATTTTGCATCGCAATTGATTTAAATATAGATTTTATTGATACTTGATGTTGAGCTTATATGCCTTCCTGATCTTCCTGTTTCCAGAAACCACAGTATACACTTTAGGATTTGCAAGGTTAGAAAGATCAGTTTTTCCAGTGATTTTGGGATCCAATTTACAATCTGTTGCCAGGGTAAATTGAGGATAAACATTCTTCAGGTCTGTTCCGAACAGCACTTCAACATCGATCGTTTGGGCAACCGTATCGATTACAGCAGTCTTGGATCGAACACTGACAAAATCAGCACCCAACAACTCGAAATTGCTCACAAAACATTCTTGTCTGAAAGTAATCAAGAGTCCGTCTTCATCTACCGGACTATCCTTTTTGCATGAGATGATGATGGCAGAGATCATCAGGATGGAAAGGGCTATTTTAAAGTATTTGGCCATTGCTTCTTATTGAAAATTGATAATTAGGTATTAGGTCTGCAGCTTATCTCCAGGGAATGTTTTGTGTGAGGTTTGGATTGCGATCGCGCTCACCTGGAGGAATCCTGAAGATGTAGTTTTGTTTGTACGTGAGATCAACTGTATTAAGGTAAAAACGCTCTTGGTTTGCACCCCAGGTATCCTGTCTCCATACACCAACACCGCCGGGAGGTCCCCATACCCTTTCAATTGCCCTCCAGCGCCTAAGGTCAAATCCACGATGACCTTCTGCTACCAGTTCAATGATTCTCTCCTGTTCTATGGCATTAAAGAAATTTTGTTTGCTAGAATATTTTGCTGCTGCCAGCGCTGGAAGATTTCCACGGCGACGCACCTGGTTAACTACAGCAACTGCATCTGCCAGTGGCCCACTTACTTCATTAGAAGCTTCAGCATACATCAAAAATACATCAGCAAGGCGCATGACAGGGTAAGCATAATCCCCTTCACTTCTTCCAAGGCCTTCATAATTTCTTACAAACTTTCTGAATACATATCCGGAATTGGAACCATCAGTATTGTAGCTAATATACTTAACACCTCCAATGGTAACGTTGGCAGCCCAGGTCTGATAAATAAATGGAGAGAACCCAGTGGATTTCAATGCAGCCAATCCAATGGCCATCTCGTTGTCCCACATGATGGTCGATTTCATTCTGTAATCCCTATTGGCATATGTATTGGGATTGACTGCAGAATTCAAGGTGGTTCTTGCAGCAGGATTGGTGGTAGGATTAAGTTGAACCATTTTAGGTGCAAAATCTCCAGTTGTAATCAACTGGTATCTGTCAGCTATTTCATATCGTGGAGATACCCAGCATTGCGAACCTTCAATGGTACGGCCTGAAAAATCACGCATCAACTCTTCTCCCTGAGAAGGATTGGTTGGAGTTCCTGAATGGGTGAAGACCATGATCATCTCAGATGCTCCATTTGCCTTTGGTGTAAACAATTCAAAATAATTGGGTAGGATATCTGCCTTACCCAAAGCATCTATTGGCCCTGGATCACCATTCTTGTAGAGTGTGAGACCATAGTCATTGATAACAGATTTGAAATCAGCTGCAGCAGCTGCAAATGCAGTTTGTGCTTCAGCTGGATTCTGGGTAAACCCTTCCAACTCAGGCCAGCCGTTCTTCTTCCAGCTTGCCCAATACAGGTTCAATTTTCCACGAAATGCCAGTGCAGCAGGCTTTCCAGCACGGCCAAGGGCAGACCCTTTGGCAGGCAATTTGGCCACTGCATAATTAAAATCCGCAAGGATTGAATCCTTTACCTGTGTAATTGGAAGTCTTTTGATGTCTTTTACTTCGCTGTTGTCATATATGATTCTACCGATATAAGGTACGTCGCCCCACATGGAAATCAATCGGAAATAAGTCATTCCACGGAGCAAGCGTGCTTCGGCAATGATACTTTCCAGTGTTGCAAGCCTGGCGCCTGTTGCTCCGGGTATCATCCTGTTGTTGATGTTTTCAATGACATAGTTGGTCCTGTTAACTGTACCATACAGATAACTGAAATATTTGTCAAATCCAGCTCCATAACCAGAAGGACCATAGCTTCCACCTTGATAAGCATCCCCTCGCAAGATGCTTCCACTTGTAGCACTCGTTCCACGTACCCTGGTGAATTCACCATGACCTTCGAAATAATAATCACGGTCAAACACTGCTCTCGCAGAGGCATAGGCTGCCATAAGCGCGATTGTTGCATCTGCATCTGTTTTCCAAAAGTTTACAGCAGCCAGTTCACCTGTTGGGGTTTGATCAAGCAAATCTTTTTTACAAGATGTTGGAAGAACAAGGATGCCTGAAACCAGGAGTATCAATGCAATTCTTGAAGTATTGAATATTTTTTTCATCATCACAAAATTTAGAAACTAAGGTTAATGGCCAAAGAGTAGGACTTGTTGATTGGATAAACATTGTTATCATCTCCCTGCTTTTCAGGATCCAATCCTCTGAAAGCGCTAAGGGTTCCAATGTTTTCAGCAGAACCTACAATCCTCAGGTTGGTTACACCCAATCTTGAAAGAACTTTTGCAGGAACAGTATAGCCCAATTGAAGGTTCTTCACCCTCAGATAGCTCATGTCATCCAACCAAAAACTCGTTTGGTTCCTGTTGTTGCCACTTCCGCCCAATCTCGGCCAGAGGCCATCCCTGTTATCCCATGACCAGGGGTTGGTCCAGTGTTCCCATGATGCAGCATAACGGGCATTATTGAAATTGGTATTGTTATAGATGGTCTGCCAATAGTCTTTTCTGCCAGCAGCACCTTGCAAGAAGACGGTAAAATCGAATCCTTTGTAAGCCACATATGAATTGATGGCAAAGGTTGTGGTAGGCCTCTCTTGTTGCAGCGTGGAATATGCTTTTCTGTCATCTGCTGTAATTCTGCCATCACCATTCAGATCCTTCATGAGCAGGTCTCCTGGGGAAGCACCCTGTGGAGTTGCTTTATGAATGTCAGCCCAAGATTGTGCAATTCCCATGTCCTCATATGAGTAAATAAACTGATACGGCATGCCGATGAATACATTTCCTCTCAAGAGCAACTGATTCCATTTCTCAAGGTTGGTATTGTTGTAGGAACCATTCAGGTTGACGCCATACTGCAGTTTTCCGATCCTGTCCTTCCATGCCAGATCAATTTCAACTCCCCTGTTTCTGAGGTTACCGATATTGGTCCTTGGTGCAGGGCTGTAAGCAGCACTCAGGAAAGTAGAAAACTCTGAAGGCCTGTTCATACCGGTTGTCAAACGATCATAATAGTCAACTGCAGCTGTCAGGCGATTGCGCATGAAAGCAAGGTCAAGACCAATATTGAGAACGGTTGTAGTTTCCCAGGAGAGGAACCTATTGATCATTTTATTGTTGGCGAAACCTCTTTGAACAGAAGTTCCAAGAACATAATTCAGGTTGGTAAGTGTTTCCTGCTGCTCATAACGGCCTACCCCACTGTTGTTACCCAGGCTACCATAGGAAGCCCTGAACTTACCACTGGTGAGAAATTTATCCGTGAATTTTTGGATGAATTTCTCTTCAGTAAATTTCCAGCCCAAAGCTGCTGATGGGAAAAATCCAAAACGGCTGCCAGGAAGGAATTTAGAGGAACCATCCACCCTGAAATTGGCTTCAAACAGATACTTATTAAAACCAGTATAGTTGAATCGTCCGATATAAGAACGAAGACCCTCTTCATTTGAAGAACCACTGGTAGATTGAATATCTGTCAAAGCAGCATTTACTTCAGTCAAACTCGGATGCAACCTGTCGTTCCTTGAGCTACCCTGAGAACGGTTGAACCAATATTCCTCATTGTATACAACAACAGCGGCAATATCATGCTCTTTACCAATCTTAGTATTGTAGTTCAAACGTCCATTGAGCAAGGTTTTGAAACCAGTGCTTGTGCTGTTGGAAATTCCTGCATTCTGACCTACATAAATCCTGCTACCAAAAGATTCTGTTTGAAAATTATAGGCCTGATTGGGCGTATTCGCAGACCAGGAAAACTGGTTATAATAATTTAAAGCATAATCAATCCTTGCAGTAAGACCCTTGATGGGAGCCCAATCATAATAAAGTTGTGTATTGGCTTCTTGCCTGTTGTTCTGATTAGGACTGTTGATGTACAATGTATATGGGTTATACGCTTGTGGATCTTCTCCATAGGCCATTACACCACCGTAATATCCGGTTTTAGGATCATAGGGCAGGATACCAGCAATGGCATATTGCATATCATTACCGGCGGTATTGGATCCATCAGGATCATTGAAACCCTCAGACAATCCAAACCTGAACGTTGACCAGTTACCGTTAAAACGGAAACCCACGTTCATGTTGTTCTTGATTTTAGAATCAAAGTTGAAACGTGCGTTGTATTGCTTGTAATCATTGTTGATCTGTAAACCTTTTTCATCCTTAACCCCTGCAGAAACAAAGAAGTTGTTAGACTCACTTCCCCCTGTCGCAGACAGATTGTAGTTGTTGTACATACCAGGCCTAAGGATGATATCCCAAATATCAGTATTCGGAAATCTCACTGGGTCAATCATGGATTTTGCCATCCACTCATCAACGGTTCCCAATTTGAACAATTGGTTACCTGGAAGGGTACCCACTGCAGTCCTTCGTTGTTGTACAGTAATAGCCCTTGAATAATCATCCATGAAATCCAGTCCGCGCGTAGGTGCAACCACTGAATTATTGCTGGTAAAATTCAGAGATGTTTTCTTCGCCCCTTTTCCGCTGCGGGTAGTGATGAGGATAACCCCATTCGCAGCCCTTGATCCATATACAGAGGCAGAAGTTGCATCCTTCAGAACTGAAATAGACTCAACATCATTGAGGTTGATCCTGTTGATGTCAACATCCGGCATACCATCCACAACAATCAATGGACTTGCATTATTAACAGTTCCCAATCCTCTTATGATAAGGCTGGCCTCATTGTTTCCCGCCATACCGGAGGATTGCACCGCTTGCAAGCCAGGCACAAGACCTGTCAAGGCAGAAGATACGTTGGGCAAGGCACGGCTTACGATTTTTTCATCTACGTTGACTTGTGAAACAGCACCAACAAGGTTTACTTTTTTCTGACGGCCATAACCCACTACTACAACATCATTGAGGGCAGATGTTTTGGGCTTCAGGGCAATGATGTATTCGTTTCGTGCATCCACTTTAAGGGACAACTCTTCATGACCAGCTGAAGTGAAAACAATTTCATCTCCAACCGCAGCACTGATTTTGAAGGTTCCTTTTGCATCAGTGGTGGTTCCTGTTGACCTCTTTTTGATGACCACGGAAATGTTGGAAAGCAGTTCCCCAGCATCGTCCTTTACGGTACCGGTGATCGTTTTCTGCTGTCCAAAGGAAAGGAAAGGAAGCAGCATTAAAAATAAAAGAAAATGAGGAAGATAATATTTCTTCCCAGTCCTAAGACCTGATAAGATGGGCATAAGCAATGATTTTGATTTCTTTTAAAAAGTTAACAATATTAATGTTTTTTGAATAAACAAAAAATTTCTGTCAATGCAGCGTTTTCCAAGAGATGCATACAAATTGAATACCAGGATTTTAGCCTGCAAAACGGGTTGATGGAAATTTTATTACCTTTACTTCCCACAGAAATCTAAATTGAATCCATGGGAGATAACAACTCAAGACAGTTTTTGGATTTTGAAAAGCCAATCAAGGACCTTTATGATCAGATTGATCAACTCAGACTGACTGCAGAAAAGAACAAGATTGATCTTTCAGACTCCGTTCGTCAACTGGAGGAAAAAATTCTGGACAAAAAGAAAGAAATCACGGCCAACCTCACCAGCTGGCAAAAGGTTCAGCTGAGCAGGCATCCTGACAGGCCTTATACCCTTTCCTATATTGAAAGGATTTGCACAGATTTTGTGGAACTGCATGGCGACAGGAATTTCAAAGATGACAAAGCCATTGTGGGTGGATTTGGGAAAATTGATGGGCAGACCGTCATGATCCTTGGCCAGCAGAAAGGTAGCAATACCAAAACCCGCCAACTCCGGAATTTTGGGATGGCCAACCCTGAAGGCTATCGAAAAGCCCTCCGATTGATGAAGTTGGCAGAAAAATTCAATAAACCGGTCATTACCCTGGTGGACACCCCAGGAGCATTCCCCGGAATTGAAGCAGAGGAAAGAGGACAGGGAGAGGCGATTGCAAAAAACATCTTTGAAATGCTTCGCCTTAAAGTTCC
>JAJTFY010000062.1 GCA_021299175.1 Chitinophagaceae bacterium
TGGGATTGAAACCATACTGGCCATTTTCAGCAAAAAAGGTCTGACTGATCTTTTCCAATACATCAGACAATTGGATAAACCCCTGTCTGCAAATGCCAGCAGGATGGTTGCCCTTGAAAATGATTATACCGATACGATTGATCATGTTATCGGATTTTTGCAAGGCAAAAATCCGACCCTGTCCTATCATATCAGCAAACGTAAATTCCTGCCAGAGGCTTCAAGGTTTGAGCAAACCGATCAGTTGGAATGGGCATTTGGAACCATGGGCAACAATGACTTGTCCAAGTTCCTTTGTACCATGTACATGGAAGATCTGTCAGACCTCATCAAGGAAGTGGTGGATGAGCATTTCGGATTCAGCAGGTATGCAGAACGCCTGGGCAGGAGTGCAAACAGCTTTGATGAGCTCTATGCAACTTTACAAGGTGATCATACCTATATTGACAAGATCTACCTCCAATTGCTGGAGCAACATATCGATGCCATCCATCCTGGTATTGTAGCCTTTTCAGTGCCCTTTCCTGGCAATCTGTATACAGCATTCAGGTCTGCACAGTGGATCAGGAAAAACAGGCCTGGCATCAAGATTGCCATGGGTGGTGGTTTCCCCAACACTGAACTTCGTTCCTTATCTGATGCGCGCGTATTTGAGTTTTTTGATTTTATCACACTGGATGACGGTGAAGCACCCCTGGAAAACATGATTGATTTTGTAGAGGGAAGAAAAAATATTGAGGCCCTGAAAAGAACATTCATTTTAGAGGATGGCAAAGTAAGCTATCGCAACAACGCATCTTGCAAAGATTATAAGCAGTCTGAATTGGGAACGCCTGATTATTCAGACCTCTTGTTGGACCAATACATTTCTGCAGTTGAGATTGCCAACCCCATGCACCGGCTCTGGAGCGATGGCCGGTGGAACAAGCTGACCATGGCCCATGGTTGTTATTGGGGCAAATGTACTTTTTGTGACATCAGCCTTGATTATATCAAACTCTATGAGCCTGTGGCAGCGGCTTTGCTCTGCGACAGAATGGAGGCATTGATTGAACAGACAGGACAGAATGGATTTCATTTTGTGGATGAAGCCGCTCCTCCTGCCCTGATGCGTGCATTGGCATTGGAAATCCTGAAAAGAAGATTGGTGGTAAGTTGGTGGACCAATGTGCGTTTTGAAAAAAGCTTTACAAGGGATCTGTGCATCCTTTTGCGTGCCTCAGGATGCATCGCTGTGAGTGGTGGGCTTGAAGTGGCCTCAGACAGGCTGCTAGAACTCATCGACAAGGGTATTACGGTTGCACAGGTTGCTGTAGTAAACAAGAACTTCACCGAGGCGGGCATCATGGTGCACGCCTACCTGATGTATGGTTTCCCTACACAAACCATGCAGGAAACTGTTGACTCGCTGGAAATGGTTCGTCAACTGTTCAAAACCGGTGTGCTTCAATCAGGGTTCTGGCATCAATTTGCCATGACAGCGCACAGCACTGTGGGCCTTGATCCTGCCAAATTCAAGGTGAAAAAACTGAGTGAGGCAGTGGGTAGTTTTGCCAACAATGATATCGCCCATGTTGATCCATCGGGTGCCGACCATGAAATCTTCAGCTTTGGATTGAAGAAATCCCTGTTCAATTTCATGCAACATATTGGTCTCGATGATCCCTTGCAAAATTGGTTTGATTTCAAAATACCCAAGACGGATGTTGAACCCAACCATATTGAGAAAATCCTTTTGGAAGAACCCTTGCCCCTGTTCAGGCCCACCACAAAATTGGTCTGGCTGGGCAAAACCATTGGAGTCGAGTATTACACGAAATCCAAGAAAGGGATGAAAAGGGAAATGGCCAAAATCACGTTTATCAACAAGAGTACTGAATTGGTGATTGACATTCCAAGGCAGGATGCAGACTGGCTGCTGCCCACACTTGAAAAAATAAGGATTGGCGACAGGTTGATGACCTTACAGGAAATGAAGGAAAGCCATGAGGCTGCCGGGCTTGAAGACTTTGAATTGTTCATTGACAACAAGCCAATGAACACAATGGATAAAGTCGGATTGCTCCGACTTTAAATGCATTAAGCGCTTATTTTAAACCTCTTCTTTTATTGGTCTAACTTGGTTTCAAGGCCCCAACTCCTGCCTTTCTCGGTGGCAGGAACACCATCTGTCAACCATACAGCGGGTTTTTCTCCTTTCAACAACCAGTCAAAGAATTGCTGTTCTCTGATCTGAATATCTTTCCTGTTTTTCCTTTCCACAAGATTATGGGCTTCTCCATTGTAATTGAGCATCCAGACCTTTTTGTTCAGCCTGCGCATTGCCGTAAACATTTCAATACCCTGGTACCAAGGCACTGCACCATCATTGTCATTGGACATGATCACCAAAGGTGTTTTGACTTTGGGCAAATGGAACAGTGGTGAATTTTCAATGTACAATTGTGGTTTCTCCCAAAGGGTTGCACCAATCCTGCTCTGCGTTTTCTCATATTGGAACTGCCTGTTCATGCCACTCTCCCAGCGGATTCCGCCGTAGGCGCTGGTCATGTTGGCAACCGGAGCACCAGCCCAGGCCGCTGCAAACAAGTTGGTTCTGGTAATGATGTGTGCCACCTGGTAACCTCCCCAACTCTGACCTTGGATGCCCATTTTGGTACTGTCTACCCATCCTTTTTTCACCAGGGCCCTTGCACCGCTGACCACATAGTCATACGCAGCCTTACCGGGATAACCATCGGTATAATGAATGTCTGGAGCCAGCACAATATATCCCCTGCTGACGAAGAATGGAATGTTCAGTCTGCTTGGAGTTGGTGATGGAGACTGGTAGCTAAACAGGCCATCAGAAAGGGTTTCATAGAAGTAGGCAATCATGGGATACTTCTTTGAAGGATCAAAGTTTTCAGGTTTGTAAACAATACCTGTGGTCATTTTCCCGTCGTATGCCTTCCAGGAAAACAACTCTGCTTTTACCCAATTGTACTGCGCTTGTTGCGGATTTATGCTGCTGAATTTTGTTTCCTTCACCAAATCATTGGAGAAATGGATGTTGGGGGATGATGCAAAGCTTTCTTTGGTGTAGATGTATGCGTCAGCATTTTTTGCCTTGACGGGAAAGCCCATGGCAAAGGCTCCTGTTTGAAGTACATTGATGGTTGCATTGGGCATCAATTGCATGGTACCTATGCCAGCATGTTTTGTTTTTTCATCAAAGATCCTCAGGTGAATGATTTGTCCTGCTTGTAAAGCACGCTCTTCCTGATCCATGGGGATGAAACGATAACTGTAATGGGTCTTTCTTCCATTGCCTGCAGTGATGTTGATGGGTGCAACCAGACCTTTTGGATCCAGTTTCCAAATATCATACCTGTCGTACACGTAAAGGGCTTCATCATTTTTCTGCCAACGCATCTGGCCATAAGGAGATGGATCAGAGGGCATGTCATATTCTTCATCATAGAGTTTTACTGGAACCTGCTTACTGATGTTGATGATTTGTCCATTATGGTAAGCATAATAATGCCTTTGCTTTGCATCATACCAAACAAGGTGGTTTCCTTCCGGCGAAAACTGTGGCATACCCGATAAATCCCTGGCAATGATTTTTTTGGATCCAGTAGCAGGATCGACCAAGTAAATATCTTTTTTTGTTCCACCTTCCCACTGGCTGGCTACCCTTTTTCCTTTGTCACTCATGCCGAGGAATTGTTTTCCATCACCTTCTGCAGCAGTCATCACCTGAGGGAGATCAAGATCAGCCAGCTGGGTCAGTTTTTTGGTGGACAGGTCTACCATGGCCAGGTAGGATTTCCGGTTGTCCATTTCTGCTGTTCTCAGTTGGTATGGCTGCAAATAATCATCATTGTAATGCCAGACATCCAGCTTGACCAGATCAATGTCTATGAGCGAGGTATCCCTGATAGGCTTGATGGGAGCGGTTCCCAGAAAAAGACGCTTACCTGATTTGCTGAAATTGGGTAAGTAGTTTTCACTGATGGTCCAGTTGATTTTCATGCCTGGCGTAAACTTATCTGCCAAAACGGTAGCCGCGGCATCACCATTTTGCCAGTACCATAATTTATGAAACTTCTGGAGAGACTTGAATGCGCTGTCTCGTTCTGCCACGAATGCAACCTGGTATCCATCCTCATCGATGGCGAAATTCCTGAAATCATTTCCTCCCACCAACAGGGTATCAAATCGGTCTTCAACAGATCGCCAGATGTACACCATTGGCTTGATGCCTTTGTTTGATTTACTGGACGATGATTCAACCAAAAGGATCTTGCCATTTTCACTCCAGAGGTAATCACTGGTCAGGGGAAGTGTCTTGGGATTTTTTTGTCCCAGCCTCAACACCACAAGTTCAGTTCCTTCTTGAACTGGCGCTGCAGTCCCCTCATCACCTTCTGCATCAACCATCTCTTCGTCATTCTCCCCTTTTGCAGTCAGTTTTCTTTTTTGTTTTTTGTCTGGCACCTGCTCGATGATGAGTGGAATCTGTCTCTTTACAGAATCCTGCTTTTTGACAGCAGTATCTTTTGCCAAGGTCATTTTTACTGAATCTGTGGACTTCTTAATCAATTGATAGGCCAGGAGTCCACCTGCTTTTTCTGGCATTTTATATGAGCTGACACCTGCAATTTTCTCTAAAGAACGTTGACCCAAGTCAAAAATACCCAGTGAATCTTTAGGAAATTCATCAGGTCTTTTTTTCTTGATTTTAGCATTTCTTGTGTCTGCAAAAAATGGCTTTATTTTAAAAACAAGAAAACGGTTATCCTCTGAAAACGAGATGGAATAACCTCTTGGAATAACTGTCACAAAAGAAGAATCTGTCTTTTGCAATACCATCTGTCCATCTCCTTCCTGTGGGTCTATCGTATAAGCAATCCATGTGCCGTTGTTACTGATCTTTCTTTCACCAATGGACTGCCATCCATCATAAACGCTATGGTCCAATGGCTTTTTTTGGCTCCAACCCATCAGACTGAAGCTAAGAAATGACAATACGAACAGCAATGATATTTTACAATGGCGCATATGAAGTGTAATTTGTATTGAAATTAACGAATTGACCTTAAAAACGGTTCAATTGTTATTCAATTAGGCTTTAGAATCACGCCAAACTTTCAAATTTTGCAATACTACTGCCAGAATGATGATGGAAATTCCGGCATAGAAGGATGGCCCCAGCGTTTTGTGTTCGTTGTAGATCAGAAATGCTAACAAGATGCCATAAACAGGCTCAAGGTTGAAAGTGAGGTTAACGGTGAATGGCGATACTTTTGAAAGTGCCCTTACCGAAAGATTGAAGGCAAGAACGGTGCAAAAAAGACTCATAAACAAAAGCCAGAAAAAGTCTTTGGCATCGAGAAGATAGGTTGATACTGGAGTGTACAAAAGATAAACAGGAACCACAAAATTGAGAACCAACCATCCTCCACCAATCTCATAAAAAGTAATGGTATCTGCTCCATGTTTACCAACAAACCTTTTGTTAAGGATGGGGAAAATGGTAGCTAGGAAGGCTGAGAGGATACCAAAAAGAATTCCTATTCTGAAGTGCTGGTCAAAATGAAAAATCAAGTAAACTCCAAGCATCACCAATGAGCCAAGCAATACTTCTGCCATGATCGGTCTTCTTTTGGAGATCAATGGGTCAAGAAAAGATGAAAAAAATCCAACAGCAGAAAAACATACAAGAGCAACGGAAATATTGGCATATTTTATGGATCCATAAAAAGTCACCCAGTGAAGGGCGATAATGCCACCAATGCCTATGAGCGGCAACATTTCTTTCCAGTGAAGCAGTTTGATCTTTTTTGTAAAAATTGAAATAGCCAGCAAAATCAGGGCGGAGAAAAACATGCGGTACCAAACCAACAAGGATTCGTTGATGGTAATCAATCGGCCCAAAACGCCAGTAAATCCTGCAAGAAAGACAGAGAGGTGAAGTTGCAGGAGGGCTTTTTTCATGAAAATTGCTAAAGAATGAAGGGGATCAGCTTATTTTTTTTGTTTACCAAGACCATCGAAAAGGTACTGCATTTGCATGGAGAGCACTCCTACAATGCCTTCCTGGATAATCCCTTTGGTCATTTTAGATGCACCAAATTTTCTATCCCTGAAAGTGATGGGTACTTCCTTGATTGTAAAACCAAGTTTCCATGCAGTAAATTTCATTTCGATTTGGAATGCATAGCCGATGAAACGTATGGATTTGAGGTCCATGGTGGCAAGGACTTTTCTGGAATAACAAACAAACCCAGCCGTGGCATCATTGACAGGAAGCCAGGTAATGAGTTTACTGTACAGTGCTCCGGCCTTAGAAATGAGCTTTCTGCTAAAAGGCCAGTTCTCAATTTGCCCTCCTGAAACATACCTTGACCCTACTGCCATGTCAGCACCACCCTTTTGACAGGCATCATACAATCTTTCCAGATCGTTGGGATCATGGGAAAAGTCGGCATCCATTTCAAAAACAAAATCATAGCCGTTTGCCAGTGCCCATTCAAACCCCGCTATATAGGCAGTTCCCAACCCGAGTTTTCCAGATCTCTCGATCAGAAAAATTTCTTTGGGATAGCGTTGTTGCATGGATTTTACGATGTCAGCAGTGCCATCGGGTGAATTATCGTCAATGATCAACAGATGGTATTGTTGACCAAGATTAATGACCGCCTCAATAATCAGTTGAATATTTTCTTTTTCCTTGTAGGTTGGTATGATGACGAGCTTCTTCAAATCAGTGATACTATAATTTATCCTTAGGTTGTTTTGGGGTTCAACATGACGCGGTTGAAAATTTCAGTGAGCTTGAGCTTGGTATGCAGCGCAAATTCACTTTTCATCATCCAGTCGTAATAAGAAGGTTCAGTCTTCAATACATCAACAACGACCTTTCCTTTGTGCTTACCAAAATTAAAGATTTCCTTGCCGTTTTCGATGACCATTCTTCTTGCAAAGTCTACGATTGGCTCTTCACCAATTACTTTCATCACTGTATCAATCGAATTTCCCAATTGGGGATATTTGTTGATTTGAGCCAAAAACACTTCCAAGGTAGCATTGATGTCTATTTCTGCTGAATGGGCATTCTCAAGGTCTTTTTCACAATAAAACTTGTAAGCAGCAGAAAGTGTACGGGGCTCCATCTGGTGGTAAATTTTTTGAACATCCAGCAAACGCTTTCCCTGAATGTCAAATTCCAGTCCGGCACGCAGGAATTCTTCAGCCAGCAGTGGCCAGTCGAACTTGTTCGAATTATAGCCTCCAAGGTCTGACCCTTCCAAGTATTGCCTGATTTCATTGGCCAGTTGCTTGAAAGTTGGGGCATCTTTTACCATTTCATCCGTTATCCCATGAATGGCGGAAACCTCGGCGGGAATTGGTTTCTCGGGATTGATCAATCTCCGTTTCATTTGCCTGCTTCCATCCGCAGAAACCTTGAGCATTGCAATCTCAACCACCCTGTCCTGTGTCAGGCTTAGGCCTGTTGTTTCAAGGTCGAGAAATACAATGGGTCGGAGCAGTTCAATGTTCATATGATAAATTATCGCCACAAGATAAGCTGAAAAACTAAGTGCGGGATAGTATTTTCCCATGAATTTGGGAGAAATTCAACTGTGATGGTTGCGTTAAAATTCTGATTTCAAAGAAAAAAACAGTACTAATTATACTAAAACCCTCAAAATTGAGTTCTATATTTGTAAAATCAAACCCAACTAAATGAGAAAGCCTGTTGTTTTGTTGTTCATACTTGCATCCATTATTGTTTTCAGCTCATGCACTACTTATCGTGGTTCTGCAGGTGGCGGCTGTCAGATGAACAGAAACCTGGTTGGTTACAGATAGACATGATCAACCCATGATATAAAAAAAGAGGCCTAATGGCCTCTTTTTCTTTTTAAGCTATTGGCCATGAGGGAAAAACATGATGGAACGACTGTTCAAAATCCGCTTTGATGTCTTCAATATGCTCTATGCCAACACTGATCCTGATCAAGTTTGACAAGACACCGGCTTGCACCTGCTCGGCTTCACTCAATTGTTCGTGGGTGGTGGATGCAGGATGAATGGCAAGCGTCTTGGCATCGCCAACATTCGCCAGATGGCTGACCAGCTTAAGTCCATTGATGAACTTCTTTCCATTTTCTGCCCCTCCCTTGATTCCAAATTGAAGTACACCTCCGAATCCGTTTTGTAGGTAGGTCTTGGCAAGCTCATGGTAAGGATTGTTGCTTAGCCCTGGATACCATACAAAGTCTACTGATGGGTGAGATTCCAGCCATTGGGCCAATGCCAGGGCATTCTGAGCATGGCGTTCAACCCTGAGCGATAAGGTCTCTAGGCCTTGTAAGAGCAGGAAAGAATTGAATGGACTCTGTGATGGACCAAAATCTCTCAGACCTTCTACCCTTGCACGGATGATGAAAGCGATGTTGGGTAATCCCAATGGATTGCCTTCTCCAAAAACATCCCAAAATTTCAATCCATGGTATCCCTCTGATGGTTCTGTGAACTGTGGAAACTTTCCATTGCCCCAGTTATAATTACCTCCATCTACAATGACACCACCGATACTGGTTCCATGGCCACCAATCCATTTGGTGGCAGATTCCACCACAATGTTGGCACCATGTTTGATGGGCTGTGCCAGGTATCCACCTGCTCCGAATGTATTGTCAACAATCAATGGGATATCATGTTTTCGGGCAAGGGCTGCAAACTGCTTGAAATCAGGAATGTTCAACCGGGGGTTTCCGATGGTTTCAATATAGATGGCCTTTGTCTTTTCATCTATCAGCTTTTCAAAATTCAGTGGATCATCTCCTTCTGCAAACCTGGCCTCAATGCCAAGCCTCTTGAATGCCACTTTGAACTGGTTATAAGTTCCTCCATACACAAATGAGCTGCTGATAAAATTATCACCCGCCTGGAGGATATTGTTCAATGCCAAGAATTGTGCAGCCTGACCAGAGGATGTTGCCAGTGCCGCAACACCACCTTCGAGTGCTGCAATGCGTTTTTCAAAAACATCATTGGTGGGGTTCATCAGCCTGGTGTAAATGTTGCCGAATTCTCTCAATCCAAACAGATTGGCCGCATGATCTGCGTTTTTGAATACATAAGAAGTTGTCTGGTGGATGGGAACTGCACGTGAACCGGTTACTGGATCTGGTTCCTGTCCAGCATGCAATTGAAGTGTTTCAAATCTTAATTGTGGTAGATGCACTGCGAATCTGCATCAACATCTCAGTCATTGTTTTGACCTTTTCAGGGAATTGGTCATAGAGATTTTTATCTTCGTGCGGATCTTCAGCAAGATTATACAGCTGCCCTTTGGCTTCACCAGTCTTGGGATTGATTTGTTTGGGAACTGTAAAGCCACCTGAGCCAAGGCCCTGTATCAACTTCCAATCGCCTATCCTGATGGCGAAATAACCAATAGAAGAGCTATGAACAACAGCAGGTTGATTGTCCACTGATATGGACTTCCCTTTCAAAACCGACAAGATGCTGTAACTATCCTCTGTATTGTAGCGTGGATGGGTATTCCCAACAATCTCTGCCGCTGTTGACATCAGGTTTGCCAAGGTGGTGGTTGCTGCAGAAGTACGTCCAGGCTTGACAGTGCCTGGCCAGCGCACAATGAAAGGTACGCGGTGTCCTCCTTCAAAGGCATCCCCTTTCATTCCTCGCCAAGGGCCTGCTGACTTGTGTTGGAATTTGCGGACATAATCATCTCGCCAATAAGGACCATTGTCACTGGTAAATACAACCATGGTATTATTGGAAAGCCCCATACTATCGAGGGTCTTCATGATGGCGCCAACTGAGGCATCCACTTGTTGCACAAAATCACCATACTCTCCTGCTCCGGAACTTCCTATAAATCCTGTGATGGGCATCCAAGGGGTATGTGGTGCAGGCATGGGGAGATACAGAAAGAAAGGTTTTTCCTTTGTTTGGCGCTTTAGAAATTCATTGGCCTTTCTTGTAAAACCTGGCAAAACATCAAAAAAATCAAACCTTGTTGACATCAGTCCTGGCCTCCAGAATGCGCCAGCATAGCCCGTATCCGGCTTTTTGCCTGGTGTAAAGGATGTCAATGGATCAACCAGTTTCCCATTCTCCACATAGCAATAGGGTTGCATGTCCAGGGAGGCTGGCAAGACATAAGAATAATCGAATCCGTTGGTGTTCGGACTGACTGTCATCGGTGCAGCAAGGTTTACATGGTCTGGATTCATTTCTGCATCAATGCCATAGCGCTTGTTGGCCAAGAGGTGGGCATATTCACGTTTGGGTACCCATCCCAATCCCAAATGCCATTTTCCGACAACGGCAGTATTGTATCCATTTTCTTTCAGCAATGAGGCAACCGTTGCACGATCATTTTCCATCAAAGGCCTGCTGAAACCGTTCAATACTCCAACAGGGCGTTGGCTTCTCCAGGGATAGCGGCCGGTCATGATCGAATAGCGTGTTGGGGTGCATACTCCAGATGGTGAATGTGCATCTGTGAAACGCATTCCCTGCCTGGCAAGCTTGTCAATATTGGGTGTATTGATTTTGCCTTCGTTATTATATACCTTAACATCTCCATATCCTAGATCATCGGTTAGGATATAAATGATATTGGGTTTCTTGTTTTGAGCGATGGATGGATGGTGGAAAATAGAGCAGACCATCAAAGTCAGTACAAGAGAAATGATTATGTATTTCATCTTCATGCGTTATGGTTTCATTGACTTTATCCAGTCACTGATGAGTTTTACACCTTCAGCATGGATGAGCTTTCGACTGACCTCAGGCATCATCACGCCCGGATCTGTGGATTGCATGCGGTACAAAAGGATACTTTCGGCGGGTTTTCCCGGATGGATATCAAACTGAAGATTGCCCGATCCCCTGCCTGCAGCAATGGGTGTCTTGTAAAATCCATAGGCTGATTTGTCTGATGTCTTCCAATCAAGGAAAAGCCCTGAAGTCTGCGCGGGGCCTGTCTTGTTGTGGCAATGTGCACAATTGATATCAAGATATGCCTTGGCACGGTCATCAATGTTTTTGGTAGGATCACTGTAATTGACGAACTGCGGAACAACAGACATGTCTTGGGGAAGACCCGTCATCATGGCATCCTGCGACCATTTCTTGAGCTGGTTTTCTGTTCCGGCTGCATAGTCATGTTTGCCGTTGAGCTGCCTCGCAGATGGACCGATGGGTGTCATGGTTCCGTTGCTTTCATGACAACTCTTGCATTGGTTCATATTAGGAACACTGTATTCAAAAGAAATTTTCTCTCCTTTTTCGTTCAGGTATTCAACGTTCGCACTCCCTCCTGCCACTTCAAGTAAAGCATCCGACTGTTCTTCATTCCAAATGTAAGGAAGTGATTTCCAGCCTTTGGCTTCATGGATGAGGATGCGTGTTTCCATCAGACGCCTGCCTTTCGATGGGTCTTTCTCATCGTTATAGTAATAAAATGTCTTGGCGATGGTGGTACCAACAGGGAATTGAAAAACTGAATCAGGATTGTATGCAACATGCTCGCCATTCGGCAACTGCACGAAACGCAGCTTGTGCGCATAGTCTGAAAACAAGGGTGAATTGAGTGAATAGGGCATCACATTTTTAACGGGTTGCTGATCACTGATTTTCCCTTCAAAAAGCCCGTATTCTGATAAGCGTTGTTTATAGGCAAACTGCTCCACTGCCTTGAAAGACATGGAAAAAATGGTGACCGTCAACACCAGCAGCACAATGGCAACATATCCCTTCTTCATCCTTATAACTTATTGTTTATTGTTCAATACAATGGGTGCAAGCGTACAGTTGAATGGTGTGATATCGCGTGAAATATTTTTGAAATCATTGTCTGCATCAATATTGGCAAAGCTTTGGTTTTTGTTGTTCTGGATGCAGATCATGTACTAGGCTTCATATTTCCTGCTGCGTCTTTATACTTGGGGTTGATGATTCCGTCATAAACGATATGAGGAACATT
>JAJTFY010000163.1 GCA_021299175.1 Chitinophagaceae bacterium
GCTCCGAAAACCGCTTATACCCAATACTTTCACACCCAATGGAGATGGCATCAATGACAAGTGGGTAGTAAAAAATCTGGAGATATATCCAAATTGTGTGGTAGAGATCTATGCACCCAATGGAAAATTGGTTTTTAAAAATATTGGATATGATCAGCCATGGGATGGTAAGAAGGATGGGGTAGATTTACCAGCCGGCACCTATTATTATGTAGTGTATCCTAAGTCAGGGCGAAAGGAAATTGTGGGGTATGTATCGTTGATGAGGTAAAATAAAAAAGGTCACATTTCAGTGACCTTTTGTGGGAGTTGACGGGATCGAATGCAGACACTTCGGTCTGCACCCAGACATCCCGACTTTGTCGGGATTGTCTGGGCCGCCAAATCAAGTAGCATGTCTTTTAATGAATTCCCTGATTCGATTTTTTCCTGTAATATTTTTTAATTTTTTCTCCAGGATCAGTGCTTCCGTTCTTGTTTCAACATTTTTGAACCATACCAGCTGCCATGGGACATAATTGGCTGTGGATTTTTCTTCAGCATTGTTATGTTCTTTAAGCCTCCTATTCAAATCGGAGGTTTGCCCTTTATAGAATCTGTCAAACTTGATTGAATAGAGGATGTAGACTGTAAACATGGTAATAAAAAAGGTCACATTTCAGTGACCTTTTGTGGGAGTTGACGGGATCGAACCGCCGACCCTCTGCTTGTAAGGCAGATGCTCTAAACCAGCTGAGCTAAACTCCCTTTGGGGCAGCAAATATAAGTTTTTTCAGAATAATTCCAAGCACTACATACAGTTTTGTAAATTGTATTTCAAATCCCAACCAGATGGACCAAAATCTCACCAGAAAAGATTTTTTAAAGTATTCTTCAGCTGCAAGTGCAGCGATGTTGCTGAATGCATTGCATATACATGCTGAAGAGCAGAATCTGTCTACGGTTGAAATTGTGGCGCTTTGCGACATTAAATATGAAAGAGCCCTTGAGCAAAAAAAGCAATATCATCTCAGTGCAGAAACATACAACAGCATCGAAGCAATGCTGAAGGGTGTAGCCTTTGATATGATGGTTACATTGACAGATATGCAAGTGCATGGAGAACTCAATAAGAAAGCATTGCAAGCGGGTAAACATGTTTGGAGTGAAAAACCCATGGCAAATACATATGCTGAAGGGAAAGCGCTGCTCGCATTGGCCCAATCAAAAAAACTTAAACTTTGGGGTGCTCCGGCAGTTGTGAATTCTCCACAATTCGCATTCATGAATAAGATGATCCAAGAAGGAAAGCTGGGAAGAATTGCAAGTGCACATGGACAGTATGGGCACACCGGACCAACATGGTCAGCTTTCTTTTATGAAAAAGGAGGTGGAAGCATGCCTGATCTTGGCGTATACAATATCGCAACACTGACCGCATTGCTGGGCCCCGCAAAATCCATCATGGCCATGACGAGTATTGTAAATCCTTCAAGAGAAATCGATAACAGAGGAGTTGTTAAAGTGGAGGCGGAAGACAATGCACATTTATTGCTCGATCATGGTAAAGGCATTATCAGCCATATCATGTGCGGATTCAATTATTTTGATCCACATGGACATGAAGCAAAGGGTCAACAATTGCATTCAATTCAAATTTTTGGTGACAAAGCCAATATGCGATTGATTGGATACGATTGGGAAACCAATGGTGTTTATCTGGATGATTCATGGGAAACCCAGGCAAAATTATATGAAGCAGAAACAGGTGGATATCAGTGGCAGGAAGGGGCAACCAAAGTTGCAGAATCCATCGTTGGCAATACAAGTCCTAAGATAAATGTTGAACACGCACTGCACGTGCTGGAAATAATTGAATCCGCTCGTAAATCCTCTGCAGAAGGGAAGAAAATTTATTTAACATCATCTTTCAAATGGCCATTGTTTTGAATCATTCATTGAATGATTACCTTTGTGGCATCAAGGAACATTAGCTCAGTTGGTTTAGAGCATTACTTTGACAGAGTAGGGGTCACTGGTTCGAGTCCAGTATGTTCCACATCCACCCATCACCCATGCCACTGAACAATCCCTACGAAGAGCTCAAAACCATGTGTGAAGCCATTGTGGAAAGGGGCATAGGAGCTACTGTCGAAGAGATAAAATCCTAATCAAATTCTACTGTCATTGCTGGGTTGGATTCGGCCGCTGAAAGGACCAGGGAGCGGATGAATGCATTGACGGCTGCAGGCTCCAGGTTTCTTTTTAGTTTATCTTTTTTCCATTGCATGGCATAGATTGGTACAAATCCTACTGCCAGAAAATCGTTTTTATCCAGCATCACACATGAATATTCTTTTTCATTTCTTCCTTGTCCGAAGATGGCCAGAGAGTATTGATAGTCTTTTAATGAATGGATGGCTTTGCTTACTTTCAAATTGTATGCTAGAACATCTTCTGATTCTTCACATACTCCCTCACAGAATTGTTCTTCTCTGCCAACACATTCAATTTTTTCATCTTGCAAAAAGCACATCTTGGGGCATAGACTGAATTCCTTTGCAAGTTTATGCATCATTCTAAGTCCATCAATCTGAAGCGGGAAACTATGGTGGGTGATGATATTCTTTTTCTTCTTCACAACCCCCAATCTCATCACACCTCTTTGATCCATGTAGCTGCAAATTCCGAATTGAGGCTCAAACTTTTTTTGAGAACGATTGAAGCGCGGCCATATGCGTTTGATCTCTATGCTCTCCATCACACTCATCATCACCTCATTTCCGTATTCTTTATAACTTATTTTCTGCACCAGTCGAATCAATTCCTGTTTTCGTTTGCTGGTTGAATTATTGGAGAAATGACTGATGACCCTTTTTTGCAAGCGCTTTGCTTTGCCCACATAAAGTACTTTCCCTTTTCCATCATGAAAATAATATACACCTGGTGTATTGGGCATTTTATCCAAATCGTCATTGTTTAAATGAATAGGGAGATAGGCGTCTTTGCTTCCTTTCTTCAACATCTGCTGGATATGTTTGTGCTTGTCATTTTCCATCAGATGGTGAAACAACAATGCGGTGGCATGTGCATCTCCCATTGCACGATGTCTTTGTTTGATGGGAATATTGAGTGAACGACAGAGATTGCCTAAGCTGTAGCTGGGCAGTTCTTGAATTATTTTTCGACTGAGTCTAACAGTACATAATTTTCTACTTTGCAGTGCAAGTCCATGTTGAGACAACTGGTGTGCTACAAAAGAGAAGTCGAAATTCACATTGTGGGCAACAAATGTTTTGTGCTGAAGCAGCTCGAATACTTCATGCGCAATTTGTCCAAATACAGGAGCGTTTTTCACCATGGCATCAGAAATGCCGGTTAATTTTTCAATGAAAATCGGAATGGGTTGCAATGGATTGACCAGACTGCAATAGGTATGCATGATTTCCTTTCCATCAGTAATCACAATGGCGATTTCAGTGATGCTGCCTGTGCTGGCATTTCCGCCGGTCGTTTCGATATCTACAATTGCATACATCTTCAGAGAAATAGGAAGCCAAATCTAATGACTAATATTTCTCGAAGTAGATTCTGTTGATGTTTATTTAAAATGCAGGTTGAAATGCTTCTCCATTTCTGTTTCAATTGCGCGGATGGGAATTTTCGGACTGGGTTTATTTTCCACCCAAACTCCGTTCATGGACTTGCTCTTGTCTATGGCATTTTGCAATTCAAATCTCGTATCGCCTGATCCAAGAATCAAGATTGCATTTGCATGATCAAGATTGGATACCACTTCTTTGATAAAATGATGGACAGAATTGTTTTGTTTTTCCTGTAATTTTTTTTCCCTTGAAAGGGTGGTGCCAAAGAGTCCAGTTTTTGAAGTAGTCTCTCCCTTGAATCTCTCCATGAATGGTACATGTGATTTTACTTTGATATAATCTTTGCTGCCATCGGGGGCAACCTTGATGATGGTGGCCTGCTTTTTGTCAATCCAAATCCCGAATCTGTTTTGCTGCTGCGTTTTCTTCATATAAGAATTTGATTTTCACTTATTTATTTGAAAATTGAATTTCCATGGGTTTGCGTTTTCTAAAAATGACGATTCTCATCAAGGCACATGATAATCCTCTGAGAGCCAAGATTTTATTGTTACCTTTACGCCCCAAATCGT
>JAJTFY010000063.1 GCA_021299175.1 Chitinophagaceae bacterium
CATCACTTTCTTGTAGTCGCGCGGATATACTTTTATGAATTGGTTTTTTTGATTCTCAAGATCACTCAGAATGAACTTTGCGACAGCGCTTCCTGTTGTGGCCACATGCTCGCTGAGCAATGATTTCAATGTTGCCATATCATCATCACCAATCGGATCCAGGTCTACCATTTCCATGTTGCAGTTTTCTCTGAATTGACCAAGGATGTCATACACATAGGCGATACCTCCACTCATGCCTGCAGCAAAATTTCGTCCAGTGCTGCCCAGTACAACTACAGTTCCGCCGGTCATGTATTCGCAACCATGGTCCCCAACACCTTCCACCACTGCTGTGGCGCCTGAATTTCTAACGGCAAAGCGTTCGCCAGCCTTACCACGGATAAAGGCCTTGCCTGAAGTTGCTCCATAAAAGGCCACATTGCCAATAAGGATATTTTCTTCAGCCACAAACCCTGATTCTTTGTGCGGGTAAACGATCATCTTGGCACCACTCAAGCCCTTTCCGAAATAGTCATTGGCATCACCTTCCAATTCCAGGGTTACCCCACAGGTATTGAAGGCCCCAAAACTCTGCCCGGCAGTTCCCTTGAACTTAAGGTGAACGGTATCCTCAGGTAATCCAAGCGCACCAAATTTTTTGGTGATTTCATTGCTGAGCATGGTGCCGGTGGTCCGGTCTGTATTCTTGATGGGCGAGCTGATCAGCACCTTTTGCTGTTTTTCCAAAGCAGGTGCAGCCTCTTCAATCAGTTTCCAGTCAAGCACTCCGGCAATGCCATGGTCTTGTTCTTCTTGTTTATACAAACCTGTGAAGGCGTCAGCAGGTTCTTTGTAAAGGATGGGGGATAGGTCGAGTTTGCTATATTTCCAATGGTTGATACCTTCCCTTACTTTTAATACATCTGATTGTCCCACCATTTCCTCAACGGTTCTGTATCCCAGTTCTGCCATGATTTCCCGGAGTTCCTTGGTCAGGAATTGAATGAAATTCACAACATATTCTGCGGCACCATTGAATCTTTTCCTGAGTTCAGGATCCTGCGTGGCAACACCAACAGGGCATGTATTCAGGTGACACTTGCGCATCATGATACAACCTTCCACAACCAGTGCGGCCGTTGCAACGCCCCACTCCTCCGCACCCAAAAGGGTAGCAATGGCGATATCCCTTCCTGTTTTCAATTGTCCGTCTGCTTGAACAGTAACCCTGCTGCGCAACTTGTTTTTTACCAGGGTCTGGTGTGCCTCGGCCAATCCCAGTTCCCAGGGCAATCCTGCATGCCTGATGGAGCTCACTGGAGAGGCACCCGTTCCGCCGTCATTGCCGGAAATCAGTACCACATCTGCCTTGGCTTTGGCAACGCCTGCGGCGATGGTGCCTACACCGGCCTTGGAGACCAGCTTTACACTGATCCTTGCCTTTCTATTGGCATTTTTCAAATCAAAGATCAGCTGTGCCAGATCTTCAATGGAATATATGTCATGGTGTGGTGGTGGAGAAATCAAACCAACGCCAGGCGTTGAATGCCTTACCCTTCCAATCCAGTCATCTACCTTATGGCCTGGCAACTGTCCACCTTCTCCGGGTTTGGCTCCTTGGGCCATCTTGATTTGCAACTCATCGGCTTCGGTCAGGTATTGGCTGGTTACACCAAACCTGGCGGAGGCCACCTGTTTGATCGAAGAGCGCATGGAATCACCATTTTCCATTGGCTGGTAGCGGATCTCATCTTCGCCACCTTCACCGGTATTGCTTTTTCCACCCAGCCTGTTCATTGCAATGGCCAGTGTGGTATGGGCTTCCCATGAGATGGAACCGAATGACATGGCTCCTGTTGCGAATCTTTTGTAGAGGTTCTCTGCTGGTTCAACTTCGTCAATCGAAATAGAGGGCCTTAGCGGGTTGAACTCGAAAAGGCTCCTGAGGGTACAGGCTTTTTCGCTTTGGTCGTTGACCAGCTTTGAATATTTTTTGAAAACGGAGTAGTCTCCGATGCGTGTGGAGTGTTGCAGCAGATGGATGGTCTGTGGATTGAAAAGATGGAATTCACCCTTTCTTTTCCATTGATAAATTCCGCCCACTGGCAGCCGGTCAACCGGGATGCTTTTTTTGCTGAAGGCAAGCGAATGCTTTACCAGCGCTTCCCTGGCAATCTCATCGAGGCCCATGCCTTCTATGCGGGAAACTGCACCTGTGAAACATTTATCAACTACTTCCTTGTTGAGTCCAATGATTTCAAATATCTGCGCACCCTGATAGGATTGGAGTGTGGAGATTCCCATCTTGGAGAAGACTTTTAACAGTCCTTCATTGACGGCTTTGATATAATTTTTCTTGAGCAGTTCCGGATCAAGGTCTGTGTCTATCTTGCCATGCAAGCGCATGTCGCGGATAGAAGACAGTGCCAGATAAGGATTGATAGCGGTAGCACCAAATCCGATCAGGCAGGCAAAATGATGCACTTCCCAAACATCACCAGCTTCTACAATGATGCCCACCTTGCCCCTGTATCCTTTTCTGATCAGGTGGTGGTGAATGGCGGCAGTGGAAAGCAGGGAGGGTATAGGGGCATGGTCAGAGTCGATGGCCCTGTCTTGCAAGACCAGCACCTCAAATCCATCCTCTACAGCATCAACGGCATAGCGGCAAATCCTGTCCAGGGCTTTTTTCAGGGTCCCAGGCGTTCCATCTGCCCTGAAATAACATTGCAGGGTTTTGGCCTGGAAGATGCCGGTATCGATGCTTCTAATTTTCTCAAGATCCTTGTTAGTCAGCACTGGGTGCTTTAAGGCAACAGTATGACAGCTCAACGGATCTTCAATCAACATGTTACCATTGTTGCCCACAAAGGATGCCAATGACATGACCAGTCTTTCCCTGATAGGGTCAATGGGTGGATTGGTAACCTGTGCAAACAGTTGTTTGAAATAGCTGCTCAGGTGTTGGGGTTGTTCACTCAAAATGGCCAGCGGAACATCTGTACCCATGGAGCCAATCGGCTCTTTTCCTTCCAGCGCCATGGGAGCTATGATGTTGTCAAGGTCTTCTGAACTGTATCCAAAGGCCTTTTGGTATTTGAACACCTGTTCATGTTCTAAGTGCGTGAACATGACCCTTGGTTCAGGCAGTTCGTTGAGCCTGATCTTGTATTTGTTGAGCCAATCGCCGTAGGGCTTCTGGCTGCAAATGCTTTTCTTTACTTCATCATCACTGATGATACGACCTTCTTCAATATCAACGATGAACATTTTTCCGGGTTGCAGCCTTCCATTTTCAATGATCAAAGAGGGATCTACCGGCAGTGCACCCGTTTCAGAGGCCATGATGACCCTGTCATCGGAGGTTACACAATACCTGGAGGGTCTGAGTCCGTTTCTGTCCAGTGTGGCACCAATCATCCTGCCATCTGTGAAAGAAATGGACGCCGGTCCATCCCAGGGTTCCATGACGGAGGCATGAAACTCATAAAAAGCTTTCTTTTGCGGATCCATGCTCTCGTTGCCATCCCAGGCTTCAGGGATCAGCATCATCATGACATGGGGCAGAGACCTTCCGGTCATGGTAAGCAGTTCCATCATGTTGTCCAGACTCGCGGAGTCGCTTTGGCTGCCTGAAATCAAAGGCAGCAACATGTCCATTTCCTCTTTGGAAAAATAGGGTGATGTATAGCCCTTCTCATTGGTTTTGATCCAGTTCAGGTTTCCTTGCAGGGTATTGATCTCACCATTGTGGGCAATGAAGCGGAATGGTTGGGCCAGTTTCCAGGAAGGAAAGGTATTGGTGGCGAACCGGGAATGCACCAGACCTAGCGCACTGACAACTTTTTTGTTGTTGAGGTCTGGGTAATATGTTCTTACTTGTTTACTGGTCAATTGTCCTTTGTAAACAATTACCTTGTAGGAGAGGGATGCGATATAAAATCCAATGGGGTCCTTCTTAACACTGTTGTTGATCAAATGGCTTGCATAGTTCCTCAACACAAAAAGCTTTCTTTCAAAAGCCATCGGGTCGGTTATATGGTCTGGGCAGGCAACAAAAACCTGCTCTATTTCAGGCTCAACCGAACGGGCGGTAAAGCCAATATCTTCCGGATTCACGGGAACCTTTCTCCACGCAAGTACCTCAAGGCCAAGCTCTTCTGCGGTTCTGCTAAAAATGTCTCTGCATTCTTCCCTGAGCCTTATTTCCCTTGGAAAGAAAACGGAGCCCACTCCATAACGACCAAAAGCAGGAAGATGAACCCCCATTTTGAGGCATTCGTCAAAAAAGAAGGCATGGGGTGTTTGGATCAGGATGCCGGCACCATCTCCGGTATTGCTTTCGCATCCACAGGCACCCCTGTGTTCCATGTTTTCAAGAATGGTGAGGGCATCAGAAACCACCTGGTGATTTTTGTTTCCCTTGATATTGGCCACGAAGCCAATGCCGCATGCATCTCTTTCAAATTCCGGACGGTATAATCCCCGATTTCTTGCCATAAGAAAGCAGTTTTTTGATAAAATCTATTGAATAGATCTTTTGGGTAAATAAAATCTAATGTAGGGGCAAGCTGTCGTATGAATTTACGACAAGTCACCCATTTTACGCATAAAATGAAGAAAAAAATCTAAAAAAATATCAGCCCCTTGATTATTCTGCATAGCTGCTGACAGGCTCACAGGTGCAGACGAGGTTCCTGTCACCATAGGTATTGTTTACCCTGGCTATGCTTGGCCAAAACTTATTGCTCCTGATCCTGTCTTCCGGAAAGGCTGCTTTCTCCCTTGAATAGGGCCTGTCCCATTCATTTCCACAGATATTGGCCATGGTATGGGGTGCCCTTTTCAAGACATTGTCTTTTCTGTCGGCCTGGCCCTCTTCGATTTCACGAATCTCATTTCTGATGGCAATCATTGCATCACAGAACCTGTCCAGCTCGCCCTTGTCTTCGCTTTCTGTTGGTTCAATCATCACGGTGCCGGGTACTGGAAAACTCAGGGTTGGTGCATGGAATCCATAGTCCATCAGTCGCTTGGCAAGATCTTCGGCTTCGATATCAGCAGATTTCTTGAAAGGCCTGAGGTCTACAATGAATTCATGTGCGCATGTGCCGTTTTTACCCAAATACAACACATCATAATGACCAGTAAGCCTTGCCTTCATGTAGTTGGCGTTAAGGATGGCATATTCGGTGGAGGCTTTCATGCCATTACCGCCCAGCATCCTGATATAGCCGTAGCTGATCAACAAAATGCTTGCGCTTCCAAATGGCGCACCACTGACAGCGGTATTTCCTTTGGTTACGTCCAGGTCAGCTCCAGAGGTTTGGGTATGTCCGGGCAAGAAGGGCGCCAAATGAGCCTTTACACAAATGGGTCCCATGCCAGGTCCGCCGCCACCGTGAGGAATAGCGAAGGTTTTGTGAAGGTTCAGGTGACAAACGTCTGCACCAATCAGTCCAGGAGCAGTGAGGCCTACCTGGGCATTCATGTTGGCCCCGTCCATGTATACTTGGCCACCATGTCCGTGGATGATGGCGGTAATGTCTTTCACTGTCTCCTCGTAAACACCATAGGTGCTGGGATAAGTGATCATGATACCAGCAAGGTTCTCGCTGTATTGCTCAGCTTTTGCATTGAGGTCCTCTACGTCGATGTAGCCGTTTTCCAAGGCCTTTACTACAACCACTTTCATGCCAGCCATCACTGCCGAGGCAGGATTGGTGCCGTGGGCAGAGATGGGAATCAGCATCACATTGCGGTGATGGTCTCCGCGGGAAAGATGGTATCCCCTGATGGCTAGGAGTCCGGCATATTCTCCCTGGGCCCCACTGTTGGGCTGAAGGCTGCATGCATCAAAACCGGTCACCTCACAGAGGTATTTTGAAAGTTCGTCCAAAACGAATTGGTACCCCCTTGTCTGTGCAGCTGGAGCAAAAGGATGGATCTGTCCCCAACAAGCCCAACTCAATGGCATCATCTCAGTTGCAGCATTCAGTTTCATGGTGCAGCTTCCTAAAGAAATCATCGAGGTATTAAGCGATAAATCCTTGTTTTCCAATGACTTTATGTATCTCATCATCTTGCTTTCGCTATGATAAGTATTGAAAACCGGATGTTGCAAATAAGGTGAACTGCGCTTAAGGCTTGTTGGAATATTGGTAAGGCCTTCTGCTTCCTCAAAATTCAAACTTGCTTTTCCTTCTGGGTCAAAGCAGGAGAGCGCAGCCATGACATTGCTGGTATTGCTTGTTTCGTCAAAGCTGATGCCCACCATGTTGGGGCTGATCAGTCTGAGGTTGATATTGCGTTCCGCCGCAGATGCTACAATATTCTTTGCATTGTTGGCTATGACGGTAATGGTGTCGAAATAGGTTGATGAGGCCAGGGTATAGCCAAGTTTTTGTAAGGTTGCCGCCGCAGCATTGGCAAACATGCTTGTTCTGGTGGCAATGTTTTTGAGGCCTTCTGCTCCATGATAAACAGCGTACATGGCCGCCATGTTGGCCAAGAGTGCCTGGGCGGTACAAATATTGGAAGTGGCTTTCTCCCTTTTGATGTGCTGTTCACGGGTTTGGAGGGCCATGCGCAGGGCCCTATTTCCATCTGCATCAATGCTGATGCCAATGATTCTCCCTGGAATGCTGCGTTTGAATTCATCTTTTGTGGCGAAGAAAGCTGCGTGTGGGCCGCCATATCCCAAGGGGACGCCAAAGCGCTGGGCTGAACCGCAGGCGGCATCAGCGCCGAGTTCGCCCGGAGGCGTGATGAGGGTCAGTGCCAGCAGGTCTGTGGTCATCACCACGTATCCACCAACCTCATGTACATGATCAATGAAGCCCTTGTAGTCGGTCAGTTCTCCAATATTATTGGGGTATTGAACAAGTGCGCCAAAATATGAATTGTCTAATGTACTGCTTGAGAAATCTCCTTTAACTATTTCAATACCAATGGGTAGCGCTCTTGTAATCAACAGGTCAAGTGTCTGTGGGAAAGAATTCTGATCTACAAAAAACCTTGGGCGGTCGATATGATCTTGCCTGTTGAGGGCGTTGAAAAACATGGTCATGGCTTCCGCAGCAGCCGTTGATTCATCCAGCAAAGAGGCATTGGCGATGGGCAAACCTGTCAGTTCGCTGACCATGGTCTGGTAGTTCAAAAGGCTTTCCAGCCTGCCCTGGGCAATCTCTGCCTGGTAGGGGGTATATTGGGTGTACCATCCTGGGTTTTCAAAAATATTCCTGAGGATGACACTGGGTGTATGGGTTCCATAGTATCCCTGGCCAATGAAATTCTTGGCAACAATATTGGTTTCACCGATAGCGCGAATATGCTCAAGGTATGCTGCCTCACTCATGGCGGCGGGAACATTCAATGCATTGTGGTTGACTATATTGGGCGGAACTGTTTTTTCCACCAATGTGGCAAGACTTGGCTCACCTATGGTGCTGAGCATTTCCTTTTCCTCGCTGGCTGAAGGGCCAATATGCCTACTGCTGAATTCGTTTTCCTGCTGCGTCAAAAGATTCATGGATGGGTCTTTTTTTCGTTAGAGATGCAAAATGAAATGTCTCAGATTGTCAGGGTGCAAATTTAATCAGAAGCAGGCAGTATATGATGCGTTTGTAGACCAAAAACCAGGAATGTGGATTAAATGGTGAAACAGTGGTTTGGCATTTGTTTAGGTTTTACTTTTGGGGTATGGCGGATGGATTATTGATCAATTGGGAAAAGCAATCTTTGGCGCATGCAAAAGCCTATAAAGCCTTCCTGCAAAGGGTGAATAAAAACCAGGCATTGAAGTTGCTTCCTGTATTACACGAAGAAGCTTTTGAGCAGGTGGATTGCCTGGCTTGTGCCAATTGCTGCAAAAATTATTCTCCCCGGTTTAAGACGCCAGACATCAAAAGAATCAGCAAAGTATTGGGTTTGCGGGAAGGTGTTTTTATCGAAACTTACCTTGAGATTGATTCAGACGGAGACTATGTGCTGAAAACCAAGCCCTGTCCATTTCTTGGGGCCGATAACCATTGCTCTATTTATGAAGACAGGCCCTCTGATTGCAGGAGATTTCCTTACACGGATGAGGATGTATTTGTCAAAAGGCAGTCCCTCACATTAAAGAACACATCGTTTTGCCCTGCTGCTTATGTTGTGATGGAACGACTGATGCAAGAAGTAAAATAGCCGTCAATAGTTGATTTTCCTGATGGCTGGTGTTTTGAACCATGTATAGACCACAATGCTGATGGTCATCATTCCACCAAAAACAACCGACGGGATTACCCCCATCAGTCTTGATGCAAATCCACTTTCAAAAGCCCCAAGCTCATTGGAAGAGATGATAAAAATGCTGTTCAGGGCAGAAACCCTTCCCTTCATTTCTTCAGGAGTCTTGGTTTGGAGGATGGTGGAGCGTACAATCATGCTGATGCCATCCAACAATCCAGAAAGGAACAAGGCAGCAAAGGAAATCCAAAAAACAGAAGAAAGACCAAAGATGATCATGGTCATACCAAATCCTGCCACACAGAGCAACATGATTTTGCCCTGGTCCTTGCGCATGGGAACGAAATTGACAAATAACATCATGGCAATGGCTCCGATACCAGGTGCTGAACGAAGAATGCCGAGCCCTTCAGCACCCGTTTTAAGGATGACTTCTGAAAAATAGGGAAGCAGGGCGGTGGCGCCACCGAAAAAGACCGCAAACAGGTCCAGGCTCAATACACCCAGTATTTCTTTGGCGTTCCAGACAAACCGAAATCCTTCCTGAATACTTTTCAGCATGGGTTCTCGTGGAATGGTAAAAGTGGGTGGTTTTGGAGCAATCAAAAATAGAATGGCAATGGAAAAGGAGAGTAGAACCACCATCAGTGAAAAGGTGAAAGTGATGCCCATTGCTCCGTAAAGAATTCCGCCTATTGCCGGACCGCCTACCCCTGCTATTTGCCATGAACTGCTGTGCCAGCTGATGGCATTGGGTAATTCGTTCTTGGGAACCAGGCT
>JAJTFY010000064.1 GCA_021299175.1 Chitinophagaceae bacterium
GGATCATCGAAAATTATATTTTATCCGCCCTTCAACTTCCAACACTTAAAAGCAATATAAACAATCAGGCAGAGATCATCTGGTTGTTACCCTATCACCTGCTTTTTATGATTTTTCATCCCTTTCAGTGGTGGAAATCAAGATCCCAATCAAGGTTTATATGCTGGTTGAACGCAAACCGAACCGGAACATTGAGGGCAATGGTTTTCTTCCTTTATCAATTGTTCAAAAAGGAAAAGTGGATCATCCTCTTCAAAAAAATCAAAACAGGAAATTGAATCAATGGAGATCGCTTTTGTCAAATATGGAACTGATTATGCCAAAAACCGCGAGATCATCGATTGGTGCAGTAAGTTGAACGATACTGACCCCATCATCATCAACAATAATCTATCGGCACTGATGCCTGGCGAACTGCCGGGCAATAATTCATGCTTCGAATTCAGTGCCTATCAAATTGCTGTCAAGGCATTCAAATCAAATGGTCCTTTTTTAATTGTCAATGATACAGTTTTCAAACACCATCTTCCTTTCGCTTGGATATGGATGATCCGCAAAAGGATTCAATCGAAAATAGACACTCCTTCAATTTGGGGAGATCACCGAAAAGAGGATATTGCATTTCCAGAGAAAGACAAGATCTTTCTTGCCTCCTGGATCTTTTTCCTGCCTGACAGACATTCATTAGAGGCTTTTGGATTGGCATTGGATACAGCGATCAAGCAAGTTGGTCAGCCTTTGTCTGATCCATATAAAAATTATATCCATCAATGGCTAAAAGCCCCCTCGTTGCTTAGTGGTTGGAAAGGCAATATGGATGAGCAGACATATCAAAGGAAGTTCGTTTCCATTCAATTGGAGCATGCGTTGAGTCGCTCTTTGTCAGCAGCTGGTTTGCTCAGGTCATTTGGACAAATCACTTATCTATACCGACTGATAAGGATTTTGGAAAGGATTCGATACAGGTTTAATCTTGTTTCAAAAAATGGATGATGAGGGTATTTGACTTCGATAAAACACTTACGATAAAAGATACCACACTGGATTTCTTTTGCTTTGGTCTTAGCAAGGGGAATACAATCCTTTGCACTGTTTTGTATTATGTATTGGCCAGCTCGGTGAAACTTGGTTTTCTTTCAGTTCTGTCCCTTAAAATTATACTGTTGCGACTGAGATTCAAAAATGTTGGTCTGGATGAATGGAGCATGCATTGCCAATCTTTTGCCAAAACCATCAAAACGAATAAACTCTATACACAGGTTAACTGGCGAGAACTGGATTTATTGATCATCAGTGCAAGTTTCAAGGAAGTTCTACAGCACCTTTTTCCATATTCAGTTAAAGTTTTTGCTACAACTGTGAAATGTGAAAATGGCAAATGGCAGATTGAGGATCATCTTTACCGTTCAAGGAAACGTGAAGTGCTGATCGAAAATGGAATTCAGGAGATTGATGAGTTCTATACCGACAGCTGGCATGACCGATCAGTAATAGAAATGGCAAAAAAGATTTATTGGGTAAAAGGCAATCAGGTTACAGAATTAAAAGCAAATCGATAATTTCATACCTTAAAACACCCATTTGAAACCTGCAGCGATATTTACGGTTGATGTTGAAGATTGGTACCATGCCGCGGTAATGAACAGGAACCTTGCTGGCAGTCCCGATCATGTACCGGAGAAACGTCTCTTTTGCAATCTGCAATACTTGGCGGATTGGCTTGATCATCGAAATGCAACTGCAACTTTCTTTTGTTTGGCCAATTGGCCTGCTGAAATCAATCAGCTGCTCAGGAAATTGTCTGATAAGGGCAATGAAATTGCATCTCACGGTGTTTCACATAAAAGTTTGCATCATTTGAATGGGAAACAGATCCTTGCAGAATTGAGAGAATCAAAAGAGAAGCTGGAGCAGGTTGTCGGAAAACAGATCAGAGGTTTTAGGGCCCCCAATTTTTCCATCACAGATGAAGCCATTGATCTATTACCAGAAGCCGGCTATGAATACGATTCCAGTGTTTTCAATGTGAAATGGCATCCTTCCTATGGAAGATTGAAACAATATCCCATCCAGGCAAAGCCCTATGCATTCGAAAATGGGTTAAAAGAAATGCCATTGTCCACCTTCGGGCCAGATTTTTTTTCCATCCCGGTTGCTGGCGGAGCTTATTTCAGGCACGTACCATTTGGTCTTTACAAACGCATGGCCTATTCCCTTGCCCAAGAAGGCTATTTTCATTTTTATATCCATCCCTGGGAATTGGACCTGAAACATCCTTACCCACCCAAAATTGGCAGGATTGATAAACTCAGGCATTTCAGGAACCTGCACAAAGTGCCGGAAAGATTGGATATTCTCGCTGAACAACTTCAATTTGAAAGCATCGAGGCTTACTTGTCCCGAAGAAAACATTGAAATCGTATCTTCGTAGCCAATCAAACACTATGTCTTCACACCCTTGGTATAAGATGCTGAATCAGGAAGCCAACATGAGTTCGTTGGGGGGCTTTTTCAGGGACCTTGGTTCTATCTGGAGAAAGCAGATACATGTTTTTGTTTTTTGCATCATTTCCGGCATGATTGTTGGTGCAGCCATTGGCTATTTTAAGCCGATTAAATACAAAGCAGAACTGGCCTTTGCCGCCGAAGAAGAAGGGGTTAGTGCTTTTGAAGGATTGATGGCCCAGTTTGGGTTGGACCTGGGTGGTTCAAGTTCCAGCGGAGTATTCCAGGGAGAAGCCCTCTTAAAGGTTTTTCAGACCAGGAACATGGTAGAAAGAGCACTTTTGGAGGAAGCCACCATCAATGGTAACAAGGCGCTGATGGCGGAACATATTCTTCCTACCACCAAATTTGGAGAAAAAGGGATATTCAAAACCGTTCAATTTTTCACTGACCGATCGAAGAACAGTCCCATCACCGATAGCGCACTTTACCTTTTGCAAAAACATGTCAAGGAAAAATTGATGTCGGTAGCCAAACCTGATAAAAGACAGGCAGTTTATTACCTGACAGTCACACACGAGAATCCTGGACTGGCAAGGGTTTTGGCCGAGACCATGCTAAATGAAGTGTCCGGTTACTATATTGAGATCATGACGAAGAAGGCCAGGAACAATCTGGCCATCCTCCAATCTGAAGCAGACAGCATCAAGAACATCATGAATGCCAACCTAAGCTCCAGTGCTTCAGCATCAGATCTAAATGTCAACCCCATGAGGCAATCCCTGCGCGTCAATCAAAACCGAAAAATGATCGACGTGCAGGTCAGTGTAACCCTTTATGGAGAAATCATTAAGAATCTCAAATTGGCCGAAATCAGTTTGCGCAAACAAACTCCGCTGATCCAAGTGATCGATCATCCGGTGATGCCCCTAGAACGATCTGGATATCTTTGGTGGCAATGGATGCTGATCGGCATGTCTTTAGGCGCTGCATTTTTTATTTTCCTGGCTTACCGTTCCGTTGAAAAGGAAACGGAACCATCCCAATCCTAATTTATCCTGATGGACAGGAGATCGTTCATGCTCTATGTTGCCAAAGGGGTTACCATGTCAACCAGCTTCCTCATTCAATTGATGATTGCTCAAACCAATGGAGCAGCACAATTTGGTATCTGGAGTCTTTTTCTTAACCTATCACTCATTTTCAATACGTTGGGCGATTGGGGCGTAGCCCTCAATGGTCCGGCCATGATGCTTCAGTCGAATGGTGAATCCTGGGCAGCATCAGCCAATTTCTGGAGAAAGAGATTGGCACTGGTCGCAGGACTACTCATGGCGATTTTCATGTTTTGGTTTTATCCTTCATTGGCTCCAGTGATGGTATTGGGGTTGATCATGGTAATCAGTAATGGTTATTTGCAGGACTGGTATGATCGGGGAAGATTGCGTCCAGATAGGGTATCATACCGACAAATGCTACAGGGACTGTTGCAGGTTTCTGCTGTGGCGTTGGTGATTTATTTCAAAGGGAGTTTTGATTGGGTATTGTGTGCTTATGCCAGCATGGCTGCGCTTACTTATTTCATTTTTTACAAAAAGATCGCCCGTCCATCCGTTGAAAAATTCAGCCATCGTGATTGGCTAGGGAAGCAGTTCCCAGTATTGGCGGGATGGGCACTCTATTATCTGACCTATAATCTTCCTGCCTTATTGCTGGGCTATCTATATCAACCTGCAATTTTGGGGCAATATGCAAGTCATTATTTCATTTATGCAACTGTAGGTACCTTCTCGGTGATCACGATGGATATTTTCATGGCCAAAACAGACGATGCAGATCGCCGTTTTTGGTTATCATTATCTTCAGTACTGGGCATGCTAATGATTGCATGCAGCAGTTTCTATTATCCTTTTATTTTTGGTGAAAAAGGTTTTGTTTGGGATTCTTTGTTGAATATAGAGATGGTCATTTTATGCGGTGTGCTGGGTTTGCGGTTATATTTTTTTAATGGATTGTTGCCTCAGGGAGCAATCAAAGCATATTGTATTTGGAATGGCATAAGTTTTATTTTGCACATCGTCTTGATAACCACAGGCCTTCTGGTGTTTGACACATATGAGCCTTGGTTGGCAGCAGTCTGTCTCATTTTGGCTGAGTTATTTTCTTTATTGTTATTTTCATTCAAGATAAAGAGAAAGTATGTTGGGTGAGAGATTCAATAAAGTAATTGATAAAGCTAGGGCGATCATTCGTCCTCTTGTTTTTCTGCCGAATGTTACACCATTCAAACAACTGTTCAGTTCTGAGATATTCCCCTGGGCATTTGTGTATAGTCTAAGGAAGGGCATGGGATTGCCGATCGGCTATGTGATATTTCTCATTTACATGATTCTTTCTGCAGTTTACATTTATAGTACAGGCGTTGGGTTTATGGTGCCGGTTCGGGCTTTTTTTGCCTTGTTGAATGCAACTTTGATTTTTTTTGTAATCATGCGTTCCGAGGATCAAGAGTTTCAGCAGTTGAAGAAGGTTTTTCTTTGGGTATTTGCTATCAATGTTATTGTCAGCATATTTCAATACCTGGCAATATTCCCGTCAGTTCTAACGCCAATAGTAAGGATCTTCATCGATCGTTTTGTTGATGAGCCCCATGGCGCGGGCAGAGGAGTGCCTGCATTGTTTGCTGAACCCTCTTATGCCTCTTTTGCTATTCACTACTTCTTTGCCTTTGCTATGTTTCATTACAAGGTTGAAGCAAAATCTGTTCTGGGTTATTTGGCTTTATTGGGGCTCATCATTTTTGATATTTTTATCATCCGCTCCATTACAGGATTGGTCATGGTTATTGTGTATTTTCTTTCGTTACAGCGATGGAAGTACATTTGGAGAGGAGCAATTCTATTGGGGGTGCTGGGTTTGATCGTAATCTATCTCTCAAAACGATTTGGAGAAACCCCGCGTGCCATAGAGTTTATGTATGATCTGATCTATAACCAGGAATACAAAGACCCTATGCCTTTTTTACTGAATGAATCGGGATTCAGAATCATCAGTGTTTGGGCTTCCTATGTTTATGGGTTTACACATCCGCTGGGGTCTGGTATAGGTGGTTGGGTTCTGGCCAGTTTACAATCGATGGATGATATTGGAGTTCCAGCAACAGAGATCGGATTCTTCGCTGATTACAGTGGTGGTGAATTTGATGGTGTTAGACCCACTTCTTTTGTAGCCGACCTTTTTCTGGAGATGGGATGGATTGGATTCGTGATTTTCATATTGGCTTTTTACAAATTCATGTTCAGTAAAACATTGTTTTCAAATGTTCAGTCAAGGCCCATTGCTGTGCTATTTTTATTCAATCTTTTTGTGGTAGGCACCATCGGAGACCCCCTGCCATTTGTTTTTTTAGCCATGGTTTATCGCGGTATGTCAGACAATGACTCCAAAAAACTGGCAACCACATGAATGGAGACTTGGTTTCGATCATTGTTCCGGTTTACAATTCAGCCAGTACACTGGATAAAACCATCAAATCCATTGTTGACCAATCCCATTCAAATTGGGAGATGCTGCTTTACCTGGATGCACCAACAGACCAGAGTGTATCCATAGCAAAAGCATGGGCTATCAGGGACGACCGGATACGATTGATCAACGCAGATAAAAATCGCGGTGTGGTGGTAGCAAGAAACATCTGTATTCGGTTAGCCAAGGGTCGCTTCGTGGCTTTCTGTGATGCCGACGATTGGTGGGGTCCAAACAAATTGAAGGGTCAGCTTGACTTGCTGATCAATAACAAAGCAAATTTTTGTTATGGTTCGGCTATCTATGTTGCCAGTGAGGGTAACTGGTATTCAAGGCCTGCCCGCATGCCGGATCACCTCGATCTTGAAAGGTTGTATCAGGGTAATCCCATTGGGATGAGTACGGTAGTGATGGATGTTGTAGCGCTCGGGAAACAATATTTTCAAAAGCTTCCGGCTCCCTTTGTTCATGAGGACTATGAATATTGGTTGCGACTGTTCAAGATTGCTCCTATAAGCGCAGTATATGATGCTCGTCCGGATACCTTTGTGACCATCCACCTCGACACCCGTTCCGGCAACAAGTGGCTGGCCATTCGGTCTCAATACTATATTTTAAAACACGTTCATGGGTTGTCTCGGTGTAAGGTGTTGTTTTACATGTTCAGTTATTTATTCTGGGCATTTTACAAACGGGGGATGGATACCTGGTTGGTGCAATTGGGTTGGGCAAAAAAAGACAAAAATAATTTACCGTAGATTTGATAATATTTGATCGATCGTGAGAAATACCATCATTCGTTTTTGCACTCTCTTTTTTGTTTTTGTAGGATTTGCAGTATCAGTCCTCAAAGCCCAAACCATTCCAGTGGGCATGCCCTTTTTTGAGGATGCACTCAGGAGGGGACAGCTCATGGGCAAGCTGGACAGCAATGTCTCTTTTCAGGTCCGGCCTGTCGATCCAATCCGTGCCATGCGTTTGTCATCCACCTTTGGGAAAGATTCGATGCTCTTCCCCTTAGATTCACTACAATACAGTAGCTGGGCCAATGAATCTTTCCTGAAAGGCAAGATAAGGGTCGTGACACTGCCCTTGTATTTCCATACCCAATACAACCAGCACCACCCATACGGCTGGAGTGATGGATTGAGGATTCCAAACAAGGGGATACAACAATATGTTTCAGGTGGACTTTATGTCAAAGCTGGCCGATTGGAAATACAGTATCGTCCGGAATTCCTGTATGCACAGAATCAGGATTTTCAGAATCCTCCATACAGGGCTATTGACATTGATAATCCTGATCGATTTGGAACCAAGCCCATTTATATGTCAGCGCCCGGACAATCATTTGCCAAATTACATTTTGGTCCAATGGCAGTTGGCTACAGCACAGAAAACATCTTTTGGGGTCCTGGGTTGAAAAATTCTATCGTGATGACCAACAATGCCCCAGGTTTTGGTCATTTTACAATCCATACCAATCGACCCATCAAAACCCGATATGGTACCCTTGAAGGGCAGTTCTTAGGAGCACAACTGGAAAACTCAGGTTTTCATCCCTACCCGGTTTCCTCCTCCAACTGGCCCCCTATTGCAGGAGATATATTACCAGATACCACCAAGAAAAGCAAGTACCATTCTTTTGTCAATGGTGTGGTGCTTTCCTTTCAACCCAAATGGACGCCGGGTTTGTTTTTGGGGGTGACTAGAGTCGTGCAAGCACGAGGAGTGCCCAAGAAATTAAATGATTATCTAAAAATCGGATACCTGGGTTTGCGCGGGGAGAATACCGGTCAAGGTCCCGATGCCAATGGTTTCAATCGAAACCAGATCATCTCCTTTTTTGGCCGTTATTTGTTTCAGCAATCCCATGCAGAGGTTTATTTCGAGATGGGAAGGGAAGACGCCTGGTTTGATGCGGAAGACCTCATCACCAATCCAACCCATACCACCGTATGGATGGCGGGAATGCGAAAGCTCTACGTCTTACCGGGGAAGGACCGCTGGTTGCAGGTTTTTGGGGAATATGCCAAGATCCAGGCACCGGTTTCCAACTATTCAAGGGCATTTGGCTATAGCTTTTATACACATAGTCCAAATGTCGAGGGTTGGACCCATCGGGGACAGGTTCTGGGTGCGGGAATCGGTCCAGGCAGCAACATGAATACGGCAGGCATCACTTATGGCAAAGGATTCAATACTTATGGATTGCATTTGGAGCGAGTTGTCTACAACGAAGACATGTTGTACACGCGCATCAATTATCTGCGGCTGAATCCAAATGTAAACCCATTGTTCATTGACGACAGCAAACACTATGTGGATTGGGGATTTTTATTGTCGCACCATACCACCTATGGAAAGATCCATGTGGGGTATAACCTGCACATCATGCGCACCTATAATTTTCAGTGGAACTATGATCCTTATGGTGCGGCGGGACCTTTCCGCTTTCCAGGCATCAATCTATGGTCCGTCAATGCAGATGTATCTTTGGTCTACCGATTCTAAATCTTGCACATGAATTTCTTTCTCCCACCTGCCAAAGCTTCATTCTCCTGGTGGAAGGCTGTTTTACCGCCTACTGGGAAGGTTGATTTTCCATCTGTAGTGGCTGATTTTTTGGGAGCACCCAAAGTCATGGTCGGAGACGCCTGGGTCAATGTTTTGGCTGAAGGGTTCAAGAGATTGGCAATGGGTGACAAAAGAAAAAAAATAGTATTGCCCGGATACAGCTGTAATGAATTTGTGAAGGCCATTCTCCTTGCTGATTTGGAGCCACTATTTATTGATCTGGATGAGGAAGGTAAAATCCAAACAACAGTTTTAGCATCACTAGACAAAACTGAGATCCTGGGTCTATTGGCTGTAACAACTTCAGGGGTTGTCTCTCCATTGTCTGCCCTAAAAGATTGGTGTATAGCCAACAATTGCTTCATGGTAGAAGACGCAGGGTACACTTTTTTGGGAGAAGATGAGAGTGGAAAAAAGTACGGCAGTTTCGGGCATGTGGCCATGTCAGAAGGCAAGATCATTCCCTGTGGTGGCGCTGCCTGGGTGATCAATGAAAGTGCTCTTACTGACAGATGGGATGATATAGGTCAAAAAGTGGCTGAAACAGCACCGGTTTCTAATTTTCGCGAATCTTTGCGTTTACTTGTTTATCAGTTGGGTTCCTCAAAATGGGGGTATCATTTCTATCATCAGTTGAGAATGCTGGGACTAAAAGATTGGAAATCTAAATTTACCTCAGAACCCTCACGCATGGGAGAAAACTATGCTACAGGTAACCTTGAATGGAAAGATAATAGGATTGTAATGGATGAAGAGCAGCATGACCAATTAAAGAAAATCCTTATTCGTCCATGGAACCGGGTAAGACAGCAATGTGCCCTTCAAATCCTTAAAGACCGAAAAAAGTTGATGAAAGAAAGAAAACGATTGGTGGAGCTGTACCGGAAGCTGCTCGAATTTCCTGCGCTTGAATTGCCTCAAAATGCCATGCCAGTAAGACTGCCCATCCTTTTGAATGTTCCATTAGATTCTCCTGAGATCATTAAAAATCTAGCTTCCGGTGGTATCAAAAAGCAATATCCCCCCAGTTGGCCTATGTATCAGCTTCCCCTTCCCAATTCCCAAAAATACTATCGGGAAGCCTTCAGCCTGCCCCTCCACCATTCAGTAAGTGATAGCGATATCCGGAAAATTGTAAAACAGGTCAGCCCTTACCGGTCGGAAACTTTTGCCTAAATCATTGAAATTTAATCAATTCATTGATTTTTAGTTGCTACTCAACACGAAATTCAATAGATTTGCTGTTACGAAAAAAATCATTTTTTTCATTGATGTCTTCTTATTTGAATTCTTCCCTTAAGAGGGTGCTGGATATAGTTTTTTCAATACTGGTGTTACCCATTGCCTTGCCATTGGTAATATTGGCATCTGTTTTTGTTTTTATTTCAGACAGAGGGGGTATTTTTTTCTTTCAGGAAAGAGTGGGGTTGAACACAAAGCCTTTTCGGATGATCAAAATCAGAACTTTGAAAAAAGAATTTTTATCCAACAACGGAAAACAACATGGTGAGAACGACATTCTATGGGTGGGTAAATGGTTGCGGAAGTTGCGTATTGATGAATTGCCGCAGATCTGGAATATTTTGAAAGGCGAAATGAGTTGGGTTGGACCAAGACCTGAGATCGCCTATTACTTTTATCATTTCAATAAGGTTGATCCAAACTTTGAGAAGAGGCAGGTTTGTAAACCAGGAATAACAGGGTTGGCTCAGTTGGAAAACCCTGATGCAACCCCGGAACATTCATTGGAGAAGTTACCTTATGATCTAACCTATGTTCAGCAGGCTTCCTTGGGAATGGATATCAAAATTCTCTTTCAATCCTTTTTTTCAGTATGGAATTGAAATCTCGTTCATACCTGTTATTAGCCTTCTTGATAATGCTGTTTTCATCAGCAATCGCACAGGAACCTTTTTACAGAAAAAGCCTGACCAATTTCAAAGTAGAAAATCTAAGTCCTGATCAACTGAGTTCTTTTCAACAACAGCTTACTCAGTCAAAAATGAGCGAGCAAGAAATGGTGCGATATCTTCTCAGCAAAGGCATGTCTATTGATGAGATCAGTAAATTGCGGTTCCGGATCATGAACCAACAATTGGTGCCAGGAAGTAATAACAAGGCCGGAATTGATCAATTGGACTTTTTAGATCTGCTTTTGAATAGCAAGGATTCAGCAGGGTTAGATTTGATGGATTCACTGGGTTATGCCAAGGGTAAAATGGAAGAAGATAAACTGATCTTTGGTGCTGAACTTTTTCTCAATTCTAAAATGGGGTTTGCCAGCGATATGCAATTGGCTACTCCTGCCAATTACATCATTGGTCCCAAAGATGTTCTTACCCTTACGCTTTTTGGATATCAGGAGCTATCCGCAGAATTAAAAGTTTTGCCTGATGGAAAAATAAATGTTCCTTATGCTGGCATCATGGCAGTGGGCGGACTCACCATCGAACAGGCAATGCTAAAAGTGAAAGAGTCCATGCAAAAAAGTGGTTATGCTACTTTACGGACCGGCGAAACCAAGTTGCAAATGACCGTTTCGCAGTACAGAACTTTTCCGGTAACAGTCATTGGGGCAAAAGCTTCGGGTACCTACATGGTTTCCAGTGTTGCCAATGCATTTCATGCTTTGCACCAGGCAAAAGGTCCCGCACGCAGAGGAAGTTATCGCGACATTGAACTAATTCGTAAAGGGGAGATTATTCAGAAGATCGACCTTTACAGTTTTATGGTGGATGGCAACCAGAAACAGTTTCTGAATTTGCAGGAGAATGATATCATCAATATCCCTGCTTATGATCATCGTGTTACACTGAAGGGAGAGATAAAGACTCCCGGTTATTTTGAACTCAAGGATGGAGAATCCTTGGCAACACTCTTGAAATACTGTGGAGGTTTCACAACGATTGCTTACCAGGAAAGGGTTTATGTGGAAAAAGTTGCTACCAATGAATTTGTGAGCCGGGACATTGAAAAACCGGGATTTGATCGGTATCAACCAGGAAATGGTGATGTTGTCTATGTTGGATCAATCGTAAAAAGAAATAGTCAGCGTGTAGCAATTGGCGGTGCCATCATGCGACCCGGTTATTACGGATTGCACGACAGCCTTACAGTTGGCAAACTGATCAAACGAGCAGGTGGCTTGAAGGAAAGCAGTTTGATGACAAGGGGCTTGGTATATCGTGCGGGTCATGATCATCAGATCTCTTATTTGCGCTTCAATCCAAGCGACATCGTTGCAGGTAAAAATGATCTTGCACTTGCGGATGGAGACTCTGTAGTAATTGCAGACAGAGCAATATTGTTTCCCAAAGAAATTGTAACCGTTACAGGGGAGGTGAACAGTCCAGGGTATTTTGTATATGGAGAAAAAATGACGGTACTGGATGTTATTTTGCTTGCAGGCGGATTAACTGAATCTTCACTTCCCAGCAAAATTGAAATTGCAAGAAGGGTAGAAGGCAACAAGGATTTTGAAATATCAAAAATCCTGGAAGCTGCAACAGATCGGAACCTGATGTTGCAGGCACAGGAGTTAGAGCTCAAGGCTCAGGACTTTGTGATTGTAAGAAAAAATCCAAACTATATTCCCCAGAGAAAGATTGAGCTTACCGGTCAATTCAAATATCCCGGAACATATATCCTTTCAAGACAAAAAGAATACCTCAGTGAGGTGATTGAAAGGGCTGGGGGATTCAATGATCTAGCAGATGACCGATATGTGTTGATTTATCGTAAGCAACTCAATCCTTTTTTCAACAAGATGAAAGAAGAGATTGAAAGCAAAGAAGCGGAAGTGGACAATGAATTTTCGATAGGCACATCCAAACAAAAGAAATTGGCATCCCCTGTTCAAACAATGAATACAGCAGATTCGTTGCTGATTGATACCATTTCGGTTAATTACGCTAGCCTTCGGTCAGGGGATAAAACGAAATTTGATATTCATCTTCAGGAAGGTGATGTGGTCAATGTGCTGCAGTTCCAAAATACCGTCAGTATGAAAGGTGAGGTAAACAACAAGGTTACGGTAAATCATTCCAGCACCAGTCTTCGTTCTTATTTGAGAGATGCAGGTGGGTTGACAAGATTCGCAGATCCGAGGAGGGTTTATGTTATTCATGCTGATGGATCTTCCAGTTCAACCAGGCGATTCCTTGGGCTTCGATTTTATCCAAAGGTGGAACCTGGTTCAGTAGTCATGGTTCCTCTGAAACATGGCCAGGATGAGCGTATCAAAGATCCATCAAGGATGGCGGCAACCGCATCCATATTGG
>JAJTFY010000065.1 GCA_021299175.1 Chitinophagaceae bacterium
CTCAGCAATTATTTGAGGGATTACCTGAATATTACAGATTATAATTTGCTTGAAGAAGAATTCGGGGTGATTCCGATGACCGACCATGAATTTCCAACCCGCGACGAGAATATTGTACACCTGGGTACAGCAGGCGGTCAAACAAAACCCTCAAGTGGATATACCTTCAGGTTCATCCAAAAGCATGCTGCAGCTGTTGTTCGCGACCTGGTTGAAACTGGAAAACCTTTTGTTGCCCAGCCAGTTTGGGAAAAACGCTTCATGTGGTATGACAGGGTATTGCTGCACATGTTGTTCCATAAAAAGATGCAAGGCTCCAGGATATTTACCCTGCTGTTCAGCAGAAACCCCATCCAACGGATATTCAGGTTTCTTGATAATGAGACATCTGTTGGTCAGGAATTGATCCTGTTGAACACCCTTCCCCAATGGCCTTTCATGAAAGCCGGCTGGAAGGAGTTGTTTAAATAAGCATCAGAAAGCCTGGGCTGCGGTTTTTTTCTTTTCCTTTATTTTCCCATTCATCCAATAAATAAATTTGGTAGAAGCCATGCCAATGGCAGCGCCTGCCAGTACATCACCCAGCCAATGCTGGTTGTTGTATAGCCTTAGATAGCCGGTTGTGGCTGCCGTGGCATACCCCGCAATGCTGATCCAGGGGGAATAATGTCCATATTCTTGGTGCAAAAACTCAGCTGCAACAAATGCCGTGCTGGTATGTCCTGATGGGAATGAATGAAAGTCCGATTTGTTCGGGCGCGCTCTTCCGATGATCCTTTTCATCGGTTGAACGATGACAGCAGCAGTGACATTTCCCAAAGCATACAATAGAAATTGTTGTTGGGGCTTGTTTTTCCCTTTCAGCCCTGCTGCATCCATGGCAAAAACGGCTGCTGCGGGAACATATTGGGTATAATCATCGATCGAAGTCAATTTCCTTGTTGGATTGAAACCATCGTAAACAGACTTTTCAATTTTTCTTAGTGCGGGAATTCCAGCGATCGCTCCGCCGCTGGCGAAGATTACTGCTGGTGAAATCCACTGTTTATCATTATTCCCCGGTACAGAATCTTTCAGTAATAAGGAATGTGCGAAAGAATTTGCTTGGAAAGTAAAAACCAGTAACAGTATCAGCAGCAATTTTTCGGTGGATCTCATTTCAATGATTTTGACATTCAACTGCAATGATAAAGCATTAAAAATCTAAATGAATAATCTTTAAGCAGTCATCTTTTTCTATTTTTGACGCTCATTTATTATTCTGCCTCAAATGAATTACTTGGTTGATTCTTTTTTCAGCATTTCATTGTTCGGCTTCATTTTTACAACGGCATTTTTGATCCGGCGTAAACCTTTGGCCTATTATTTTTTCATATCTGTTTATTTTATATATGTAACGAGTCTTTTTGTCAACCTTGCCATGGCCAATGGTTTAATTGACAGGTTGCCTCACCTGTATAGAATTGTATCTCCGCTGGTCAAACCAATGTTGATTTCAATACCAGCAATAATTTTACAGGAAAAGCACTTGGTGATGTTGTTTTGAAAGACAAGAAGCCTGTTGTTGTAGCGCCACCACCGCCTCCTCCTGCCCCTGCTCCAGAAGTATTCAAGTATATCATTTATTTTGATTTTGATCAACATGTGATCACTCCAGAGAGTGCCCAGGTGTTGGAAGAAGTAAAGGCAAAGCTGAATGAGAATGCTGATTATAAGTGTTCTTTGTATGGCCACACGGATGTAGAAGGTGGAGAAGGATACAACAAGAAGCTTTCATCGCTGCGTTCAAAAACAGCGAGAAGTTTCCTCAAAAAATTGGGGATTGATCCCCAGCGTGTGACGATAGATTTCTTTGGAGAGGAGAGGCCTGTCATCCAGACACGCAGTATCAAAGAAGCCAAAAAGAACAGAAGGGTTGAAATTGAGGTAACGAAATAGGTAACACCTTTGTTTCTAAGTTTTTTACGATCGCGCGCCCAAAGGGCGCGCGATCGTTTTTATACCCCGCCTCATTTTTCATCAAATACATTTATATTACATCAATAAACCGCATCAACAAATGAAACCACTTGCTTCCATATTGGGCCTACTGGCAATCTTGTTTATTGCTTTGAATGCCTGTGAGAAAAAAACTGACACAACTGCTGCAGAAAAACTTTCTTTTGATATCATTGAGGATCAAATATTGACCACATCTTGCGCTACAACAGGATGTCATGCTTCCACTGCTGATGCGAGTTATGCCCAACATGGTCTTGTGCTTTCCAAAGGGAATGCATTTTCCAACCTCGTGGGTAAAATGGCAAAAAATCAAGCTGCTGCTGCACTTAAGCTGCAATTGGTCAAGCCTTTTGATGCAGACAATAGTTTTCTTTTCCATAAAATATCCTGCCAATCTACCCACCACAGTACAATGGCCAATTTCGGAAGCCAGATGCCATTGGGTGGAAACTATCTCACCCAAGGTCAGGTGGAATTTATCAAGCGATGGATCAACGCAGGGGCAACTGCAACTGAGACGGGCATCAGTACCAGCGTTTTGAAAGATAGTACTGCCTGTCAGCAAGACATCACACCCCTTGCCCCACCTGCTGCTGGGAAAGGGTTTCAAATGAAGATTGATCTTTTTGATGTTCCCAAGAATTTTGAACGTGAGGTATTTTACAGGGCCAATACACCCAATGCAGAGCCGGTTTATGTTAACAGGATAGAGATGAAAGGTCGCTCCAACAGCCATCATTTTGTTGTATATGGCTTTCGCAATTTAAATGCGCTTCCACAGGCCAATCTGTTGCGCGATATCCGCAACCTGGATGGATCGCTCAATTTGAAGACTGCAGGCGAAATGCAAAACCATATTTTCTTTGGTGGTGGTACCGATGTTAATTCGGACGTTACTTTGCCTGCCGGTGTAGCCCTAAAGCTTGATCCTTCAACACCCCTTGACCTCAATGCCCATTATTTCAACAAGACAAACCTGTTACTAAAGGGTGAAAACTACGTGAATTTTCATACGATACCTCTATCCAATGTTCAGTTTGTTGCAAAGGCACTGGACTTGAACAATCTTGACATTTCCATTCCTGCCGGTCAGCGAAAAACTTTTTCCAAGACTTTTACTTTCAATACTGTCACCAGAGTGGTCATGTTGACATCCCATTTTCACCGTTTTGGTGAAAAATTTAACATCAAAATTGCTGGTGGACCACGCAATGGAGAGCTCGTTTATACCAATACCGATTGGCTTCATCCTTTCGTAAAATCTTTTGCAACGCCCATTGTGCTGCAGCCAGGCGAGGGATTGACTTCTGAGGTTACCTATTTCAACAGCTCTTCTAAAGCGGTTGCATTTGGTTTGACGAGTGAGGATGAGATGAATATCATTTTCGGGTACTACTATTGATCAATGCCTTATCATTAAATTCAACTGCTATGCGATTACAAAAAATGCTTTGCGTCATTGCTCTTATTTTTTCTGTTGTCTTTGTTGTTGCTCAGCCAACTGTACAACCCATCAACATTGTCATCACACCCGATCATGATAACTGGGAATACAAGATGGGAGAGCCTTCCACTTTCACCATTCAGGTCTTGAAGTTTGGTGTACCACAAAAGAATGTCATGGTTCATTATCAAATTGGACCAGAAAGGATGAAGCCCATCAAGGAAGATTCCGTAATGCTGAAAGAGGGAAGGTTCACTACTGCCGGCATTGCCATGAAAGAGCCTGGTTTCCTGCGTTGTGTAGCCACCGTAATGGTAGACGGCAAGCAATACAGGAATCTCACAACAACGGGGTATGAGATCAGCAAGATTCAACCGGTGGTCAGCAAGCCAGCAGATTTTGATGCATTTTGGAAAACCGCCAATGATGAGCTGGCAAAGCTTCCACTGGATACAAAAATGACCTTGCTACCTGAGCGTTCATCTGCAAAAACAAATGTCTACCATGTCAACTGCCAGGGATATGGCGGATCCAGGATCTATGGCATCCTTTGCATCCCCAAAAAATCAGGAAAATATCCTGCTGTCCTGCAAGTGCCTGGAGCAGGGGTTCGTGCATATGGCCCGGATCTTGAATTGGCCGACCAGGGCGTGATTGTATTGACAATTGGCATCCATGGCATCTCTGTCATCCTCGATCCATCTGTGTATGCAGACCTGGTCGTTGGTGGATTGAAGAGTTATTTTACCTATAACATGGATGACCGCGACAAGTATTATTACAAGCGTGTATATGCCAATACAGTACGTGCCAATGACCTTATTTTCAGCTTGCCTGAATTCGATGGACAGACACTTGCTGTGAGTGGTGGCAGCCAGGGCGGTGCCTTGAGCATCATTACTGCTTCTTTGGACAAGCGTGTCAAATACCTGGCAGCATTGTACCCAGCACTCTGTGATCTGCCGGGTTATGCTGCCAACCGTGCCGGAGGATGGCCACACATGTTGAGTCCTAACAATGTTGCCAATACCAGCAATCCAAAAGTCATCAATACCCTCGCTTATTATGATGTGGTGAATTTTGCAAAGGCCGTCAACATCGAAGGCTATTATACATGGGGCTTCAACGATGAAACCTGCCCACCCACATCATTTTATGCGGCATATAATTCCATCAACGCACCCAAGCAGACATCTATTTTTCATGATACAGGCCATTGGACCTATGCAGAGCAACGCACTAGATATACAAACTGGTTGTTGTCTAAGCTGAAGAAATAATCACTTGGTATCAGGCCATTCCGTTTCAATGCCTTGGCTTCTGATGAATGATTGGAATGCAGACAAGTGATGTGAATCAGTTCTCACCATTCTTGTTTGTATTCCATTTTTTTGTGCATAGGCAACCAGGCATCCTGCCGCTTCACCAATGCTCCATTCTACAGGGTGCAAGCGGTAACAGCCGTTGGTGATATGGGTGGTGCCGATGTTTTTGTTTGCTGGGATGATGTTTTCCATCCTGATGGGAAGCAAGGCCCCTAAAGGAATCTGGAAGGGTACCGAAGGAAAATCGATATAATTGTTTCCGCTAGAACTTGGGTGCAGGTCTATATGATAATATCCAATGCCAACACTGTCATCAAAGCGCGCAGACCCTCGGTTATTTTTGGGCAGGGATGATTGTGCAGACTGATCCTTTCCAACATGCTCTTCACGGATGGTAAATTCGGCTTTGATTCTTCTTGATTCACGGATGTATGGATACTGTGCGAGACCATCTGCTGTACCCATCACATCATTTCTCAAACGCAGTCCTGGCCAGCCTTTCCCACCATCAGGCCTTGGTGCTTCTGTTTGCAACCAGTAGAGCAATGAAAGGCTGAGTTGTTTGGCCCGATCAACGTGTTTGTTGAATTCTTTTTCGCTGACATCAACAATGTTTCCCAGCATGTAATCATTCTGGGGCCAGTTGACAATGGTGATATCACTCTTGTATACACCAGGCAGGAAATTATTTTTGTTGATGATTTTTCTGTAATTCCAGAGGTTCAGTTTTTCTCCAGTGGCAATGCCTTCAGGATGAAATCCAAGTGCTTTGGGTTGAAGTGTGGTAGGGCTGGAATATTCCAGGCTGAGCAATTTGCCAGACCAAGCTGGGGAAAGCTCCGGCACATGTTCTTTCCAAAAATCATATTCCTTTGGCTTTTCAATCACATGGTTTTCACCCTCAACATAATCCATGGCAAAACACATGGTGAAGGACTGGTTGTTCGTAGGGTCAGCTTTTTCAGGTGCATGCAGTTCGCCTGTATCAGCCTTTGATTCTGTGCCTGTAACATACTCGGTTCCGGTGAGGGGAAGCAAATCGCCGAGTTCGGTGGCGTCTATAAAATGCTTTGCAAAAAGGGTTGTTGATTTTCCACTTTTCAAATCCTTGACCAAGAGTGATGAAACGGCATTGCCTGACACCATTGCCTTCTGCACTTTATGTTGCAGCAAAAGGGTAAGTTGTCCTGTACTCAGGTACTGTGTCAACATCTCAATCATCACAGCATGTGCAACACGTGGCTCATGGCAGAGCCTCGACACTGCACCATCTCCCGGGTTCAGGTTGGGTCTTGATTTGGCATCTTCGGTTAAGGGATAAAATCGTTTATAGTGATCACGGACTAAATTGCGGTATTCTCGATAGGTCTTGGGTGCGCCATGAGTCTCAATCCAGGGATGTTCATCTGGAGGAACTCCCTGTGAAGTAATCTGACCGCCTATCCAATCGTTCTCTTCCGTCAGGACAACACTCAGGCCATTCCTCAAGCCTGCCAAGGCTGCAGCTACTCCTCCCAGTCCACCACCTGCAATGACAAGATCGACTGGTGAAGCTGTAGCTTTTGTTATCGTGGAAATAAAATCAAAAAAATTTCTGCGGTTCATGTGTTGATTTGAAGAACAAGTTATTTAAAAGATTTAAAAAGTCAAAATCCAGCTTGGGTAAAACCGGCCCCGAAGTTCAACGCATTATCGTTTGTGATGGTTGAGGGTTTTATCAATTTATCCTTAAATTACTGCATTAAAACAACTGCAAATGGATATCTCCCAAAACACTAGCGGAAAAAGCCTTTTTGGCATTTCATTGATTGCCGCATTGGCGGGTTTTATTTTTGGTTTTGATACGGTGGTCATCTCTGGGGCCAATCTTCCCATCAAGGAATTGTGGCATACCTCACCGCTTTTTCATGGATTTTTCATCATGTCAATGGCGCTTTGGGGGACAGTGCTGGGGTCCATTTTTGGCGGTATTCCAACTGAAAAATATGGCAGGAAAAAAGTCCTGTTCTGGATTGGAATTTTGTTCAGTGTGTCTGCGATCGGCTCAGCCCTGGCGCAAGACCCCTATACTTTTTCATTTTTCAGGTTCATGGGCGGCATTGGCATTGGCGTATCTTCTGTGGTGGCACCAACCTATATCTCCGAGATTTCAACACCCGCCACCAGAGGGAGATTGGTGGCCATGTACCAGTTCAATATTGTTTTCGGCATCCTGATTGCCTTTCTCTCCAATTATTTTTTAGAAGGATTTGGCGGCAGCAGTGATTGGCGTTGGATGTTGGGCGTGATGGCTGTTCCTTCAATTGTTTACACCCTGATGGTCATTGGCATTCCGGAGAGTCCGCGCTGGTTGGAAAGCAAGAACAAAAAGATAAAGGATTCGAGCAGGCAGGAACTGTTTGCTGCACGCAACAAAAGGATCATTGGGCTTGCATTCATGATTGCATTTTTCAATCAGGTATCAGGCATCAATTTCATTCTTTATTATGCGCCTGAGATTTTAGAAAGGGCCGGCCTTGCAGCAAAGGATTCACTGTTCAATTCCATCGCCATCGGCGGAACCAACCTGCTGTTCACCTTTGTGGGCTTGTACCTGATCGATCGTTTGGGAAGAAAAACATTGCTGATCATTGGTTCTCTTGGGTATATCATCAGCCTTTCCATGGTGGCCTGGGCGTTTTATGCTGCAGCTTCACCTGCATTCCTGCTTTCGTTCTTGCTTGTTTTCATTGCATCTCATGCCATAGGACAAGGGGCCGTCATCTGGGTTTTTATTGCTGAAATATTTCCCAACCAGATCAGGGCATTGGGGCAATCATTCGGTGCCAGTGTACATTGGGTTTTTGCAGCATTGATCACCTTGATTACGCCAGTATTTTTAGATGCGGAAGACGGAATTTTCAAAGACAATCCATGGCCCATTTTTGCTTTTTTTGCCGGGATGATGGCCCTTCAACTGATTTGGGTTTTTGTCAAGGTTCCTGAAACAAAAGGCGTGTCGCTGGAAAAGTTAGAAGAGGATCTTGTGAATTGAAGGTTCATCATTAAGTTTCAACAATGAAATATATTTTGATATTGCTTTCTCTTTTCAGTCTGTCTGGAAAAGAAATATCCAAGAAGGCGGATAGGCCCAACATACTTTTTCTGGCCATTGATGATCTTCGTCCTGACTTGGGTATATATGGGAACAGCATTGTAAAGACTCCAAATATTGATCGGCTTGCATCCAAGGGCATGTATTTCACCCATCATTATGTTCAGGTACCCACCTGTGGTGCTTCCCGCGCTGCTTTATTAACCGGATTAAGGCCGAGAAATGGTGTGCAAATCAATAACAATGTATTTGAAAAGCAAACAGTTGGCAGACCTGAATCAGCAAGGCCGGAATCCCTGGTGCACCAATTGAAGAGAAATGGTTACTACACTGTTGGCATTGGGAAAATCAGCCACGCAGTGGATGGGCGTGTATACGGTTATGATGAAGCTCCTGGTGATGTAATGGAATTGCCCCATAGCTGGAATGAATTTCTGTTTAATCCAGGGAAATGGAAAGATGGTTGGGATGCCTTTTTTGGTTACGCCAGCGGAGAAAGCCGGCAAACAATGAAAGGGAAAGTGCCACCTTACGAGAAGGGTAATGTTGATGATATGGGTTATCCAGACGGTTTGACCGCAGCGCTGGCCATAGAACAGTTGAAAAAATGCTCCAAAAGAGACCAGCCTTTTTTTCTTGGTGTTGGATTTTTTAAACCCCATCTGCCCTTCACTGCTCCTGATGCTTATTGGAAACTTTACAACAGGGAAGACATGCATTTGGCAACATCCAAAACACCACCGAATGGGATCTCTTTGGCCAGCCTGCAAAACAACAGTGAATTCAATAGCTATAAATCAGGTGATGAGCACCCCACACTAGAACACCCCATCTCTGATGCCTATTCAAAAAAGCTGGTTCATGCGTATTACGCCGCCATCAGTTATGTTGATGCACAAGTGGGAAAGGTTTTGGATGAACTCAAAAAAAATGGATTGGATAAAAATACTTTGACTACTCACTGAAAAGTCCGCTCATCATCAAATTGCCGGGAAAACAAAACGCCAAAGGGGCAATCGGGAATGTGATAGAAACCATTGATCTGTTTCCAACTTTGTTGCAGTGGTGCAATGTGCCTTTGCCCTATGCGATGGATGGAAGAAGTTTTGCCGACAGGATCAACAATGCGCCTAATAAAGAGGAAGAGGTTGCCTACAGTTATTTCAACAGGGGAATCACAATGAGAACCAATCGGTACAGGCTGACCAAATATTTCAGAAAGGAAGAGCCCTCAATTGAGCTCTATGATCATTTCAATGATCCTGCTGAGCAACACAATATTGCTGCATCAACTCCGGATCTTGTCAAGCAGTTGATGCCGTTGTTGGAAAAGGGAAATACAGGGTTATTTAAATAAAAGCATAGTTGGCAAGTAGCATTTACTCGCTTGTTTTTTTAAACAATTTCTTTTGATTAACTTGTTGCCCGTTATCAACCTACACCCTTAATTATTTATTTATCAAACCAACACTTATGCAACTGATTAACATCAGGAAGTTGTTGCTATTCATCATGGCAACAGTAATTTCGTCCTTGGGTTTTGCCCAAACCGCATACAAGGGCGTGGTCGTTTCTTCAAAAGATAATACACCCGTTTCAGGGGCGTCTATTGTAAACAACTCAACCAAGGCCGGCACCAAATCCAATGCAGATGGAACTTTTTCCATCAATGCAAAAGTGGGTGATCGCATTGCAATATCAAGTGTTGGGTTTGGTAGCATTGAAACTGTTGTGTTGAAAGGCATGTCAGCCATCAACATCAAACTTGATCCTACTGAAGAGAGCATGGAGTCTGTTGTAGTGGTCGGATATGCTACACAGAAAAAAGTAAACCTGACCGGTGCTGTGTCCACCATAACGGCCAAGCAAATTGAGGACCGGCCCATCACCAATCTATCGACATCTCTTGCAGGATTGCTTTCGGGTGTTTCTGTTCAACAAGGTTCCGGTCAGCCAGGATCCGATGGTGCCTCGATCACTGTAAGGGGTAGGGGAACATTGAGTGGCTCGAGTCCATTGATCATCATCGATGGTGTTATTGGTGCTTTGGATGCAGTCAATCCCCAGGATGTTGAATCAGTCTCTGTCTTGAAAGATGCCGCCTCTGCTTCCATCTATGGTTCACAAGCAGGTAATGGTGTTATATTGATTACAACCAAGAAAGGGACACGCAATAAACTTTCGGTTACATACAATGGGATATACTCTACCACCAGCCCGATGAACATGCCCAATTTTGTTACGAACTATGCTGATCATATGCGCTATACCAATGAGGCACATACCAATCTTGGTCAGGCAATCAAATACAGTGCACTGAACATTGCAGCATGGGACTCTGCCAGCAAGATTCCGGACGCATTGAATCCGCTGGGTGTTCCCAATTTCTTGGCTTACCCCAATACAGACTGGGCAGATGCTTTCTTTTCAAACCGATTGGTACAAAACCACAATGTATCCATCAATGGAGGATCTGACAAAACCACGTATCTTCTTTCTGTTGGCTACCTGAACAACCAGGGTACGATTGAAAATACATGGAGCCAGCGTTTCCAGTTCAGGTCAAATATCGAGTCTAAGGTTACAAAATTCCTGACGGTAGGATCACAAACATTTGCGCTTTTTCAAAATGACGCAATGGGAAATGTTACGGATGCATTCACCTATCTCCGGGCAACAACACCAGGAATTATTCCACAATACGGAGGCAAATATGGCTATGCCCAAATTTCAGAGGAAAACCAGCAAGCCAACAATGTATTTTCATTTTTGAACAACAGGTTGGGGAAAGACCAGACCTCCAGGTTCAATACCACATTGTATGCTACGGCTACCATCTTGAAAGGTCTTTCATTTGAAACGCGTTTTAACTATCAAATGCGCCAGAATGAATACAGGTCGAGAACAAATCCAGATGCTGGTGTGCGGTATAACTTTGCCACTAATACCCAAATGACTTTCCAGCCAAACCCTGCCAATCTTTCTTCCAATTATAGTTACGATAAAAACTATCAGATTACACTCGACAATGTATTGCGTTATACCACCACATTTGGAAAGGACCATGAC
>JAJTFY010000066.1:0-4331 GCA_021299175.1 Chitinophagaceae bacterium
ATATGTGATGTCGTCATTCAAGCGTGCAACAGGATTCGGGATCAAGCCATTGTTTAAAAATGCCGTCGGGGTCCAACTATAATTCAATCCTCCCGTCGCTAAAAGCTGCAACGGCTGACCAATCACTGCTACCGTATCATTGCCCGCAAAAGCCCTTACCCGCGGCACCACACTGACCCTGACCGTATCGTATACTGGCCGGGGACATCCCTTGTCTTCATAGACCCCAACCACATAGTTCGTCGTGTCCCAGGGGCTTGCAATCGGGTCTTGACGCGTCTGGTCATCAAGCGTATTGCCAGGATACCAAAGGTACCTTGAGCCACCAGTTGCCTTCAACCGTACCTGTGAGCCATAACACATAAAAGTATCTAGGCCTGCATTCGCTACCGGATAAGGAACCGTAGTCACCACAAAACCATCATTGGCCTGGCACTTGCCAATCGTTGCCAACACTGAATAACGGGTGGTCTGCGTGGGCCTGACCCAAGTATTCTTTGCCAAAGGATTTGAAACTGTAGCAGATGGAGACCATTGGTAGTTCACACCATCAGAATTGGGACGCAGAAAAATACTGTCGCCCAAACATATCGTCGTATCCATCCCCGCCTTCAACGAAACAAAGGTCCTCACATCCACAAAAACAGAAGCACTGTTTATGCAGCCAGGAGACTGCGTCAACGTAACCGTATACCGCGTCGGAACATCAGGACTCACCAATGGATTCCGTATCCCCGTATTGCTGATGTTGTAATTTGGAGACCAAGAATGAACCCCAATTCCTGAAGCATTGAGTTGCAAAGTATCAATGTTACAGATCAAGGTATCTTTTGGAACAATCAGGGTTGGCTTGTCTGCCACAGTAACCTGTTTCATGACAGTATCGATACAACCATTGCTGTTGGAAACAATCAATGAAACATTGAATACACCCGTTGCAGGATAGATATACGTTGAAGAAGCATTGATGGATGTATCATCAATGGCATTGGTATTGCCAAAGTCCCATTTCCATTTGTTGATGGTTCCATAAATGGTTTTTGATTCATCGGTAAAAACATAAGGAACTCCTTTACAGGTTTCCTGAATGGTAAAATCGGTTGTAAACCCAGGATACACTTTTGCCACTGTATATCCGGTATCTGAACATGCATCATTTTTATTGGTAATCAGGCGAACAGTATAATCGCCTGCCACAGGGAAAGTATATGATGGTGTTGGCGCATTGGATACATCAGCAGTTGTTGAAGCCACCCCAAAATCCCAGTCAAATGTCTTGATCAAAGGACTGTTTGAATTGTTTTTAAAGTTCACGGTAAAACCATCACAGGAAATGCTAATGGGATCAAGGTCTGCACCAGCTATGCTACAGTCAGCGATTTTCAGGTGGAGATCTTTTCTGTGAACATTGATGACTTGCCCATTTCTTTTTTCAACCACGGCTACCGTTATGACATAAATACCTGCAACGGGAGCAGTGCCTGAAATCATTCCAGTGACGCCATTGATCTGAACAGTAGATCCCAGCGGCAATTGGGGGCTGAAGCCAAAATTATAATTCAGGGAATTATAGGGAGGCGCACTTGCAACTGAGGGTGCCGGCCCCATTGATGTACCTCCTAAATATGCTTCTTCAAACTGGTAGGTTAACTCATCCTTGTCTGCATCTACTGCCGCGAAGTCGTAGATAAAATAATTGTTTGCACAGATAACGACAGTATCACTGGTTTTGAAAACAGGAGAACTATTGGCAGGTGCTGTTGACCCACTGGAGGTACCAGGAATATTTGCTGTATAGGTTACCCCAGCATTTTGAGAATTGAGCACATTAAATATCCCATCAATCCTGCAGCAGCGCTGGTAAGAAATAGCATAGCCAGTTGCAATAAATGGCAGGTCAATTTCAAATGTATAATACCCTATTTCATAACAAATCACAGGTGGATTGCTGATACAAGGGTCGGGGTTAACAAGGGAGATTACCTGCTTTGAGGTCAGGGGAACACTCCTGTTGGCAAAATAGCTGGAACTTCCACCAGGGTAAATAGTGATGGTGGCATTGGCATCGAGCTGTGCCCCATCTGTATTGCAATCACGGTACAACTTCAGTGTAACACTGTATCGTCCAGAATTAGAGGCCGTGCTGGATAGCCCGAGATAAGCATAGCTCATCTCCCCTCCTGCTATATGCTTTGCGATAGAAGGAAGCGAAATGAAAAATAAGGCAATCAGTATGACCAGGACCCGTTTCTGCACCAATTTTATTTGATAGTGTTGTTAGCGTGCTTCGCGATAAAATTAACCTTTTGTTTTTTCAAATGGTAACTTCCCAGAGGAAGTATCTGTTGGCATCAATGCTTTAACATTTTTTTTCATCCCTGCTCAGCATCCAGGACCTGAAAGAAAGTATTAAAATAAGGGGATACAAGGCAAGATTGACTATACCCGACTGCAATAGCGCGGGGATCATCAAGAGTAAAAGAAGGAGGCTATTGTACTTAAGGTATTTTTTCAGCCATTTTTGAGGCCTGTTGAGATTGAATGCAACCAGCAGATTGACCGGCATGGCCCAAACCAGGTTGATGTTATATGCGAAACTCTGGTGATCTGTTCCGAACCACATGAACAGTAGAAGCAAGCCAAGCAGGCCCGATAAAATAAAAATGATCCTATCCATGATTGATTGAAATAAAACCATGGCCCTACACTTAAAAAAGGACGGGAGAATGACCAAAAAACTGAGGATTGAAAAGAAAAACAAAGGTGTTTGCCAGAAAGGCAGTTTTACGGGAAGGTCTTGTGCATTGGGCAAATGCTCCTGATCCCTCTCCACCAATTTTTTCTGTCCTTTAGAAGCAAGGGAGACTCCCTGGGCCAGGTAATCGGGTAAGAACATGGACTCGGCTGGAGTCATGGTTTTATCGGCACCAATACCCAACAACAGATCGATACCAAGGGTTGTCCATTGCATCTCAGCCCTTGAAAGATAGTTGTGTAAATAATCCCGGAAAGTAGCTCCACTTAAAGTAAAAGTACCGGACTCAATTGCATTGTCGTTGTTGGTCTTGAAAATAATATCCCTCAGCCTGGTTGCACAGTTGTCATATAAAAAATCATACTTATAATAACGGTTCTCTTCCCTTACATTATCAAAAAGGCTGCGTTGTATTGCTATTTTTTCCGTTGTGCTCAACAGTAAAACCTGCTCTGTCACTCCTCTTTTGAAATAAGCATATTCATATAGGAAATCAGGAAAACTTTGTTGGCTGAGAAAATACATCAACTTACCCCGGACAAATTTCGAATAGAAATCAGGATCATCAAAATTGAACGTACCGTAGTTGTAGATGATGTCGGTATTGGCCGCCGAGTCTACAATCCTCAGTGCAGTATGACCAAATACTGAATACAATTCAGCTCCGGGCGCGCAGGTAATCAGGCTGACCTGCAAGCGGCTGCTGTCTGGCGCTGCATGGCTTGCGCCTGCTGCCAACAGCATCATCAAGACAAAGAAATTAATTTTCAGCATGCGCATGGCTTAGCGGCTGTAATTGGGCGCTTCCTTTGTGATGGCAACATCGTGTGCATGGCTTTCCCTGATGCCGGCATGGGTGATCCGGATGAACTGTGCGTTTTGGAGTGCCTGAATATTTTTGGCACCACAATAACCCATTCCAGCCCTCAATCCACCAACATACTGGGTAATGACTTCGCTCAAATTTCCTTTAAACGGTACCCGGCCTTCAATCCCTTCTGGCACCAATTTCTTGATCCCTTCTTCAACATCCTGAAAATACCTGTCACTGCTGCCTTGCTGCATGGCACCGATCGAACCCATCCCACGGTATTGTTTGAATTTTCTTCCTTCGTAGATAATGGTTTCGCCAGGACTCTCTTCCACACCAGCAAACACGCTTCCCATCATGACAGTAGATGCGCCTGCAGCGATGGCTTTGACAAAATCTCCGGTATACCTGATGCCTCCATCAGCAATGATGGGAACATTCATTTTTTTCAATGCGGAAGATGCTTCGAGGATGGCCGTAATTTGAGGAACTCCGGCACCTGCAACAATACGGGTGGTGCAGATAGAACCCGGACCGATTCCCACTTTCACACAATCAGCTCCTGCATCTGCCAACGCTTTTGCCCCTGATGCCGTTGCTACATTCCCTGCAATGATGCGGAGGTTTTTGAAATTCTTCTTCAACAATTTCAATGAATCCACCACGCCTTTGGTATGGCCATGGGCACTGTCAAGACAAACCACATCAACACCAATCTGCTGCAATGCGGCCGGCCTATCGAGCATATCTTTTGTGATACCCAAT
>JAJTFY010000066.1:4358-12887 GCA_021299175.1 Chitinophagaceae bacterium
TATATCACGGTAGGTGATCAAGCCTTTCAGTTGACCATTCCTTGCCACTACCGGCAGCTTTTCTATCTTATAATTCTGGAGGATTTTTTCCGCTTTCTTGAGGTCAGTTCCTTCCGGTGCTGTCACCAGGTTTTCCCGGGTCATCACTTCACTTACTTTTTTCTTCTTGTTGGTTTCAAACCTCAGGTCGCGGTTGGTCAGAATACCCACCAGCTTGTTGGATGCACTAACGATAGGAATACCGCCAATCTTGTTTTCCTTCATCAACTGAAGGGCATCGGCAATGGTTGCATCCTCATGCAATACAACAGGATCAATGATCATGCCGCTTTCACTTCTTTTCACGCGACGAACCTGTTCGGCCTGTTGTTCAATGCCCATGTTCTTGTGCAAAATGCCTATCCCTCCCTCTCTTGCCAATGCAATGGCCAGGGTTGCTTCCGTTACAGTATCCATTGCTGCGGAGAGCAGTGGTATGTTCAACACGATGTCTTTGGTGAGATGCGCAGCGATGTTGACCTCCCTGGGCAATACATCTGAATATGCCGGAACGAGCAATACATCATCGAAGGTCAGGCCTTCTCCAAAAAATTTGGGGGATTGTTGAGTTCTTGTTGCCATATGCGAAGATAAGAAAAATTTAAAAAACCACTATCGCTGGCAAATTCCGTACAATTTACCCGGTAAACTATTGATCAGCCCCGCCATTTCTAATGACAAAAGATGAGCAGAAACCAGGCCTGGATTGATGCCTGAAATGTTTGTCAACAGATCCACCGGACAAGGGTCATGATCGCTGATGATGGATAAGATGGAAGCTTCCTCTGCTGTAAGCGAATCGGTGAGCGGAGTGTTCACATGAGAAGATTTTGGCAGGTCTTCAACCCAATTCATGAATTCTACCAGGTCCTGGCCGCAGGTGATCAGGTTGGCTTTGTGGTTGCGGATCAATTGATTGCATCCTTTGCTGCTGGGGTCGGTTGCTCTTCCAGGATAAGCCAGCACATCCTTGTTGTAGCTGTTGGCAATATCTGCAGTGATCAGGCTGCCTCCTTTTGATCCACTTTCTACCACTACAACTGCATCTGCCATTCCTGAGACGATCCTGTTTCTCCTGGGAAAATTTTGTTTTTCAGGTTTGATGCCCTGCATGAATTCTGAAAGCAGCCCACCCTGCTGCAATATGTCAGCAGCAAGCTGCCTGTTGGCATGTGGGTAAACCTGATCAAGCCCATGACCCAGAACGCCGATGGTCAGCAGATTGTTTTTCAATGCCTCCTTGTGTGCCATGGTATCAATGCCATAAGCCAAGCCACTGACCACCAATACATCATATTGCATCAGAACAGATATCAATTCTATGACCCGATCTTTTCCGTATGGGCTAGGAGACCTGGTACCGACAACACTGACCACGCGTTTATGCAACAGGTCTGATGAGCCCTTGTAATACAATACATGCGGAGCATCAATGCAATGTTCCAGTTTGGTTGGGTACCCTTGGTTTCCTTTTACCAACACCTTGATTTGATTGTTTTGAATGAACTCCCATTCCGCTTCAACACGTTGCTGAACATTGCAATTCCTGATGGCTGCAGCACGAACAGTGCCGATGCCCGGGACCTCTTCAAGGGCTTTTGTGCTTGCGCTGAATACTGATGCTGGTGATCCAAAATGTTTCAGGAGAATGCCTATCTGGATATCCCCCACCTGAGGAATCATGGTCAAACCTAGGTGTTGTAAAAGTGCTGCTTCATTCATGGCAGGCAAAACTATTCACCCACATGCAGCAGCAAAAGAGATTTAGACGAAATCAAACCGTATTAAAACTTTTGCGAAAAGGAAAAACATCAATTGTTTGAAACAACCGTCATTTCTGTTCTTCTGTTCAAAGACCTCCCTAGTTCTGTTGCATTGTCTGCAAACGGCTGAGCTGCGCCATACCCTTTGTAGGTCAATCTTGAAGCAGCAATTCCTTTGGTGATGATATAATCCACTACTGCTTTTGCCCTGGATGCAGACAATACAAGGTTATCGGAATCTTTTCCAACATTGTCTGTATGACCACTGATCTGGACCTTGAGCGTTGGATTCTCACGAAGGATGGAAACAATTTTCTCCAGCTCTGCAATGGATTCGGGAAGCAAGATAAATTTTCCAGTTTCGAAAAGGATGTTGCGTAGCACGATGTTTGCTCCGATTACAAAGGGTTGCAAAGGAATATTGACTTCGAAATGATCACCAGCAACCACTTCCTTCAACATGAACCTGTTGGAATAAAACAGGTACCCTTTTTTGTTAACGCTGAAAGCATAATCACGGCCCAATGGAAGTGTTGAAAGATAGTTACCATCAGCATCCGTCTGCAACTCAGTTACAACACGTTTGCTGCTTAGATCAATCAGTTCTACGATGGCGTTCAAACCCTTCCCGGTTGCACTGTCATATACTTTACCCTGTACCCAGGTGGTGTTGAGCGGGCGAAGATCTTCCCTCAATGCAAAAGTATAGATGTCCAACCCTCCGCGGCTATCCGTTCTGTCACTGGAATAAAATGCATTGACTCCATTGGCTGAAACAATCAAACCACCTTCGTTGTCAATGGTATTGATAGGATACCCGAGGTTCACAGCAGTATCAAATCCATTCAATTTTTTCTTTGAAAAAAAGATATCCTTGCCCCCGTATCCCTGCAAGCCTGAAGAGGTAAAATAAAGGGTCTCATTGTCTGCATGCATGAAAGGTGCACTTTCATCTCCAACAGTATTGACCAGAGGCCCAAGGTTTTGGGGTGAAGACCATCGTCCATTCGGACGAAGCCTTGAAACATAGATATCCGATCCGCCATATCCCCCTGGTCTGTTGGAAGAGAAATAAAGTTCCTGCTTGTCTGGAGACAGGCAGGGCGTGGATTCCCAGGCATCAGAATTGATGGATTCTCCAAAGTTCTGGCGCTTGCTCCAACCCGATGCAGTTAGAACAGAGATATAGATATCGCAACTTCCATAGCCATCAGGAAAATTACATCCTGCATACACCAACCACTTCCCATCCTGGGAAATATGCTGTGCACCTTCATTGTAAGGTGTATTTACAGTACCCTGGAGCGGAGTTGCCTGTTCCCATTTGTTATCTGCTGCATTTGCTTCATAAAAGTCCTCATTGCTGCCATTGACACGTCGGGTAAACACCAGGGTCTTTTCATCAATGGTCAACGATGGAAAATATTCGGGAAAAATTGAATTGATGGCATCTCCTGCATTCCTGAACCCAGAGCTGGAAAGCTGATTGTGTTTTTGGGATTCTTCAACTGCAAATGCATAATTTTTTCTCCTGAATGTCCCGGCCTTGATGCTGCTTTCATTCAATTTGGGGATGGCCAAAAAAAGGTCTGCTGCATGCAAGGCTTCCTTGAACTTTCCCATACCAGCAAGGTTGATGCTGTAAGGAAGCAGGTATTCCCGGGCATAAGCAGAATCCATGGAAAATGCCCTGCTGTAGGCAGTTACGGCCTCATTGTAACGCTTCAGTTCACCAAGGATTCCAGCCTTGGAAAGTTGTGCATCAAGATAGCTAGGATCATTCTCTAATGCTGCGTTGATCAGGCCCAATGCATCTTGGTAAAGATCCTGATCGGCATATTCCAACGCCTTGGCATAAAGGGCCTTGTTCTTCTTCGAAATTTTTAATGGATCATATTGCTGTGCAAATCCAAACTGAAAAACAGAGGACAACAAGACAATCATCAATATGCGCATCCATGAAATTACTTGATTTGCCAACATAGATGGTGCTTTGATTTGTTAATGTATTGAACTCAGGGAATATTCAGGAATTTATGCGTTTGCAGGGAGAGGATCCATTGAGGATTTGCCTTCACATAATCAATGATCATTGGATTCATCTCAGCAGATTTACTCCATTCAGGTTGCAGATAAAGCAAACAATCTTTGGAGACCTTTGCAGCATACTGCTCGGCCCAGGCAAAATCGGTTTTGTTGTAGATGACAGTTTTCAATTCATGGGCTGCTGCGATCATTTCATCCAGGGGTGCCTTGAATTTTTTGGGAGAAAGGCAGATCCAGTCCCAGGTGCCTGAGAGCGGATGCGCACCGGATGTCTCGACATGTGTTCTTATGCCTTGGGCTTTCAGCATAGCTGTAAGTGTATCCAAGTTGTGCATCATGGGCTCTCCCCCGGTGATGACCGCTATCTTTGTTCCAGACGCACATACAGATGCAACGATTTCAGTGATGGGCATGAGTGGATGCTTTGAAGCATCCCAACTCTCTTTTACATCACACCAGACACATCCCACATCACATCCACCCAAGCGAATAAAATAAGAGGCATGGCCGGTGAAACGACCTTCCCCCTGAAGGGTATAAAAATGTTCCATCAATGGAAGTGAAGCAATTGGATTGGATTCCATTGATCAGTCTTTTGCGGCGCAGGCCTTGAAAGTATTCATCATCAAGGCTGCAATGGTCATGGGACCCACACCGCCTGGTACTGGAGTGATGTAGCTGCAAAGCGGTGCAACATTTTCAAAATCAACATCACCCTTGATGGCAAAACCAGACTTCTTGGAATCGTCTGCAACCCTTGTGATGCCTACATCAACCACCACCGCTCCAGATTTCACCATATCAGCCTTCAGGAATTCAGGACGACCCAGGGCGGCAATGATGATGTCACCTTGCAAACAAATTTCCTTGAGGTTGGGTGTATGGGAATGGCAAACCGTGACGGTGCAATTTCCCGGATATTCATTCTTGTTGAGCATGATGCTGATGGGCCGTCCAACAATATTGCTCCTGCCGATCACCACTGCATGCTTTCCTTTTGTTTCAATGCCATAGTGCTCCAGCAACAACAAAATGCCATAGGGTGTCGCAGGATAAAATGCAGGCAAACCCTGCACCATTCTCCCAACGCTTTCAGGATGAAATCCATCAACATCTTTGGAAGGGAGAATCGTTTCGATGATTTTCTGCTCGGAAATACCTTTGGGAAGCGGCAGTTGAACAAGGATCCCATCCACATCAAAATCTTCATTGAGTTCATTGAGCTTGAACAGCAGTTCCTGCTCTGTAACTTCAGCATCAAGCCTGATCAGCGTGGATTTGAATCCGATTTCTGAGCAGGATTTTACTTTTGAAGCAACATAGGTTTCGCTGGCACCATTGTTGCCAATCAGGATGGCCGCCAAATGGGGAACTTTTTTTCCTTGGAGGATTCTTTCCTCCGTTTGTGTCTTCAACCTGTCTTTTACTGCCTGTGAAACAAGCTTACCATCGAGCAATTTCATGCGGCAAAGGTACAGTCGGGGAAAATGACACCCAAATATGATGTTTTTCCCCTTTCTCATCAACTGCGGAAAATCATCTTTACAACATGAAGTGGATGATGATGTGGATGATGATGCCAATCTTGGCCAATGCTCAGGCAATCTCCGGAACCAATGCCTTCCTTCCCTTTGGCTTGTTGGCCTATAAAAAAACAGGCCAACAGGCTGAGTCTTCAGCTGCCATGGTTGCAGCCAGTGCGTTTCAAACCATTCCTCAGATTGGGTTTTATGCAGGGAACAGATTCATGATCAGGGACATGAACCATGCTGGTTTCGCGGGTATTTTCCCTCAAAAGAATGGTACACTGAGTTTTTCTGGAAGGTTCAGCGGAGGGGGCATCTACGCAGGCTTTTCAGGCAGCTCATCCATGGGGCTGAAAATCCATCAGCAACTGGGAATTGGACTATCGATGGAATTGACAGGGTTCAAATGGTCTGGCCAACCTTTACGCCTCGGCATGCAAGCAAAAGGTGGCATGCTCTATTGGATCAATCCCAAAACAGGACTGGGCTTTCAGGTGAGCCAATGGTTTCCACTTGGGCGAAGGATGGACAATTCGAACAGAACAGTCCGAGAGCTGATCACCGGCATTGGAACTACTGTCAATGAAAACCTCTACCTCTCGGTGGAAATAAGAAAGCAAACCAATGCACGGACAGAAGTATCTGGCCTGTTGGAATGGCAGGCAGCAGCATCCATTGGATTGTTGACCGCAATCAATACAACAAGCCACTCCTTCATGATGGGTCTCACCAAACAAATAGAGAAGAACAAATGGGGAATCATTTTCAGCAATCACCCACAGCTGGGACTTTCAGGAATGTTAACCGTGAACCATGGGATTGCGAAATAAGTATGTCGTTTTACTGTCAGCATTGATGATTACTTGCAGTATCACGCTTGCGCAAGAGGAAGCAATGGAAGAAATCGCGGAAAGTGCTGTTGACCATGAGCCAAAGCAGGACATCAATGAAATGCACGGTGCAGGATTCATCAACAAATACAATATCAACAGCATTACGGAAGTGATGCTTGAAAGCCTTTTTATTTTAAAACCTTCACAGATAAAGCAGTTCATTCTTTACAGAAAAAACTTTGGCGACTTCATCAGCCTGATGGAATTACAGGCAGTTCCTGAATGGGACGCATTCACCATCAGGAAAATACTACCCATGCTTACCCTTGAAACAGCACTGCCCCTTGTGCCTGCACTCAAACAAAGGATCAAAGAAGGCGGACACAGGATGCTGTACAGAACAGGTGGGCAGTCAAGAAGCAGCACCAGCAATGAAGACACATTGAAACACCAATACAAACAACTGGTCAGTTACCGCTTTAATTTTCGGGACTTGTTGCGATGGGGTATCACGGTTGAAAAAGATGCAGGAGAGAAAAGTTTCTTTGACCACTACAGCCTGTTTGCTTCCATCAGCAAAAAAGGCATCCTTAAAAATATGGTGTTGGGAGATTATACCGTAAACATGGGACAGGGATTGATACACTGGCAGGGATATGCACTGGGAAGAAGCAGCAACATGATGAGTTGCTTCCGACAGGGGGAACTTTTCAGGCCTCATAGCGGAACGGATGAAAACCGCTTCTGCAGAGGGATTGCGGTTCAACTACAAAAAAATGCAGTTGAACTGGCCGCATTCCTTAGCAACAAAAAAATTGATGCCAATATCATTACTGATACAACAAGCAACAAGGCCTGGGCGAGCTCAATGCTGCTGTCAGGATTGCACCGAACGAAAAATGAATTGAACGATAAAAAGGCATTGCAAACATTCCTGGCTGGTGCCAATCTGAAAGTCAATACCAAGTTTGGCAAGACCAGCCTGAATATCATCCATACTGCATTTGATCATCCCATCAAAAAAAGAGACGAGCCTTATAACCGTTTCGCCATCAGTGGAAACCAATGGCAGAATGCCAGCATTGATCATTCTATTTCTACCAGAATAGGATTTTTATTTGGCGAAATGGCGGTAGATAAAAAGGCCAACAAGGCAATCATTGTGGGCCTGATCAAGAGCCTTGGATCGACACTGGATATTGCAATACTTTATAGAAACATGGGAGTCAAGTTTCGCTCCCTTGCGTCCAATGTTTTTTCAGAAAGCCAAGAATCCGGCAATGAAAAAGGATATTTTTTCAACATCAATTATTCCCCTTCTCCTCTGCACAGGTTTGAAATATTTACCGACCAATACCAACAGAATTGGCCAACTTTCAACACGCCAGGTAAAAAAAACGGCAACATCTATTCTTTTCAATATACCTATCGGCCGAATAAAAAAACCGAGGTGTACGGAAGAATCCAATCGGAAAACAATAGTGTTAAAACCAGGATTCACGCCTCATTCATGCCCATACCTGCCCTGACCTGCAGACTAAGAAACGAAATGATCCGTATACAATCCGTTACAGGAAAAATTGAAAGGGGACAGCTTACTTATGCCGAGTTCATCTATAAACCATCCCTAAAGCCTTTTTCTGCCAGTGTCCGATGTAGTTTCTACGACACAGAAGGTTATTCAACAAGAATCTATGCATATGAAAGGGACCTGCCTGCATATTACGCTGTTCCTCCCCATTACGGAGAAGGAACAAAAATTTACGTTGTTGTCCAATACAAATTGCGCAAATCATTGCAATGTGTAGGGAAATGGAGCCTGGACAAGAGAAAGCAAGTATGGAGAGCCCAGGTAATCTGGCAATGGGGCTCATGATTCCTACAATAAAATGAAGCTGTATATTTGTATCCTCAAACAAATCAAATGAGCGAACAACCACAGAACCAACTCAACATCGAAATATCAGAGGAAGTAGCAGAAGGTCAATATGCCAACCTTGCCATCATTACACATAGCCATGCTGAATTTGTGGTGGATTTTGTGAGCGTCATGCCGGGAACACCCAAAAGCAAGGTGAAGTCGAGGATCATCCTTACACCACAACATGCCAAACGTTTGTTGAACGCTCTGGCAGACAATGTCAATAAATTTGAGGATGCCCATGGCAATATCAAGGACTTTGAAGAAGTTCAGATTCCTTTTCAATTTGGAGGACCCGCTGCCCAGGCATAATCATTGGCCTCCTGGTTAATTCAACGATTCAACAGGGATGGTCTTGTTGATCTTGCCAATCAATCCCTGCAATACTTTCCCTGGTCCTA
>JAJTFY010000067.1 GCA_021299175.1 Chitinophagaceae bacterium
ATGTTTCACCACCATCTGTGCTTTTCCACAAACCACTCCCCTCGCCGCCACTCTCTAAACTATAGGGCGTACGGATCAGGCGCCAGGTGCCGGCATACAAAACAGATGGATTTCCCGGCTCAACAACTAGATCACTGCATCCAGTCTGATCATTGACATACAATACTTTTTTCCAGGATTTTCCACCATCCGTGGTTTTAAACACACCCCTTTCTGCATTGGGCCCAAACAGATGCCCCATGACCCCAGCCCAAACAGTATTGGGATCGGTGGGATGCACGATGATATTGGTGATATGCCTTCCGTCTTTCAGGCCAATATTTTTCCAGGTCTTGCCTGCATCTTCGCTCTTCCACATGCCACCCAAACCCTCGGAAACATTGCCGCGCATGGTATTTTCACCTTCCCCAACATATACAATGTTTTCATTGGATGGAGCCACTTCCACCGCACCAATAGAGCTGCCAAAAAACTTATCAGAAACATTTTTCCAATTGCTGCCACCATCGATGGATTTCCAAACACCACCGCCGGTAGCGCCAAAATAGAATGTATTCTTGCTCTTGTAACTTGCGCCAACCGCACCACTTCTGCCTCCGCGAAAAGGACCGAGCAAACGATAGTTGACATTTTTAAACAGTGAAGCGTCATACACTGCGGACTGTACAGGTGGCTTTGACTCCACCAATTTCTTTTTTTGTGCGCTGGCATTCAAGATGGTACTGCAAGCCATGGCAAGGAAAACTATTCTCATCATGTTGTTTTATTTCTGAATTTCAAATTAATGAAAATTGTTGAGATAGGCAGGCCTTATAGAAGGCCAAACCAATCAAAAAGTAGCAGTCAAGAAGTGCTGAAAGGTTGCATCACCACGCTATTGCTCTTTCATGATGATTTTTGGAGCAGCGGCTTTAGGGATCACAAGAGAAGGACTGATATCAGGCATGGCAGATTTGATCTGCTTGATGCCAAACATATTGGTATCAATAAAAGTCCAGGATTTTCCATTGTCATTGGAAATCGCAATCAGGCTTGATGACAGCTCAGCATCCCCAATAAATGAGGTGAGTGTTGTTGTTTGGGTAATCACGGATTGCAAGGTTTTTTTGTAGGAAATAATCTCCACAGGATTGCCATAAGTGATGCGGCTCACTTTACCACCAAACTGCTCAAATACCTTCAATGCGGAATCTGAGATCACCCTCAACTTTTCCTTCCCACCAGCAAGTTTGAACATGGATGGATGCATATAGGAAAGAAACTGATCACTATTTTTTTTCACCAGGGCATTGCCCATGGCAATGGCAGCAGATTTGATGGCGGAGGGGTTGGCCTGTGCGGAAACTGCAATAGGCAAAGCAAAAAGAACTTGTAACACAAGACAGGTAGAGAACAATATTTTTACCATCAGAGATCACGTTTTTTGAAAATATAGAATGAAAGCAACCACACAAATGCTGTAAGCGCAAGAGTATAAACAACATGGATGTTGATGGCTGCAATCGCCAGTTGATTATCGGCTGCATTGAACTTTCCAATGGATGGAGGCAATGGAATCAGCCTGTCTGAAATTTCAAATGGCAAATAATGTCCATAGTCAATTCCCCATTTTTTTGATTTTAACCTGAAGAATCCAGAAAGGATATTTTCGAGGATAAATGAGTAAAAAATATAGATACCATAGGCGATAAAAGCCTTTCTGATCAAGAGCCCCAGGAGAAAAGCAATAGACAATTGGCAAAACACCTGCAGAGAAAACAGGCCGATGTAATGGGCCTTCTCAAAGATATTGACTCCCTCCAATTCTTTGGTGGCTAGGGAACCGATGATAAATGCCACTGCGAGATAGAAAAGAGTGACAATCAGGGTAACCAGCAACACACAGATGAATTTCCCCCAAATGAAATTGTTCTTCTTCCATCCATCAATGATGTTCTGCCGATGGGTCTTGAACAGGTATTCATTGGTGATCAACATGATCACCACAATGGCAGGAATGAAAGTAAAAAAAGAACTGAGGTAAGCAGTTGTATGTAATGATTGTGGAAAGGCAAATGGATTTCCCAGCAACATCTTTACCAGCTGACTACTCTGAGACTTTGCATCAATGCTGTCCATGAAGGCATAATAGGCAATGCCATTGATACCTGGATAAGAAATGGCCGTCACGGAAAGCAACACCCAGAAAGCCTTGTAGTGCTTGAGTTTGAGCCATTCGGTTTTGATAATATTTGAAATCATGTTGTGTATTTGGTCTTGCGGCTGTTGATCAATAAAAAATGAATTGAAACTTTACTCTGCTGTCAATTCAAAAAATTTCTCTTCAAGGCGTTTTTTCTTGGGTACAAGCTGTGAAAGCACCAATCCTTTTTCATGACAGAAAAGATTGATCTTTTCAGCAGAAGATGTCCCCTTTTCGAAATAACATTCTATCCCTTCGGCGGTCCTGTTCATCCTTATCAAGCCAGGATATCCATTGATGCAACCTTCAAGCAAGACCTGATCTGAAGCATTCACCACGATACAATCTTCTGCTGAAAGCACAGACTCGACCGCACCACTGGCAATCAATTTACCCCGCTTCAGGATGGCGACATGGTCACAAACTTTTTCTACTTCGTCCAGGAGATGGCTGGCCATGATGACCGTATGGCCATGTTCTGAGAGCCCCTTGATCAGGTTTCGGATCTCAGCAATCCCCACAGGATCCAAGCCATTGGTAGGCTCATCCAGCACCAGTACAGCCGGATTTCCCAGCAGTGCTGCTGCAATGGCCAGGCGTTGTTTCATCCCAAGACTGTAGGTACTGAAACGGCTATTTTTTCTTTCATGAAGGTTTACTTTTTCAAGGACTGCATGGATATCAGCTTCATTGCCCCTGCCGGAAATGGACTGGGTGATGCGCAAATTTTGTACGGCCGTGAGGTAATGGTAGAGATTGGGTGTCTCCAGCAGAGAGCCTATTTTTTTTCTATGCTGATAGGAAGGTGTCTGGCCAAACCATTTGTATCCACCTTCATCGGCTTGCAAAACGTCAAGAATGATGCTGAGCATGGTGGTTTTTCCGCTGCCATTGGGACCCAGCAAGCCAAATACTGATCCTTGGGGTATACTGAAGGAAACAGCATCAAGCGCCTTTATTTTTCCATATGACTTTGAAATGGCATTGATTTCAAGAACAGGCATGAAATATTTTGTACAAGGTAAAACTAAATGCACCAAAGGCATTTACCACTTGTAAAAAATAACATTTTTATGCAACAACTGCAGTAATATGCTGGTGGATGGCATCCCAAAGGGCAATGCGCACTTCCAGTGCCTGCTTGACTGCTTCAGTGGCCTCTTGCCATTTTCTTTCATCCGTACCACAGAGTTCTATGGTCATCTGATGGGCCAGTGCTGCATGGTGCCCCCCATCTACTTCAATATGCCTTTCGATATAATATTGGAAGATGTCTACCTTATCCGGGAATTGTATCTTCAATTCTTTGATCAGGCTGATGAACATGTCTGGAATCAGGTCTTCGCGGCCAAATGTAAATACCGCTGCCATGATGTGGGGCTTTGCGGATGCAATCGTATCGAAAGTGAAAGACATGAATTTTTTTGCAGCACCAGGAATGTCTGTACCGTCCATGGCATAAGCAATGGAAGTTCCTGTGTTCAATGCCCGGATCAATCCAAGGATGGGTTCCGTGTTGGCTTCAGCCTGCTCCATGGCTTTGATGTACAATTCAAAATGACTGGTCCGCACGCCATTCTCATCAACATCGCTTTCCTCACCCGCAACGATTTCATTGATCAGGAAACGGGTGGCAGGATTGCCAACAGGTACCCAGGGAAGGCTAACGCAGGTAAGGTTGATCTGCAGTGCTTTCAACAAAGACATAAAATCCCAAACAGCATAGACATGGTTCTCCATGAAGCACCTTAAGCCGTCCAGGTCCTGGATACCGGCATAAACAGGATGATTGACCAGTTTTTGTCTGGTTATGGAGATTGATGATTCCAGTTTTTGCAAATGTATGTTTTCCATGCTGTATTGGTTTTGAGGTGCGAATGTAGAACACCAAGCAACAAGGAAAGTTTAGTGTGGAAGATCTTTTTTAAAATTTCACCATTTGATTACTCAATTCCTGATCGGCCTTCCGGCGGTGAGTACTGATTGGATTCTTTCAAGGGTTTTTCTTTCCCCACAGAGACTGAGAAAGGCCTCCCGCTCAAGATCAAGCAGGTATTGTTCTGTTACCAGGGCAGGCAGACTTAGGTCACCGCCGCACATCACATAAGCCAGTTTGCGGGCAACAAGGGCATCATGTGCGGTCGCATAGCCAGCCTGCTCCATTCCATGGACTCCGGCAAGCAATGCACCAAGTCCGCTCCGTCCCAACACCTTGATATCATTGCGTTGCAGTGGCATCACATATCCGCCTTCATGCAGGTCGATTACACTGTTCTTGGCCTTGCTGATCCTCCGGTCCTGGTTCATCACCACCTCATCCAGTCCTTTCCTAAGAATACCCAGAGAATAAGCTTCAGCAGCGGATGTGGAGACTTTTGCAGTCGCAATGGTGGTAAAACGATTTTTCAAGGTGATGGTCTCTGGCTCATCTGCATGCATTTCATCTGCGGCCCTCAACACAAATTCCTTTGTGCCACCACCACCAGGAATCAAACCAATGCCCAATTCCACCAGGCCAATATAGGTCTCTGCTGCTGCACAAATCTTGTCGGCATGCAAACTGAGTTCGCAGGCACCTCCCAGGGAAAGTGCGTGGGGCGCAACAACAACGGGGATGGAAGAATATCGTGCCCGCATCATCGTCTGTTGGAACATACCAATGGCCCTATCCAACTCATGAAATTTCTGCTCCATGGCAAACATGAAAATCATGCCCACATTTGCACCAGCGGAGAAATTAATGCCTTCATTGGCAATGACCAGGCCTTTGTATTTTTCTTCGGCGATGCCAATGCTTGTCTGGATGCCTTCCAGCACTTCACCACCAATGCTTCCCATTTTGGTATACCATTCCAATCCCAGCACATCATCACCCAAATGATACGCCCTGCAAGCATCATTTTTCCAAATGGTTTGTCCGGAGAAGTTTTTCATCACAATGAATGCCCTTTCCCGATCCGGTGGATACACGGGATGCACAGCCTTGGTGAGGGGCGAATAAACAAATCGCTTGCCATCTGTTATGGTAAAGAAGCTTGTATGCCCTGCTGCCAGCATTTCATCAACCCAAGGTGCAACGGCATGTCCGGCCTTTTTCATCTCATTGAGGGTCTGTTCAACGCCCAACAAATCCCAGGTCTCAAAGGCACCGATTTCACATCCAAACCCTGCCTTCATCGCATCATCGATGCTGTGCAGGGAACTTGAAATTTCTGGAAACCTGTTGGAAACGTAAGCAAAAAGATCGTAATGAAAACTCCTGTAAAAATCTCCGGCACGATCGGGAAAAGAACAAAGTGTCTTGATCCTTGTGGCAAGATCCTCTATAGACTTGGCTGCATCAAGGGCAGCAAATTTTGTCATTTTCCTGGGGGCATACTCCATTGTTTTCAGGTCAAGGGTAAGGATTTCCTTTTCACCTGAGGCTGTCTTTGTTTTCTTGAAAAAGCCCTGGCGGGTCTTGTCGCCCAGCCACTGGTTGTCCATCATTTTCTGCAACCAGGACGGAATCCTGAACTGCTCTCTTGATTCGTCATTCCGACAGTGTTCAAACAATCCTTTCGCCACATGAACCAAGGTGTCAATACCAACCACATCAGCGGTACGGAAGGTAGCCGACTTGGGACGACCCAATACAGGCCCGGTGAGTGCATCCACCTCATCAATCGACAATTCCATTTTCTCCATGGTAGCAAACATGGACATGATGCTATAAGTCCCAATCCTGTTGGCAATAAAGCCTGGCTTGTCTTTGCAAAGCACAGTGGTCTTTCCAAGGAACAGTTCTCCGTATTGCATGAAAAACTCAATCACCCATGGATCCGTATGGACGGTTGGTATGATTTCCAACAACCGCAGGTAACGGGGTGGATTGAAAAAATGTGTTCCACAAAAATGTTGTTTAAAATCTTCCGATCTTCCTTCTACCATCATGTGAATGGGAATGCCTGAAGTATTGGAACTGATCAAGGTTCCGGGTTTTCTGAACTGCTCTACTTTTTCAAACAGTTGCTGTTTGATCTGCAATTTTTCTACCACTGCTTCAATGATCCAATCACAATCTTTGATCTTTGGGAGATCATCCTCAAAATTTCCAGTGCTGATTTTTTTGATGGCTTCGCTGGTATAGACCGGAGAGGGATTCGATTTGATGGCGGTCTGCAGAGCAGTATTGACCAATTTGTTGCGCTCAGTTTTCGTTGCACCTTCCTTGGCATCCGGAGAGACAATATCCAAGAGCAAAACGGGTATGCCAATGCCTGCAAAATGACAGGCAAGCCTTGATCCCATGACACCACTACCAAGAACAGCTACTTTCTTTATTTGAGGATTCATATGTGCATAACAAAGGGAATGATCCTTCTTTTTTTAAAGGTTGATGTCATCATGATACGGTAGCTCCGGGTGCAATGGCATTTTCCGGCTGGACGAAATGAAGTTTACCTTCCCCGTCTTCCGCCATCAGGATCATGCCGTTGCTGTCTATGCCGCGCATCTTGCGTGGGGCAAGATTGGCAACCACCACCACTTGTTTTCCGATCACCGCTTCGGGATGGAAATGCATGGCAATACCAGAAAGAATGGTCCGCTTTTCAAAGCCAAGATCCACTTCCAGTTGCAACAACTTGTCAGCCTTAGGCACTTTCTGTGCCGAGGTGATGATCCCTGACCGAAGATCGATCTTGGCAAAATCATCATAAACAATTTCATCCTTGAGTGCTTGAGGGGCTTTCTCTTCAACAGGGTTGTTGGCTGCTGTTTTTCCTTCAGCCGTTATCAAACCAGCCTTTAATTTTTCGATTTGTTGGGCAATCTCTTCGTCTTCAATTTTCCTGAACAACAACTGTGGCTCACGCAAGCTGTATCCGACACTGAGCAACCTCATGCTACCGGCGTTTTCCCAATCCAGCATCTTGTCAACCACCTTCATCATGCCACAGATTTTCTTGGCAGTGGATGGAAGAAATGGATTGATCAATACCGCAAGGTTGGCAGCAAGCTGCAAACAATGGTGCATGCAATTGTCAATTTTTTGTTGGTTGCCAGGGTTCTCCGCAAGCGACTTGGCAAGGATCCAGGGCTCCTTTTCCTGCATGTATTTGTTCCCCTTTCGTGCAAGATCAATCACATCAAATAATCCTTCCCTGAACTTATAATTTTCTAGTGAGGCCTCCACCTTACTCTTCATTTCAGTGATATCACGCACCAACTGATGGTCTTTTTCATCGGCCAGTTCTTCAACAAATCGAGGCACCTTTCCACCGCAGAGTTTGTGCATCAATACAAATGCGCGGTTGATATAATTTCCAAAAATAGAAACCAATTCACTGTTCACAGCATCTTGAAATCCTTTCCATGTGAACTCACTGTCCTTGCTCTCTGGCGCTATTTGTGTAAGGTAATACCTGAGCATGTCAACACACTGATCACCTCCATTTTCTTTCTTCACAAAATCAGTGATGAAATCGCGCATCTCGAGTTTCCAGTTCCTGCTGGTGCTCATCTTATCTCCTTCTAGGTTCAGGAATTCATTGGCAGGAACATTGGTAGGCAGGACATTGCCATGCAATTTGAGCATCACAGGAAAAATGATGCAATGGAATACGATATTGTCTTTCCCAATAAAATGGACAAGTTGTGTACCATTGTCGTACCAGTATGGCTTCCAATCCTTGTCATGGTCAAGCGCCCATTGTTTTGTGGCTGAAATATATCCGATGGGTGCATCAAACCAAACATACAATACTTTTCCAGCTGCGTCTTCCAAAGGTACCTGAACACCCCAATTCAAATCGCGGGTCACGGCCCTGGATTGCAAACCGCCATCAATCCAGCTCTTGCACTGCCCTACCACTGAAGGCCTCCAATCATCCTTGTGCTGATCCAGTATCCAATTCCTTAAAAATTGTTCGTGCTTTGCCAATGGCAGGTACCAGTGGCTTGTTTTTTTCTTGATGGGCTTGTTGCCACTGATGGTGCTCACTGGATCAATGAGTTCATCTGGGCTCAGTGCTGTCCCACAAGATTCACACTGGTCACCAAAAGCCCTGTCACTTTTACAATGTGGACAGGTTCCCTTGATGAAACGATCCGCCAAAAAAGTATCTGAGGCTTCATCATAATACTGCTCCGTTTCCTTCGTCTCCAGTTCTCCTCTTTCATGCAGATAGGTGAAGAACTCCCTGGAGGTTTCGTGGTGCAACGGGTCTGAAGTACGGTGGTATACATCAAAGCTGATCTGAAGGTCTGCAAAGTCTTCCTTCATCGCCTGGT
>JAJTFY010000068.1 GCA_021299175.1 Chitinophagaceae bacterium
CATTCAATGCATATGCCACTGCTCCTTGGGTTAAATCAGATACAGCAGATTGATTTCCGGAGTGAATAGCAGTTGATTTAAAACTACCAACTACAATTGTTTGAACTCCAGAATTTTTTGTCCAAATGACTAATCTATACTTATCAAGAGAAATATTCCCTTTATAAAATAACTCAAAATAATTGTCATATGGGGCTACCTCTGTCAGCCTAACCTGCCCCTTTGAGTAATTCATGCATAAAACCAGAACTACTATTAATGTAAATACCTTTCTCATGAATCAATAACTTTTGGAATGAAAAGAAATTGGTTCTTTCGTTGGAATGATGGATTGAAAAGCGGTATTTCGGAAAGGATTGGAAGAGAAAATCTGGTTATTGGTTAGGTAACGCAGACCTGGGATTCAGGATTTTAATAGGGGAATTGGTGTTTAAGCGTGCTGCAATTTGAGCAACGAGTACGTGTAAAAGTAGATTCTGTTTTTGTTTAATGCAAGTTTTTGCAGGAAAAAATAAAAAATATGTGTAGTAGACTGAAAATCAGACTACTACACATGCTCATTAAAAACTAAAAGGATCTTCCTTCTGAGCGCATCATCCCACCGGATGGCGTGCTACCACTGGTTTGGGCCCCACTGAATTTGTTGAACCTATATATAAAGGTCATCAGGAAATAGCGGGTAAGCCTGTTGACGCGTGTATCAACAATGTTATTGCCGTTGAGGGTCCTGGCAATTGAGGTATTCTGTTTGAAAATATCATATCCTGAAATACGAAATATGCCATTCTTTTTCTTAAAAATGGTTTTTTCGAAGGAAGAATTCAACAAAGCGATGTTCTGGTTCAAACTGGTGGAAAGTCCACGGTTGATGATGTATTCCAAATCACTCCTGAATACCCAGCCACCGGGGATGTCGATGCGCATGTTGTTGGTGAGGGTCCAGCTGCCATAATCCACATTCTGCTGTCCGGGCAAAGAATACCTCACCCTGTTCAGACCGTATCGTCCACCAAAATCAATTTCCAGCCACTCTTTCCAGTTAAACTCGAACTTCATGCCCTGGGCCAGAAGGAGATTTCGGCCTACGTTCTTTTGGCTTTCTATCAGGGAAATATTGTTGCTGTAAGCAGCCGTTCCGTTGAATGAAACAATATAGGTACGGTTTTTCCAAGGCTTGCTGAAGTTGTAAAATCCACTCACCGTGTAATTGCCGTCTACATTCTCAAAAGTAGTGAGCTGGCTTCCGTTGCCGCCCACCCTGCTCGTGTTGTTGACAATCTGGTTGTTGGTGAAGTTGTAATTGGCTCCTACAAAGAAGGTTTGACCAGTAAGAAAGTTCAGGTTATTGAAAGATGTACTGAAAATATGTGCGATTGCAGGCTTCAGATTAGGATTTCCCAGTGTTTGGTACTGCGGGTTGGAAACGTCTTTCACCGGCTGAAGTTGTGTAAAGCTTGGCTGGTTTGCATCACCATTATAGAAGAAACGGAGTGTCTTGTTCCTTGTAAAATTATAGGCGAAATTCGCGGAGGGCAGCATGTTTAACCGCTTGATGGGAGAATAGGCACTGTCTTTGGAAACAGAATACCCTTTTTGGTTGATGGGCTGGGCGTTCATCCCTATGGTATAATTATACTTCTTCTTGACAGTTCTCAGGTTTGCGCCAATACGCTGCCTCAAGAAATCAGTTTCAAATGCATTGCTGAGGGTGGTTGAGAATGTCTCCACGCCAAGCGGATCAACCAAGTAAGTAGCCCTGTCATTGCTGTTAAATGACTGACCATACTGATAAATCAGGTCAAGGAAACGACCTTTCATCAAGGGCTCAGAGTAGTTGAACCTGATGCTGAAATTATCAGCATTGTTGTCGGTGAAAACATTCTGGTTAAGGATACTAGAAGACCTCACAGGTACGAAGTTTTTGGTTTCATTGATCCTGTTAGACTCACCGTCGGTTGAATTGTAGCCTCCGGTGATGTTCACAGAAAGATTCCTGCCGGGTTTCCTGAATTTATGGTTGAAGATCAGGTTCCCTGAGAAATTGGGTGCAACTGAGGTCGATTTGTTGTTGTTGCTGCCCTTGCTGGTCGTATCCAGATCATTGCGGATATAGTCAAACAATGAATTTGAAGCACTGTTGGAAGCCCTAGTGGTAAACTCAGGAATGAATTTTACGTAATTAAAGGAGTCAATGTTCCACTCAAAGTTCAGGGACGCCCTATGGCTTTTCGAATTACTGAGGGAAGAACTCACCTGATGGTTCAAAAACTTGGTGTTCTGGAAGAAATTTTGTGAGGCCACATCTTGCTGAACATCTGTTTCACGGGTAGAATAGCTGTAGTTTCCATAAACGGAACCTTTTTTGTCGACAAAGTCATTCCTAAAGTGAACCCCCAGTGAATTGGCAATCCTTAACCCCTCATCTCCACCGAAACCACCTTGAGCATTTCCGCCAACCCGCACCTGAAATCCACGGCCACCGCCGCCGCTTCCACCACCGCCACCGCCATCAAAATTGAAGGTGCTGGTATTGTTGTTGTTGGCGCCGCCAAAAACGGAAATCTGCTTGCTGTTGTTGAAAAAGTTTACATTGGTACCCAGGGCATACCTATCATTAGAGCCAGCCCCTACAGAGGTGCGGCTGAAAATCCCCTTGTTCCTGTCTTTTTTCAATTGAAGGTTGATGATTTTGTCTGGCTCACCATCCTTGATACCAGAAATATTGGCCAAATCGCCATAATCATCGATCACCTGAACCTTGTCAATCATATCAGCAGACAACTGTTGTGTTGCTGCTTTGGGGTCTCCACTGAAGAAATCCTTTCCGTTCACCCTTACCTTGTTCACTGTTTTTCCCTGGGCAGTGATATTTCCGTTCTTGTCTACCTCGAGGCCTGGCATTTTCTTCAAAAGGTCTTCCACCATGGCATTGGGCTTCATACGGAATGAATCCGCCTTGTATTCTACCGTATCTTCCTTTACAATGATGGGAGGAGTGGAAATGACAATCTCCTGTAAGGAGCTGTATTCTGGAAGCAGCTTGTAATTCTCCAATTTCAATACCTCTTCTCCCTCTGGGATAGAAAGCGCTTTCAGATTGGTTCCGTATCCAACACTGGTCACCATGAGCACAAATTTGCGTGCGGGGATTCCTTTTATCAGAAAAAAACCAACATTGTTGGACACCGTCTTGATGGTATCCTTGGCTCCTGCGATGTATGCACCCACGGTAGCCCTGGCGATGGGATTGCCCAGGGTATCCACCAAACGGCCGTTGACCTGAAAGCCATCCTGTGAAAATGCACTGAAAGAAATGACCAAAGACGCTAAAAACAACTTAAAAAATCTGCTCATATGATTGTATTCGGGGAATTGGATGCCAAAGCTACTTAAACACCTTCGGTCAAAAATTGTTAAAACAAATTTAGCTTAATTAAATAATAACAGTTCAAGGCAGCTGTGGGAGGGTCAACAAGTGGTCAAAAAGGATTAATTTTGGCCCTTAGCAAGAACAGAAGAACATGTTTAAATTTATATCGGGTTTATTTGGAGGCAGCAAATCAGAAAAAGATGTCAAGGAAATTCGTCCCCTTGTTCTAAAAATCAATGAATATTTTGCTTCTTACCAGACCCTCAGCAACGATGCCCTCAGGTCAAAAACAAGTGAATTCAGGTCCAGGATCAAGGTTGCACTGACTGAAATCGACAACAATATCAATGCCTTGACCCTGCAGGCAGATCAACTTCCTGTGGAAGACATCCTGGGAAGAGACGATCTGTACAAAGAGGTTGACGCGCTCAAAAAAACACGCAACCAAAAGATTGAGGATGCCCTGATGGAAATCCTCCCTGAGGCTTTTGCGGTTGTGAAAGAGGCCGGTCGGCGATTTAAAGAAAACGAAGAACTTTCCTCCACCGCTACTGAGTTGGACCGTGAATTGGGCGTGAGAAAAGATTATATCAGCATCAAAGGAGACCAGTCCATATTCAAAACCAGTTGGATGGCCGCCGGAAGCCTGGTGAACTGGAACATGGTTCACTACGACGTACAGTTGATTGGTGGTACCGTATTGCATTCAGGTAAAATTGCGGAGATGGCCACTGGTGAGGGAAAGACCCTGGTCTCCACCCTGCCTGCTTACCTCAATGCCCTTGCCGGAGAAGGTGTACACATCGTTACGGTAAATGATTATCTGGCCAAACGTGACTCTGAGTGGAACGGAACCTTGTTTGAGTGGTTGGGATTGACAGTGGATTGCATAGACAAGCACCAGCCCCATTCAGATGCCAGAAGAAAAGCCTATCAGGCGGACATCACCTATGGCACCAACAATGAATTTGGATTTGATTACCTGAGGGACAACATGGTCCATACCCCAGACGAAATGGTACAGCGCAAGCACCATTTTGCAATGGTGGATGAGGTGGACAGTGTCTTGATTGATGATGCCAGAACACCATTGATCATTTCCGGGCCAGTGCCCAGGGGCGATGATCAGCAATTCCATATCCACAAGCCCAAGATCCAGCAATTGGTTGAGGTGCAAAAACAGGTGGTGTTGAAATCGTTGCAGGATGCCAAAAAAATGATTACAGAAGGAAAGGATGGCCCGCAAGACGGAGGACTCCAGCTCATGCGTGCTTTCCGTGGACTTCCCAAAAATACGGCCCTCATCAAGTTCCTCAGTGAACCTGGCATCAAGGTAAAACTGCAAAAATCAGAAAACTATTACCTGGCAGAACAGCAAAAACACATGCCAGAAGTGGACGAGGAATTGTACTTCCACATCGATGAAAAAAACAACCAGGTAGAATTGACGGATAAGGGTTTGCATTTCATCACCAAAGGTGGTGAGGATCCCAACTTCTTTGTACTCCCTGATCTCAGTCTTGCCATTGCGGAGATTGACAAGGCCACTGCAAATCCGGACGAGAAACTGGGCATGAAAGAGGCCCTGCTGCAGGATTATTCATCAAAGGCAGACAGGATCCATACCATACAACAATTGCTGAAAGCCTATACCCTCTTTGACAAGGATGTTGAATACGTGGTCATGGATGGTACCGTCAAGATTGTTGACGAGCAAACGGGCAGGATCATGGAAGGCAGAAGGTACAGCGATGGTCTTCACCAGGCCATTGAAGCCAAGGAAAATGTGAAGATTGAAGCCGCCACCCAAACCTATGCCACGGTTACCCTTCAGAACTATTTCAGGATGTACCATAAGCTGGCCGGTATGACCGGTACAGCAGAAACAGAAGCAGCGGAATTGTGGAACATTTACAAGTTGGATGTGGTAACCATTCCAACCAACCTGCAAATGACCAGGAAAGACCAGGAAGATCTGGTGTTCAAGACCAAGCGTGAAAAATTTAAGGCGGTCATTGATGAGATTGAACAACTCCGTGAAGCAGGCCGACCAGTACTGGTGGGAACCACTTCAGTAGAAGTATCTGAATTGCTGGGAAGGATGTTGCAGCAGAAAAAAATTCCTCACAATGTATTGAACGCCAAACAACATGCCAAGGAAGCGCAGGTGGTAGCCGAAGCAGGTTTGGCAGGGAATGTAACCATCGCCACCAACATGGCGGGAAGGGGTACGGATATCAAACTGGGGCCTGGTGTAAAAGAAGCTGGAGGCCTTGCCATCATCGGTACAGAAAGGCATGAGAGCCGTCGTGTAGACAGGCAGTTGCGTGGTCGTGCAGGACGTCAGGGTGATCCGGGATCATCCCAATTTTATGTCTCCCTGGAAGATGACCTCATGCGCATGTTCGGAAGCGACCGCATTGCTTCGCTGATGGACAGGATGGGATACAAGGAAGGTGAAGTGATCCAGCACAGCATGATCACCAAGAGCATCGAAAGGGCGCAGAAAAAAGTGGAAGAGAACAACTTTGGCATCAGAAAACGTTTGCTGGAATATGATGATGTGATGAACAAGCAACGCAGTGTCATTTATGGCAAAAGACAGCATGCCCTCTTTGGAGAAAGGCTGGCCCTTGACCTCGACAATGCCTACTATGCTGTTGCAGCGAATATCGTCAACCAATTCACAGGAAGCAATGATCATGAGGGTTTCAAGCTTTCTGCCATCCTGCACTTCAGTGTGGAAACCACTATCAGCAAGGAAGCCCTTGAAAAAGGAAATACCAATGAGCTGACAGAACAATTGTACAAAGAAGCCATTGAACAGTATACCGCCAAAAAATCGCTTTTGGCCAAACAATCATTGCCTGTCTTTCAAAATGTACGCACAACTCAGGGTAACCATATTGTCAATGTGGTGGTTCCTTTCACTGATGGCAAAAAAACCATCAATGCGCTGACCAACCTGGACAAAACCATCAGCAGCAAGGGCATGGAACTGGTATCCTCCCTTGAAAAAACCATTACACTTGCCATCATTGATGATACCTGGAAAGAACATCTCAGGGCGATGGATGATTTGAAGCAAAGTGTGCAGACAGCGGTTTATGAGCAGAAAGATCCACTGGTCATCTACAAGCAAACTGCTTTCCAGCTGTTCTCTGAAATGGATGCTGAAGTGAACAAGGACATCGTTTCTTTCCTTTGCCATGCCTCACTTCCTGTTGAAAATTCAGGTGGACTCAAAGAAGGCAGGGAAAGCAGAACTGACATGAGCAGGATGAAAGTGAGGAAAGATGAACTGTCTGCATCAGGTGCACCTGAATTGGCCGAGGGAGACAACCAATACCATGATCCTTCTGAGGCATCAAAGCCAGAACCGGTGAGGGTTGGACCCAAGGTTGGCAGGAATGATCCTTGTCCTTGTGGCAGTGGAAAAAAATTCAAGGCCTGCCATGGTCGTGACGCAGAGTAAACGAACATCATCAACAAAGCAATATGTTCAAACAGCGTTTTCTCTATCCTCTGGCACTGATGATCGTATGGGGCCTATCAGCAAATGCACAATTTGCCAAAAGCCCTTATGTCAAAAGAGATCCAAGGGTAGACAAACTGGTGGACAAACAAATTGAATTGAACAAGCAGGCACTTAGGGTAAGAACAACACTTGAGCCAGGATTCAGGATCCTGGTGATCAGTACAAACAAAAGGGACCAGGCCATTGATGCCAAATCAAGGTTATTGAAAATATACCCCGACCAAAAATCATACCTGTTTTATCAATCCCCCTATTTCAAATTACAATTCGGTAACTTCAAAACAATGAAGGAAGCTGATATGATGAAAAAAGAGTTGGTACTGGATTTTGGAGAAAACCTCATCATCATTCCATCTCAGGTGGAGGTGAAGGGAGAAAAACAGGAAGCTGAAAATTTTTAATGAATTCAATATGCTGAGAGAAAAAATCAAACAGCTATCTGCCCAGTATTTTGAGGAGTACCGCGCCATTAGGCACCATCTGCATGCCCATCCTGAACTGAGTTACAAGGAATACAATACATCTAAATTCGTACGCGACCACTTGACCCAACTCGGCATCCCATTCACCGTAATGGCCGAAACAGGGGTCATTGGCATCATCGAGGGAAAGCGATCAGACCGTGTCATTGCCCTCAGGGCAGACATGGACGCCTTGCCCATACAGGAAGAGAATGATGTACCTTATGCATCTACCATCCCTGGCGTCATGCATGCCTGTGGTCATGATGTACATACCACTTGCCTGCTGGGAGCAGCCCGTATTTTGCATGAGTTGAGAGATGAGTGGGACGGAACAATTAAACTGGTTTTCCAACCCGGAGAAGAAAAAAACCCAGGTGGGGCAAGCTTGCTCATCAATGAAGGCGTGCTTGAAAACCCAGCCCCTTCGTCCATCTTTGGATTGCACGTGCATCCATTGTTGGAGATTGGAAAAATGAGTTTTGCTTCTGGTAAAGTGATGGCCAGTGCAGATGAGCTGTACATCACGGTCAGAAGCAAAGGAGGTCATGCAGCTAAACCTTATCTCACTGCAGATACAGTGCTCACTGCTTCACAGATTGTTGTGGCACTGCAACAGGTAGTCAGCAGAAACAACAACCCTTTCTCCCCTTCCGTGCTGTCGATTTGTTCCATGCAGGGGGGATACACAACCAATGTAATTCCTTCAGAACTGAAAATGATGGGAACCTTCCGTGCCATGGATGAAGGCTGGCGTTTTGAAGCCCATCGCCGCATACGGGAGATTGTAGAGCATGTTGGAAAAGCTTGTGGAGCAGAGGTGGAATTGGAGATCAGCATAGGATATCCTTCGGTTGTCAACGATCATTCACTGACCCAACATGCAAGGTCATTGGCAGAAGAAATGATCGGAACTGAAATGGTGGAGGAAACAGAATTGAGCATGGGCGCAGAAGATTTCGGATATTATTCACAGAAAATACCAGGATGTTTTTACAGGCTCGGCACAGGCAACAAGGCCATGGGGATTGTGTCTGGCGTGGAAAAATTGAAGTGATTCCAACCAAAGAGGCCAAAACCCAAAGGGATCTTTCTTTGGCTTACTCTCCTGGTGTTGCTGAACCCTGCATGGAAATTTTCCATGACATTGAGAATGTATATAAATACACTGCCAAGGGCAATCTGGTGGCGGTGATCAGCAATGGTACAGCTGTACTGGGGCTTGGTGACATTGGCCCGGAGGCTGGTAAACCTGTGATGGAAGGAAAGGGCGTACTCTTCAAAATCTTTGCCGACATTGATGTTTTTGACATCGAAATCAATGAAAAAGATCCGGTCAAATTTGTGGAGATTGTAAAGGCTTTGCAACCCACTTTTGGTGGTGTCAACCTCGAAGACATCAAGGCTCCTGAATGTTTTTATATTGAGCAAAGGCTGAAGGAAGAGATGAACATTCCCATCATGCATGACGATCAGCATGGTACAGCCATCATCAGTGCTGCAGCGCTGCTCAATGCACTGGAGCTGCAGGAAAAAAAGATAGATGAAATCATCATCCTTGTCAATGGTGCTGGCGCTGCTGCCATGGCCTGCATTGACCTTTACGAAGCACTGGGCGCCAAAAGGGCAAACATCTGGATGTTTGACTCAAAAGGCTTGATCAGAAAAGACCGTACTGATCTTGACGAAAGAAAATCAAGGTTCGCCGTTGACAGAAAAGACCTCTCTCTTGAAGAGGCATTCGAAGGAGCAGATGTTTTCATTGGTTTGAGCAAGGGCAATGTGGTGACCAAGGAAGTGAACAATGTTTTGGGCTTCCCCTATATTTTCAGGGGAGCATTGGATGTGAGGGCAACGCGCATCAATGAAGCCATGAAACTGGCTGCGGTAAAAGCGCTTGCCGAGCTCACCAAAACAGCTGTGCCAGATATTGTGAACATGGCCTACAACGAATCTGCCATCGCCTTTGGCCCTAATTATATCATACCAAAACCATTGGACCCCAGGCTGATCAGCACCATTTCGCCTGCCGTAGCAAAAGCTGCCATAGAGAGTGGTGTTGCAAAAAAAATAATTACTGATTGGGATGCCTATGAAATTGAGTTGAACAAGCGGTTGGGGATAGACAACCAACTGATCAGGGCTTTGGGGAGCAAGGCCAGAAAAGATCCCAAGCGGGTTGTATTTGCCGATGCTGAAAATGCAAAAGTGTTGAAAGCCGCACAGATTGCACTGGACGAGGGCATCGCCATCCCCATCCTGCTGGGCAATCCTGACATCATCCAAGAGATTGCGGAGATCAACAATATCGTCATTGAGGGAATGGAAATCATCAACCCCAAGAGTGAAGATGTTGTCAAGAAACGCCAAGAATATGCCGAAATCTTTTTCAATAAAAGACAACGCAGGGGCATCAACAAATACGAAGCGGGAAAGCTCATGAAAGACCGCAATTATTTTGGTTGCATGATGGTGGAAACCGAAGATGCAGATGCCATGATATCCGGACTGAGCAGAAACTATCCAGATACCATAAGACCAGCGATTCAAATCATAGGAACAGAGGATGGTGTTAAGAAAATTGCAGGCATGTACATCATGCTCACCAAAAAAGGTCCCTTGTTTCTTGCAGATACAACGGTCAATTTCAATCCGACAGCAGAAGAACTTGCAGACATCACACTGCTTGTGGCAAAAGAAGTGAAGAGCCTGGGCATCACTCCAAGGATTGCCATGTTGAGTTATTCGAATTTTGGCAGCAGTGATACGCCCGAAGCCGTTACTGTGCGCAATGCGAGGGCGATTGTCAAACAAAAAAATCCATCCTTGATCGTCGATGGAGAAGTGCAGGGTATTGTTGCATTCAACAAGGAAATCTTGCGGGAAAATTATCCTTTCTCTGAGCTGGTGGACAATGGAAATGTGAACACATTGATTTTCCCCAACCTCAGTGCGGGCAACATTGCATACAACCTGTTGCAGGAAGTGGGAGAAGCAGATGCGATTGGACCGGTTTTGCTGGGATTGAAAAAACCTGTTCACGTGTTGCAGCTGGGATCATCCACCAGAAGCATATTGAACATGGTCATGATTGCGGTCATTGATGCACAATATAAAATGAAGAAAGCCGGCAAACCATGAAAATATTCACAAGGTTTGGCGAGTTTATCCTGATGATCAAAGGCATGTTCACCAAGCCAGAGAACTGGCGCATGTATTGGAAAGAATTGATGCACCAATGTGTTGAGCTGGGCATTGGCTCATTGGGAATTGTTTGTATCGTATCCGTTTTCATTGGTGCTGTATCAACCCTTCAAACCGCTTACCAGTTTGTGAGTCCGATCATTCCTCGTTCTGTCATTGCACAGATTGTTCGTGACACGGTCATCCTTGAATTTGCACCAACCATCACCTGTGTGGTATTGGCAGGTGTAGTGGGGAGCAAGATCTCAAGTGAACTGGGCAACATGCGGGTAAGTGAACAAATTGATGCATTGGAAATCATGGGCATCAATACCAAGGCATACCTTATCCTTCCAAAAATTACTGCTGCATTGATCACTATACCGATGCTCGTTGTCCTTGCCATGACCCTCGGCATATGGGGCGGTCGTTTTGTGGGAGAGGTTACAGGCATTTTGCCCCATGAAATTTTTGACCGTGGACTCGTGGAGGCTTTTGTACCCTATAATGTCAAATTTGCGTTGACCAAAGCCTATACCTTTGCTTTTATCATCACAGCCATCCCTGCTTATTTCGGATACAATGTAAAAGGTGGTGCCCTGGAAATTGGCAGGGCCAGCACCACTGCGGTAGTGACCAGTTGTATCATCATCCTGCTGGCCGACTATGTTTTGGCAGCAGTTCTCCTTTAAACCTGAATCATGATATCTATCACCAATATAGCTAAGGGGTTTTCCGACAAACCAGTCATAGAGGGGGTTTCAGCTGAATTTGAGACAGGAAAATGCAACCTGATCATTGGTGCAAGTGGTAGCGGAAAAACCGTTCTGATGAAATGCCTGGTCGGACTGATTACCCCAGATGCAGGTGAGATCATCTATGATGGTGAGAACTTCAGCCACATGAATGATGATGCCAAAAAAATCATGCGCAGGAAAATCGGAATGCTATTTCAGGGATCTGCCCTTTTTGACAGCAAGACCGTTGAGCAAAATATCATGTTTCCTTTGGACATGTTTAGCAATGATACCAGGGGAGAAAAACAGAAAAGGGTTGACATGGTGCTTGACAGGGTAAACCTGAATGATGCGCACAAAAAGTTTCCCGCTGAGATCAGTGGAGGAATGAAAAAAAGGGTCGGCATCGCTCGATCGATTGTCCTCAACCCTCAGTATCTTTTTTGTGATGAGCCCAACTCAGGACTTGATCCACAAACATCCCTCGTGATCGACAAACTCATCAGGGAAATCACGACAGAATTCAACATCACCACAGTCATCAATACCCATGACATGAACAGTGTGATGGAAATCGGGGACAGGATTCTCTACATGTACCAGGGTAAAAAAGAGTGGGAAGGCAACAGCAGGGAAATCATTTTCAGTAAAAACGAAAAGTTGAACAGCTTCATCTTTGCATCAGAATTCCTGAAAGATGCAAAAGACATGAGAATGCTGGAAGTGAGCGGAAAAATTGATGAAAAAAGGAACATGGACCAACTGCTGAATGGATAGCCCTCCCTTCAAATAAATACCTGCCGATAATATTTAAACATTCCTGGCCTCTGCACCTGCTCCATCGGCTCTTTTTATTATCTTCGCCCCACCAAAATAAACATCTTTACCATGTCAGTTTTAGTGAACAAGTCATCCAAGATCATCGTACAGGGTTTTACCGGTACTGAAGGCACATTTCATGCAACACAAATGATTGAATACGGCACCCAGGTTGTTGGTGGTGTTACACCCGGAAAGGGCGGCAGCGCTCATCTTGACAGACCAGTTTTCAATACCGTTGCTGATGCAGTTCAAGCAACTGGGGCGGATGTCAGCATCATTTTTGTACCTCCAGCATTCGCCGGAGATGCCATCATGGAAGCGGCAGAAGCAGGAATCTCCCTGGTGGTTTGTATCACAGAAGGTATTCCGGTGCAGGACATGGTCAAGGTGAAAAACTATCTCCAGGGCAAAACAACAAGGCTTATCGGGCCAAACTGTCCTGGTGTAATCACCGCTGATGAGTGCAAGGTAGGGATCATGCCTGGATTCATCTTCAAAAAAGGAAATATTGGTATCGTTTCTAAATCGGGTACCCTCACATACGAAGCGGCAGACCAGATCGCCAAAGCCGGTCTTGGCGTAACCACAGCGATTGGTATTGGTGGAGACCCCATCATCGGAACCCCCACCCGCGATGCGGTGGAGTTGCTGATGAACGATCCTGAAACACATGGCATTGTCATGATTGGAGAGATCGGCGGTGGCATGGAAGCTGAAGCTGCACGATGGATCAAAGCACATGGCACCAAGCCTGTTGTTGGATTCATCGCAGGCCAAACTGCCCCTCCCGGCAGAAGAATGGGCCATGCAGGTGCCATCATCGGCGGTTCTGATGATACTGCTGAAGCCAAAATGAAAATCATGCGTGAGTGCGGTATACATGTTGTGGACAGCCCTGCCGACATTGGCAAGACCATGGCAGCAGCAATGGCTGGAAAATAAATTTCCCCCGACAACCATGAGCAAGCCATCGGTTTATCACATTCCATACAAATTCAGAAAGGTTGAGAACCTCCATATTTTATTGTGGCTGATCAAGGATGCATGTTGGGCATTGAACCTCAAGTATCCTGCCTTGATCATGATCATTCCTACTCTTCTGGTAGCCATGTTGATCACCTACCAGACCAGAAAAATCACCGGAGAGCTATTGCACAACCTTGCCATTAATTTTTGGATCACTGCCAACTGCACCTGGATGATTGGCGAGTTCTTTGGCTGGGATGCTAACCTCATCGGGCCTTATGGGCTGAGGGAATTCTCTCTTCTGCCTTTTGGTACTGGATTATTGATCCTGGGATATTATTACCTGATTTATATGCACAAACCTGGCCTGGAAGATCAGGTCCAACAACAGACAGAAAAGGTCATCAGGGAAATGGAAGCCAAGGATAAGAACTAATCTGGTCAAAAATGCAGTCCTTGAAGTATCTTTGAGCCCTTCATCAAGGCCTCAACAAATCAATTATTATGTTCAGATCTCATACATGCGGTGAACTCAGGATTCAGCACACAGGTTCATCCATAACCTTGGCAGGATGGGTGCAGACTGTCAGGAAATTTGGTGCCATCACCTTTGTTGACCTTCGCGATCGCTACGGCATCACCCAATTGGTTTTCAATGAAAGTTTCAACCAGCAGCTGGATGAAAATCCTTTGGGTAGGGAATTTGTATTGCAGGCCAAGGGCAATGTGATTGAACGAAGCAACAAGAACTTGACCATTCCAACGGGTGAGATTGAGATTGAAGTCACTGCATTCACCATCTTGAACAAATCAGCTGTTCCTCCTTTTACCATTCAGGATGACACCGATGGTGGCGATGATATACGGATGAAATACAGGTACCTTGACCTTCGCAGGAATGCTGTCAAAAGAAACCTGGAACTGCGCTATGCCGTAAACCGATCTGCCAGAAATTTCCTGCATGAAAATGCATTCATGGATATCGAAACTCCATTCCTGATCAAGTCTACACCAGAAGGCGCAAGGGATTTTGTGGTGCCGTCAAGAATGAACCAGGGACAGTTTTATGCCCTTCCCCAATCGCCCCAGACCTTCAAACAACTCTTGATGGTGAGTGGATATGACCGTTACTATCAGATCGTGAAATGCTTCAGGGACGAGGATTTGAGGGCAGACAGGCAGCCTGAATTCACACAGATAGACTGTGAAATGGCCTTTGTTGAGCAGGAGGATATCCTGAACATGTTCGAGACCCTGATCAAGCGGATTTTCAAGGATGTAAAGAACATTGATTACACCGACGCAGTGGAACGCATGAGCTGGGAAGATGCCATGTGGCAGTTCGGCAACGATAAGCCGGATATCCGTTTTGGCATGAAGATCTGCACCCTGAAAAAACCTTCAACCGTTTTCTTCAACAAGGAGGATCATGCTGCCCTGATCAATGATGCTGGATTTGTTGTTTTTGATACTGCTGAGTCTGTGATGGCCATTGCAGTGCCAGGTGGCGCTGCATTTACCAGAAAACAACTGGATGAATTGACGGAGTGGGTGAAGCGTCCACAGATTGGCATGAAGGGATTGGCCTATATCAGGTACAATGAGGATGGAACCCTGAAGAGCAGCATCGACAAGTTCTATGCTGAAGACCGATTGAAGGCCATTGCAGACGCATCCGGCGCAATGCCAGGAGATATCATACTTGTTCTTGCCGGAGCAGAAGAGAGGACCAGAAAAGCCACCAGCGAGCTCAGGTTGGAAATGGGCAAGCAGTTGGGCTTGCGCAAAGAAGATGAATTCAAATTGCTGTGGGTATTGGATTTCCCATTGTTCGAATATGCTGAAGAAGAGAACCGCTGGGTGGCCAGGCATCACCCCTTTACATCTCCCAAACCATCACAGATCCAGACCATGATCGACAACGATCCTGTGATCCATGATGCGGCCAATTATCTTTCGCATCCTTATGCGCAGATCAAGGCCAATGCCTACGACATGGTTTTGAACGGCAATGAGATTGGTGGTGGTTCGATCAGGATCTTCCAGCGCGAATTGCAAGAAAAAATGTTTGCTGCCCTGGGTATGAGCGAAGAAGAAGCCCTGCACAAATTTGGGTTCCTGCTGGGCGCTTTTGAATATGGTGCTCCGCCCCATGGTGGCATTGCCTTTGGATTTGACAGGCTCTGTTCCATCCTCGGAGGAAGCGAGAGCATCCGCGATTTTATTGCCTTCCCGAAAAACAATTCAGGCCGCGATGTGATGCTGGATGCACCATCTACCATTGATGATGCGCAGTTGAAGGAATTGGGGATGAGGGTTGAGGGATAAGGGTTGAGGGAAATACTTAAACCTCTTCAACAGGCCGAAGGCCGACTTCAACCGCTTCAACGATAAAAA
>JAJTFY010000006.1 GCA_021299175.1 Chitinophagaceae bacterium
ACTGAGATGCAGATTGTTTATATTGTTCTGGGCATACTGGCCTTTCTTTTTTTCATGCAGCAATTTGGTACGGCTTCTATCGGCAAGTTGTTTGGCCCAATCATGTTCATTTGGTTTGCCATGCTGGCGGTACTGGGCGTCTATAATATAACTGCTGAATGGAGTATTTTCAAGGCATTCAATCCAAGTTATGCCGTCAATCTCTTGATAAATTATCCAAAAGGATTTTGGCTTTTGGGAGCTGTTTTTCTTTGTACAACAGGAGCGGAAGCCTTGTATTCTGATCTTGGACATTGTGGCAGGCAAAATATCCGCATTACCTGGATTTGGGTAAAGATAGCCCTGATATTGAACTACCTTGGACAAGGTGCTTTTCTACTCGGTCAACAAGGCAAGATATTTGCAAACGCGTCACTGATAAAGGATGTGTCATTTATTTCACTTCATCCCAATGCTGAATTGTTGAGGAATCCTTTTTACGCGATGATGCCTGATGCATTTTTGTTGTTCGGTATCATCATTGCCACTGCTGCCGCAATTGTAGCCAGTCAGGCCATGATCAGCGGCTCATTTACATTGGTGAGTGTGGCCATGCGGCTTAACCTGTGGCCCAAGTTTCGAATTAGTTATCCTACAGAGGAGCGTGGCCAGCTTTTCATTCCGGCCATCAACGGCATCCTGTTTGTTGGTTGTTGCTGCATCGTGATGTATTTCAGGTCATCGAGCAACATGGAAGCAGCCTATGGATTGGCTATCACGTTGTGTATGTTTGCAACATCTATTTTATTTGCCAACTTTCTCGTACTGAGAAGGGTAAAGCCCATTTGGATTTACTTGTACCTCGGGGTCTATTCTATCATCGAATTCAGTTTTCTGGTTGCGAATTTGGAAAAGTTCCCTCATGGTGGCTTTGCCACTTTTGTGTTGGGAGGTATTTTTGCGCTCGTCATGTATGTATGGTTCAAATCCAGAAAGATCAAAAACCGTTACGTGGAATTTGCAAGGCTGGACAATTATCTCCCCGTTTTGCAGGAGCTCAGCAACGACCAATCCATCAACAAATATGCGACGCATCTTGTGTACCTCAGCAGTGCCAACAATCCCAAAGAGATTGAGTACAAAATCATCCATTCCATCCTGAATAAAAAGCCCAAGCGGGCAGACATCTATTGGTTTGTGCATGTCGATACCATGGACGATCCATATACCTGTGAATATGAAGTGCAGACCATTATTCCCAATGAAGTGATTCGGGTGGAATTCAGGCTGGGATTCCGTGTGCAACCCAAGATCAACCTGATGTTCAGGAAAGTGGTGGAAGACATGGTGTCCAACAAAGAAGTGAACATTACGTCCAGGTATGAAAGCCTTCAGCGCAACAATATCGCGGGTGATTTTGAGTTCATCGTGATGGAAAAATTCCTCAGCCAGGACAATGAACTTCCTTTCTGGGAGCGGGTGGTGATGAAACTATATTTCTGGCTGAAGGAAGTTTCCCTGTCAGAAGAAAAAGGATTTGGATTGGATGCCAGCAATGTAACCGTTGAAAAGTTTCCATTGGTGGTGGCTCCGGTCAAAAGTTTAAAACTGAAACGCATCATACAAGATGAAGAATAATCCAGATACCCTTCGTGTACTCATTGTCGGCTGCGGCAACATGGGCGCTTCGCATGCCCTTGCCTTTCACATGATGCCAGGTGCTGAAATCTGTGGCATTGTTTCTACTGGGAAAAGCAAAGAGTTGTTGAATGAAAAGCTGGGCGGTGGTCACCTGCTTTTCAGTGATTATCAGGAAGCGCTGAAGGCTACAAATCCAGATGCTGTTTGCATTTCAACCTATCCGGATACCCATGAAGCATATGCTGTTTTGGCTTTTGAAAAAGGATGCCATGTATTCATGGAGAAACCCATCGCAGATTCAGTTGCTGGTGCTGAGCGGGTAGCCGCTGCAGCAAAAAAGGCGGGAAAAAAACTGGTTGTTGGTTATATCCTCCGCCATCATCCCTCATGGATCAAATTCATCGAAATTGCCCAACAGTTGGGAAAGCCCCTGGTGATGCGGATGAACCTGAACCAGCAGAGCCATGGCTATATGTGGGATGTGCACAGGAACCTCATGAAAAGCCTCAGCCCTATTGTAGACTGTGGTGTGCATTATATTGATGTCATGTGCCAGATGGTAAGGTCCAGGCCTGTGCAAGTTTCAGCGATTGGTGCAAGGCTGACCAACGATATTCCTGAAGGGAACTACAATTATGGCCAATTACAGATAAGGTTTGAAGATGGATCTGTGGGCTGGTACGAGGCCGGATGGGGACCCATGATCAGTGAGACAGCATTTTTTGTCAAGGATGTGATTGGACCCGAAGGATCTGTTTCCATCGTTGCCAAAGATGCAGGGGCTGCCGGAAAATCAGATTCAGTTGAGGCCCATACCAAAACAGAATCATTGCGCTGGCACCATACTTCAATTGATGCCAACAATGCTTTTACAAAGCAGGATGATTGGATAGATCTTACCGACGAGCCAGACCACCAGGAACTATGCAACCGCGAACAGGCCTATTTTATGAAGGCCATCCACGAAGACATTGACCTTACAGATCATGTTGAAGATGCTGTAAACAGTCTTCGTATCGCTTTTGCCTGCGATGAAAGTGTGAGAACCGGAGAAGTGGTTAAACTCTAATCTTTGTAACAATTAAAATAATGCGCCGATTGGGGTTTACCCGAATCGGCGCATTGTAATAGTTGGGGTAAAAATCCTGCTGAATTTTACCCCAACCATTTGCAAATGCAGTTATTTTATTTTTTCCTTATCAATCGCTTTTTTAACGTTGGCCTCAAATTGGGCATTGATTTCTAGTGCCTTTTTTTCAGCCGCTTCTACTCTTGATGTAAGCGTCTTGATGCTTTCCAGTTGAAGATTGCTGGGTCCTGCCTCATTAAAGCAAATCGCTTGGTACACCTGTGTGATATCTTCCCTCAGTCTTGTTTCATCAGCAAAGATGGAGGTTTGCTTGGTAGGAATCAGGGTCCCCCTCAACGTTTCCAATGCAGTTAGGTATTCATTGCCAAGGGCAATTGATTTTTTGTTTTTCAATTTTGCAACATCTTCTTTGTAGGTTTTTTGCTTGTCTGCAATTCCTGCAACAATGGAGGCCAGTGATGTGTGCAGATTGTACAATTGCATGGCAGCGGCATATTGGGCTTTTCTTTCTGCCAGGGTAAAGGTTGAACTTTCTTCATGTACCAGACGGAACGGTTGTTTGTACTCATCCTTACCCACTTTCAATGTCAGTGAATAATTCCCTGGTAGCACCTGTGGTGCGATAGCCCCGCCATTGTCTGGCTTTGTAGCACCTGTGGCTGTTTTGGGTGGAGCAATCCGTTGTGTCCAGGTAACACGGTTGATGCCTTTTCTGTTGGTTCCTGGAATAGACTGTACCAGTTTTCCTTCTGCATCGTGTATCTCAAGTTTGACGGTGCCGGAGGTGATCCTCTCCTTGAAAAAATACTGAAAGGGTTTGATAGAAGGTGCGTTCGGTGCTACCCAACCGCCTGTACTGGGGAATCCACCATTGCCAAAACTACCTGTAGAGAGGGTGATATCACCTGTTTCAAATAGATGCACATCTTTTGCAAGGATCTCATTGGTGAGCCCGCGCATGGCAGAAATATCATCCACAACCATGATGCCCCTTCCATGGGTGGCAATGAGCAGGTCATCAGGATCTTCGATGATTTTATGGGCAAATCCGCTGAACTCATTGCTTGAAAAGGCTTTCCAAGTCTTTCCTCCATCCGTAGATTTCGCAGCATAGGTATTGTGGTCGCCGTACATGTGGTTGTCAAATGTGGCATATACAATCTCTTTACTGACATGCGAAGGCTCAATGCTGCTGACCCATGTTTGTGCAGGGATGCCAGTTCCATTGATGTTTACAGCGGTATTGGTCCAGGTCTTTCCTCCATCGCGGGTCAGTTGAAGGTTGCCATCATCGGTTCCCACCCAGATGGTTTTTTCATCCAGCGGCGATTCAGCAATGGTGAAAATGGTGGTATGGTTTTCTGCGGAAGTATTGTCAGCACTGAGACCACCATTGTTTTCCTGTTCCTGTTTTTTCTTGTCGTTGGTGGTCAGGTCTGGAGATATTTTTTGCCAATTCCTTCCCTGGTCAATGGAGCGGTAGAGGTATTGGGCTGCAGTATAAAGGTTCTTTGGATTGCCCTTTCCTGTAACGATAGGAGTATTCCAATTCCACCTGAGTTTTTCCTCTGCATTGGTTTGTAGCGGGCGAATGCTTACGGATTTTACTGTTCTGACATCAATCCTGTTTACATCTCCACCCTGGGACTCTGCATAGGCAATGTTAGGGTCCGTTGGATCTGGAACCACCCAGAATCCATCACCACCATAGATAGGTTTCCAGTCGCCATTGGCCACTCCACCAGCTGTTGAAGAAGGAGCAACCCAGCTTCCATTGTCTTGTAATCCACCAAATACTTTGTAGGGCTTGCCCATGTCATGGTCTACATGATAAAACTGCCCGACAGGCAAGTTTTGGATAAAGGTCCAGGTGGCACCCCTGTCAAGGCTCATGTAAACGCCACCATCTGTTCCTAAATAAAGCTGATTCGTATTGGATGGGTTGATCCACAGCGCATGGTGATCACTGTGTACCCAGCCTCCATCACCACTGGCTTCTGCAAAAGAATATCCTCCGTCACTTGAATAAGAAAAAGAATAAGCAGGGCGGTAAACCCTTTTGGAATCTTTAGGGTCAATCACCAGCGTACTGAAATAGAATGGTCTTGAAACAACATTGAGTGAAGCGCTTTGTGGTTTCCAACTTGCACCACCATCGCTTGAAATATACAAACCTGTTTGTTTGGCTTCAACGATGGCAATCAGGTTGTTGGGTGAAGAGGGTGAGATGGCCAAGGCCGTTCTCCCAATGGGTTTTGAAGGCAATCCGTTCTCTAGTTGTTTCCATGTTTTTCCGGCATCCACACTTTTCCAAATCCCACTTCCTTCGCCACCAGATGAAAAAGAGTAAGGCGTTCTCCTGAACTCCCAGGTGGTTGCATAAAGGGTATTGGGATTGCTTGGATCAATGGAAACATCTGCACAACCAGCTTTTTCAGAGATGTAGAGAATCTTTTCAAAGGTTTTTCCTGCATCGACGGATTTGTAGAGCCCTCGGTGTTTGCTGTCGCTCCAGAGCGGACCGGGTGCAGCAACATAAATGGTATTGGAGTTGGAGGGGTCGATGGCAATTTTTGCAATATGTTCGGTTGAGTCAAGTGCACCGGTCTTGCTCCAGTTGCTTCCAGCATCGGTGGATTTGTAGAAACCATTGCCAATGGATACAGAGTTGCGCATGTTGCTTTCGCCGGTACCTGCATAGATAACTTTTGGATTTTTCTGGTCGATAGCGATGGCTCCGATGCTCTGGCAATATTTGTCAAAAACTGGTTTGAAGGATGCTCCAGCATTGGTTGTTTTCCAGATCCCTCCGCCGGCAGTGCCGATATAGAGTGTTTTGCCATTCTCTGCTTCAACGCCCTCAATGGAAGAGATCCTTCCACTCATGGTTCCTGGGCCAAGTACCCTTGCTTCGAGTGTACCAAAACTGCTTGAATTCACTTCCGATTGTGCAGCTACAGCGGAAAAAATTACCATGCAATAAGCAGTAATTCCAATTGATTTGAATGAAATATTCATGGTCTTGTTTTAATAAAAAAAACCCGGCTTTGGACCGGGTTCGGGTATGAGAGAATATGTTTATTGAGTCACAACTTTGAAAACAGCCTCATCAATTTTTCCATTGACAATGACTTTGTTCAGCGTGATGGGTGCAGGAATAGCGCTGTTTTCAATGGTATGTGGAACAACAATGCCTTCAGGTAATTTCTGGTAGTTGCTCAGGTTGACCACTGATTCAACTTCTTGACCGTTGGCAGAAATTTTTGAGCTGGTACGCACGATATAATACGTTTTGGGATCGAAGAAGAAAATGGACTCATTACCACTTTTCCTGGTCAGTTTCAGCTTTAAGCATTCAACGCCTTCGACATCTTCTTTCTCCATAAGCTGAATGCTATGACCTTTGGCTTTGTAGTCAACAAAGTCGCCCTGGAGGTCCAGCTGATCTTTGCCATATTTCAATTCATCCTGTGTAATTGGTTCTGGCTTGGTCTTGCCTTGCATTGGATTGAAATTCCATCCACCTTCAGCAGTAATGATGGAGTATCCTGTCATGCCCATCACCGTATATTCCTGCTTGGTAGCCTTGTTGTGGACTGCAGAGATAACAACAGGGATATCCATTCCCTGAACACTCAGGGTAGCTTCCTGCCTCATGCTGTTTACTTTTTTCCAGTTGTCAATGCCGCCAATGGCGTTAATGTGTTTTGTAACAATTTCATCTGCTGTTTGTGCGAAGGACATTGCAGACAAGAGCAAGCCAGTGACTGCGAATGAAAGATATTTGATCAGTTTCATGTTTTGTATTTCTATGCAAGATAGGTCGCTTTGCTTTTCAGCAAAAAACTTCTCTGTAAAATGTTGAAATTTCTACACCAGCGGTAAATCCACGCAGTCAAACAATCCAAATCCTTCGTAAATTCCCGTTCATGAACCATTTCACCATCAGGGGCAATCTGGTTGACTGCCTGTCGAGAAGTTTGTCTCCCGCCTCAATTGAAGTCCGTGAGGGGAGAATCCAAGTGATTGAAATGCTTGAAGGCATATCATCTGATCCTTCCTTGCCATTCATCATTCCGGGCTTCATAGACGCACATGTTCATATTGAAAGTTCCATGCTGATTCCTGCGGCTTTTGCCCGGTTGGCAGTAGTTCATGGCACGGTAGCAACGGTTAGTGACCCCCATGAGATTGCCAATGTTTGTGGAATCGAGGGGGTCAGGTTCATGATTGAAAATGGGAAGACCGTCCCTTTCAAATTCAATTTTGGCGCACCCAGTTGTGTGCCTGCCACCGTTTTCGAAACAGCCGGTGATGTACTGGATGCTTCTCATGTTAAAGCCTTGTTGGAAAGTGAAGATGTCAAGTACCTGACCGAGATGATGAATTTTCCTGGTGCCATTGCGGGAGATCCGGAAATCCTTGAGAAAATTGCTTCGGCACAGGCACTTGGAAAGCCAGTTGACGGCCATGCACCAGGTCTTAGCGGCGATGGATTGAGGACCTATGTTGCAAGAGGCATTTCAACCGATCATGAATGCTTTACAATAGAAGAGGCAAAAGAAAAACTTACCCTTGGGATGAAGATCATCATCAGGGAAGGCAGTGCAGCAAAGAATTTTGATGCGTTGATACCTTTGATTGAGTCCCATCCTGAAATGATCATGTTCTGTTCCGATGACAAACATCCGGATAGTTTGGTAGAAGGCCATATCAACCAACTCTGCGCGAGAGCGGTGAAGGAAGGCTATGATGTCTTCAATATTTTGCAAGCCGCCTGTATCAATCCCGTGGAGCATTATAAACTCAATGTAGGCTTGCTCAAATTGGGAGACCCTGCTGATTTTATTCTTCTGAACAACCTGTCAGATTTTAAGGTATTGGCAACCTATATTGACGGGGTCAAGGTCGCTGAAAACGGTCTTTCGCTGATCCCTGACCTCAGCTTAGATGCCGTCGAAACCAAGGATAACAAGCCTTCATCAGCTCCCATCAATCGATTTGGTATCGAAAAAATCGATGTTGAGGACCTGAAGCTTTTGGGTGAGGGGGAGTATGGGTATCCTGTCATTGAATGCATAGATGGACAGTTGATGACGAATAAAATTTCACTTCAACCATTGCTTCGAAATGGCGCATGGTGCAGCAATACGGCCAATGATGTGCTCAAGATTGTTGTGGTCAACCGGTACCATCAGGCACCCATCGCCAAGGCATTCATCCACCGGTTTGGTTTGACTGCTGGTGCCATCGCCTCATCTGTTGCCCACGATTCACACAATATTGTAGCTATAGGTGTAGACGATGAAAGCCTTGCCAAGGCCATCAATCTTGTCATCGAAACCAAAGGAGGTGTGAGTTGTGTTGGACCTGATACAGAACATTGCCTGCCATTACCAATCGGCGGCCTGATGAGTGCTGAGGATGGTTATGCAGTGGCAGCAGCGTACACATCGATTGATAAGGCAGCAAAATCACTGGGGTCAACGCTTTCAGCACCATTCATGTCATTGTCATTCATGGCACTCTTGGTCATTCCGCATATTAAGCTAAGCGACAAGGGCTTGTTTGATGGAGATGGTTTTGGGTTTTATGAATAAGGGATGAGGGAACAGCCAGGGATGAGGGAAAGGAACAGCCGGTAAAAGGGACGAGGGACAAGGGACGAGGGAAAGGAACAGCCAGGGATGAGGGACAAGGGACAAGGGACAAGGGACAAGGGAAAGGAACAGCCAGGGATGAGGGACAAGGGACGAGGGAGCAGCCAGGGGATTTTCAGATACTGTCTTAAACTGAAAAAGGGGCCAAGCATTGCTTGAGCCCCTTGATATTTTGATAAGCCAGACCGATAGGCGCTTTTGGAATTTGTAATAAAGAGATTTCACACAAATGCTGCTTCACTCGTCCCTAGTCCCTCGTCCCTTGTCCCTCATCCCTCATCTCATTCTATTCGCTTCACTCAGCAACTTCTCATCCTTTCTGATGCCCCTGAAAGCGAAGACCAGAAAGAGGATGATAAAGAAAGGAAGTATGGCGCTTATCTCCCAGGTTCCCTGTGTAATACCAAATTGTTGCTTGAACTTGTCTACTGAGAAATATTCAGTGGCAACTGTCAATACAGAAAGAATCATGTTGTTGATGATCAATTTTTTCTGCAGCCCACGGTTCTTGAAAAGAAAAATATTGATGAAAGGGATGACAATGGACAGCACCACAATCAGCAGCAAGATCAGGTTTTCGCGAATGGAAAACACTTTGACCAGCCCGTCTGCAGCTGCTCCTGAAAAAACAGGAACAAACAGGATCAAGGCAGCACACAATGCACTGAGCAATAACCAAAGCGATTGAATTCTTTGTATCATAAAAATATTTTATCCGAGTTCGGGATAAAGCGGAAACTGTTGCATGAAGGCCTTTACATCACCTTTCACTGCTGCAATAACTGTTTCGTCATCGGCATTCATCAACACCTTGTCAATCATGTCTACCACTGTTTGCATGTGGCTTGCGTTCAGGCCACGGGTGGTGATGGCGGGTACGCCAATCCTGATTCCAGAGGTAACAAACGGGCTCTTGTCATCATAAGGCACTGAGTTCTTGTTCAGGGTGATGTGCGCCCTGTCAAGTGTTTCCTGTGCTTTTTTGCCTGTGATGTTTTTGTTCCTCAAATCGATGAGCATCAGGTGGTTTTCTGTGCCACCACTGATCAGGTGATAATCTCTTTTAACAAAGGCAGCAGCCATGGTCTGGGCATTTTCCTGCACCTGTTGTTGGTAGACCTTGAAAGAAGGATCAAGGATTTCTCCAAATGCTACAGCTTTTGCAGCAATCACATGTTCCAATGGTCCACCCTGCATGCCTGGAAATACAGCTAGGTCAAGCAATGCACTCATGGAACGGATATTTCCCTTGGGGTCTTTCAGACCAAATGGATTTTCAAAATCATTCCTCATCATGATCACACCACCGCGCGGTCCACGCAAGGTTTTGTGGGTGGTTGATGTGACGATATGACAATGATCGAATGGATCGTTCAACAAACCAGCTGCTACCAATCCGGCAGGATGGGCAATGTCAGCCAACACCAGGGCGCCAATTTCATCGGCAACCGCACGGATGCGGGCATAGTCCCAGTCGCGGCTGTATGCTGATGCGCCGCAAATAATCATTTTGGGTTTTTCTGCACGGGCTGTCGCTTCGAGTTGCTCATAATTGACCAATCCTGTTTCCCTGTCAACACCATAAAAGAAAGACTGGTAGGTCTTTCCGCTGAAGTTGGCGGGGCTGCCATGGGTCAGGTGTCCACCCATGCTGAGGTCCAGTCCAAGTATCTTGTCGCCTGGTTTCAGGCAGGCAAGAAATACTGCAGTATTGGCCTGTGCACCACTGTGGGGCTGCACGTTGGCCCATGATGCTTTGAATATTTGCTTCAGCCTGTCGATGGCGATGGTTTCAATCTCATCCACTACCTCGCATCCACCATAGTATCTTTTTCCGGGATAACCTTCGGCATATTTGTTGGTGGCAACAGACCCTGTTGCCTGCATCACCTGAAGGGAGGTAAAGTTTTCAGAAGCAATCAGCTCAATGCCTTCCCTCTGTCTTTTGAGTTCTTTGTTCAGCAGGTCAAAAACGAGATTGTCGTGTGCCATGGAGTAAAGTTTGCGCAAAATTAAACCTATTCACAGAAAGAAAAAATCTAGTCTATCACCAGTTTTACACACCCATCCTGATGAACTCGGTACAACTGCCATATTCAATGGCATCATTGCTGCTGATCAGCACCAACCTGTTCTTGCAAAGTGATGAAATCAAGTGCTTGTACAAATCGATGCCTTGCTGGTCGAGGTTGGTGCAAGGCTCATCCAACAGCAACAAAGGTGAGTCAGAAAAAAAGGCTTGTGCCAGCTTCACCCTTTGCTTCATGCCAGAGCTGAAGTACCTGATTTGTTTTTGTTTTGCCTTGGAAAGCCCTATTTCTTCTATGATCCCTGATGCATCCCAGCCCTTGATCAAAGGCTTGAAGGAGGCATGATAGTTGAGAAACTCGATGGCTGTCATTTCCTCTATCAGCTCCAGGTAAGGGGCACAGATGGAAAGTTGCTTGTAAACCACTTCAGGTTCCAGCAGTTTTCCATTAAGCGTGAAGGTTATTTTTCCCTCTGTTGTGTACAAAGAACCTGCAATGCACTGGAGAAAAGTTGATTTGCCGGAGCCATTGTGCCCGGTGATGGCATAGTGCTGGTTGGAATGCAGTTCCAGGCTAAGATTCCTGAAGATCCATTCACGGTTGAATCGTTTTCCGGCATCAGTTACCGAGATCCTCATCAATGGAGTTTTTACTGAAACGCTTGATGATACCCCTGCCACTCTCACGGATAAAGGTTACAATCTCATCCCTTTCATCGGTAACAGGAAATTCTTCTTCGATATAATCCATGGCCTGGGTGGTATTCATGCCCTTGTTGTAGACATAGCGGTAAATGTCCAGGATTTCATTTATTTTTTCGACCGTAAATCCTTTGCGCTTGAGGCCAACCGAGTTGACGCCTGCATAGGAAAGGGGCGTCCTTCCTGCTTTAATATAGGGAGGAACATCTTTTTGAACAAGAGAACCTCCTGCGATGAATGAATGCTGGCCAATTTTTACGAACTGGTGAACCGCGCACATCCCTGCAAGGATGGCATAATCTCCCATCACCACATGCCCGGCAATTTGGGTGTTGTTGCTCATGATGCAGTTGTCGCCAATTTCGCAATCATGGGCTATATGGCTGTAGGCCATGATCAGGCAATTTTTACCCACTACTGTTTTCCATTTGTCTTTTGTTCCCCGGTGGATGGTCACAAATTCACGGATGGTGGTATTGTCGCCGATTTCCACACTGGTCACTTCTCCTTCAAACTTAAGGTCTTGGGGAGCGGCAGAAATAACAGCACCTGGAAAAATCCTGCAATTCTTACCAATGCGGGCGCCATCCATGATGGTTACATTGCTGCCAATCCAGGTCCCTTCGCCAATCTCAACATTCTGATGGATCACCGAAAAAGGATCAATTTTGACATTGGTGGCCACTTTGGCGTTATGGTGAATGTATGTATGTGGATGGATCATGATTTCGTTCATTAAGTATTAGACTCCTTCTCGCTTCACCAATTGCGCCATCAACATGGTTTCTGTGGTAATTTTATTGCCAACGTATACCGTACCGATCATTTCACAGATTCCTCTGCGGATAGGACCTGTCAGTTCTAGCTTCATGATCAGCGTGTCTCCAGGAACAACTTTTTGTTTGAATTTGCAGTTGTCAATCTTCACAAAATAGGTGTCATACTCACCAGGAGGAAGACAATTGATGGCAAGGATTCCACCTGTCTGGGCAAGGGCCTCAACCTGCAAAACGCCCGGCATCACAGGGTTTCCGGGAAAATGCCCTGCAAAAAACGGCTCATTGAAGGTGACATTCTTTATGCCCACGATATGGGTATCACTGAGTTCAATGATCTTGTCAACCAGCAGGAAGGGATACCTGTGCGGAAGTACTTTTTCTATCTGTGTGGTATTGTAAACCGGTTGTTGGTTGGGGTCGTAAACAGGCACATTTTTCACATGCTTGTTCTTCTTGATGTATTGCTTGATCAGTTTGGCAAACTCAACATTGGAGTAATGCCCCGGCCTGTTGGCAATGATATGTGCCTTGATTGGATAACCAATCAGTGCAAGATCCCCAATCACATCCAGCAACTTGTGGCGTGCTGGTTCATTGGGGAACCTGAGTTCAAGATTGTTGAGATAACCTTCGCTTTTGACTTCAATATTGTCTCTTTTGAATATGCCAGCCAGCCTGCTCATTTCTTCATCCGTCACTGCCTTATCCACCACAACGATGGCATTGTTGATGTCTCCGCCCTTGATCAGGTTATTCGCCAGCAAGGCCTCCAGCTCATGCAAGAAGCAGAAGGTTCTGCAGGGGGCAATCTCAGCCTTGAAATCACTGATATCCTTGAGACCAGCATGTTGTGTGCCCAGTACAGGGCTGTTGAAATCAATCAGCGTGGTAACCTTGTATTCTACCGCAGGCATGGCGACCATTTCCACCCTTTTGCCTTCGTGGTAAAATGAAATATTGGTATCAATCGTGTACCAGTGTTTTGCTGCTTCCTGCTCTGCAATGCCGGCCTTTTCGATGACTTCAACAAAAGGCTGGGAACTTCCATCCATGATCGGAATTTCTGGTCCATTGATTTCAATCAGACAATTGTCAACACCCATCCCTACCAATGCGGCAAGGATATGTTCTACTGTGCTGACTTTCGCTCCATTGTCTTCCAGTGTTGTGCCTCTTGAGGTATCTGTTACGAGGTCACAGTCTGCTTTGATCACTGGCTCGCCAGGAAGATCAACGCGTTTGAACTGAAAACCGAATCCTGCGTTGGCAGGCTGTAGCACCATGTCAACTAAAATGCCCGTATGCAAACCAGTGCCAGAAATGCTGACAGATGTCTTGAGTGTATGTTGCTTGTCTGGGTTGAATTTTAAACTCATTCGCTTGAAATTGGCTGCAAAGATAAACCATTTTTCACAGGTGAGATCTGGTTATAATATATTGAAAATCAATTCTTAGGAAGAAATGCTTCCCGTTCCTTGTATAAATCGGCTATGGCCAGCTCCAGTTCATTTATTTTTTTCTCCAATGCCGGCAAGCGCTTGAATACGGTTTTGGAACGGAGGGATTCCTTGTAATCGAAGGCAGGAGTTCCATCTACAGCGGTGTTTTCTACCATGATTGATTTGGTCAAACCACTCTGTCCGCCTACTTTGGTACCATCTGCTACACTGATATGACCAGCCACGCCTACCTGTCCGGCAATCATGACATTCTTTCCAATTTTGGTACTGCCGCTGACACCTGTTTGGGCTGCGATCACACTGTTTTCACCCACTTCAACATTGTGTGCTATTTGCAGCAGATTATCCAGTTTTGTGCCCTTTCTGATGATGGTTGAGCCCATGGTAGCCCTATCGATGCAGGTATTGGATCCGATTTCAACATGATCTTCCACCACAACATTGCCCAGTTGTGGAACTTTATTGTACGTGCCATTTTGCTGGGGAGCAAAGCCGAAGCCATCGCTCCCAATGACTGTACCAGCGTGAACGGTTACATGCATGCCGATCAGGCAATCGTGGTATAACTTAACTCCTGGGTGTAATGTTGAATGCTGTCCAACGGAGGCATTGTTGCCAATAAAAACCTGGGGATAAATCCTGGCTCCTTCACCAATGACTGCATTTTCTCCGATGTAGGCAAATGCGCCAATGAATACGTCTTTTCCGATGGTGGCGGAAGGATGAATATAAACGGGTTCCTGGATGCCAGTCATGCTTTTTTCCTTCAATTGCTGATAATATTGCATCAGTTGGGCAAATGAAGAGTATGCATCTTTGACCCTGATCAGGGTAGCATTGACGGCCTTTTTCAGCTGAAGGGCCTCACCAATGATGATGATTCCGGCTGTGGTTGTATAGAGATATTCTTCGTATTTGGGATTGGCCAGAAAGGCCAGGTCAGTGGGCTGGGCTTCTTCTATCTTGGCGAAACCACTTACCGTTGCCGCAGGGTTTCCCTCTATTTGGCCATTGATCAGGGCTGAAATTTGCTGTGCTGAAAATTGCATATTCATGTATTGCTTTCGACAGATGGCCTTTATGGATCTACTGTAGCGTTTGTTTTTTTTAGACTGCCCAATCTAGCATTGGTAAAAACAAATGTAAAATTTTTTTACAGGACGGGAAAGGTTTTGATGGATGAGTGGCGAGTCTACCTGAGAGATGTCGCGCACCCTGCCATCTTTAAAGACAATGTTGATTCTTTCGTTATTGGGGTTGTAGAGGCTGTTTTCTGCTTCTCCGGTGAAGACCAGGAAGGATGCATCTTCCTGACTGAGAGAGGATGAGTGGGCGATGGCCGCCCTTTTTTCATGGAGTTCCTCCATGGTGATGGGGTCATTTTGCATCCGAAGTTTAAACAGTTTCCTGTCCAGCAAGGCATTACAAAGGATGGACAATACTTTGTCCGGATGGTTTCTCCATTGTTTGATGGCACTGATCACATCACTGTCGTCTAACCTGCAAAACAATTCTAGGTCTGCCCTTTGCAGTTGTTGCAGGTTACCAAACAGCAGCTGGCTCAACTCATTGTTCTGCGCAACCTGCCTGTCTCCGTGTTGATGAAGCCAAATGGCCCTTTCCAACACCTTCACCATTGTCATTTCAGCACTCAGTACCGTTTTGTGCTGGTACACCTGCCAGTACATCAATCTTCGGGATACCAGAAACTCTTCTATTGAATAAATTCCTTTTTCTTCCACCATGAGTTGACCATCGTGCACAGTAAGCATCTTAATGATCCTGTCGCAACCAATCATGCCCTCGATCACCCCAGAAAAAAAGCTATCCCTTGTCAGGTAGTCCATCCTGTCAACATCAAGCTGTCCGCTGATCAATTGGTGCAGGAATTTTTTGGGATAAACATTCCTGAATATCGCAATAGCCATATCAAGTTTTCCGCCCATTGACTTGTTCAATTCTTCCATGATCATCAAAGACAGGGTCTCGTGTTCCAGGTCTTTCACCACCATGGACTCCAGTGCATGTGAAAACGGGCCATGTCCGACATCGTGCAAGAGAATGGCAATCTTGGCAGCCTGCTCTTCTTCCTCAGAAAATTCAACTCCTTTTTGCTTGAGCTCATACAAGGCATTGTGCATCAGGTGGTATGCACCCAGTGCATGGTGAAGTCTTGAGTGTACTGCTCCGGGGTAGACCAGGTATGACATGGCCATTTGGTTGATTCTTCTCAATCGCTGGAACCAAGGATGGGAGATGATGCTATAGATCAACGGGTCGCTGATGGTGATGAATCCGTGGACAGGATCATTGATGATCTTCCTGTATGACATGGTGATGCTGGTTTAAGTGAATGGCGCAGCCAGGGCAAAGGTATGAACGGCAAGAGGTATTACACTGTTTAATTGACATTGAATAGCGTTTTTTTCTGAACAGGGTGCTGAATAATCATAAAATGATTATTCACAGCTATGGGTTAAAATGTTCACAACTATTCACTTGCTTGCCCGCTTACCAATAGCCCATTCGTTAAATTTGTAAAAACCCTTTCCATGAAGTTAAGGTTCACTCCTTCAACACTTGAAAAAATTGAGAAGATCGTTTCTGAGGCTGGATATATCATCAGGTATGAGAGAGGCACATTCCAGAGTGGCTACTGTGTACTTGAATCCAAAAAGGTAGTGGTGCTGAACAAGTTTTTGCAAACTGAGGGAAGGATCAATACTTTGATTGACCTTGTTTCCAATCTTTCCATAGAAGCGGATCACTTGAGTATTGACAGTAAAAAGCTATATGAGGAAATCACCTTCAAGCCTGAATTGATCCCGGTAGAAGCCTAGTTAATTTTCTTTCTTCAATCAATATACCTGCATTGTCGCTCAGTGTTGAATTTCTTGGAACAGGAACCAGTGGTGGAGTTCCAATGATCGCCTGTAAGTGTCAGGTATGTCAATCTATAGATAAGAAAGACAAGCGCCTGCGCAGCAGCGTATTGCTGCGATCTGCCTCCACCACAATTGTAATAGATACAACACCTGATTTTCGCTACCAGATGCTCAGGTCATCGGTTGATCATCTCGATGCAGTCGTTTTTACCCATTCACACAAAGACCATATTGCCGGGCTGGATGATATCAGGGCCTATAATTTTTTCAGCCAACGCCCTATGCATCTTTTTGCCAATGAAGAGACTGCCCATGCTGTGAAGCGCGATTTTTATTATGCTTTTAGCGAAAAAAAATATCCCGGAATTCCTGAGCTGGATCTTCATGTGATTGATGATCAGCCATTTTCTGTTGGGGATCTTCATTTTATTCCCATACAGGTAAGGCATTTGCACATGGGTGTCACGGGTTACCGGATTGGCGACTTCACATACATCACCGATGCCAACTTTATTGAAGCATCCGAAAAAGAAAAGATCAGGGGATCCGAGGTGCTCGTGATCAATGCCCTGCGACAGGAAAAACATATTTCCCATTTTACTTTGCAAGAGGCAATAGCACTTGCTTCGGAATTGAATGTTCCCCAAACCTATTTCACCCATATCAGCCATCAGATGGGACTTCACCAAGCCGTTAACCAGACCTTACCCAAAGGGATGCAATTGGCCCATGATGGCCTCATTATTTCAGTGAATAAAACAGCCTGATCCTGTTTTTTCCCCTTGATTCAAAACAGCGCGCCGCCTAGGTTTGTGTCATGGACTTCAAAGAACAAATCAAGGTTTTTCTTTCATTTTCTAAAAAAGAGAGAAGGGGTATTTATTTGCTGACTGTGATTGCAATGTTGTTGTGGATACTCCCTGTATTTTTTGCAGCAGAAAAACCACCTGAGGAAATTTTGGAGATCACTCCGCTACAGCTCAGTCAGGCCAAAAAACTGCTCATACAAAAGCGTGATTCATTTGCTTATCAAAGAAAATTTCGGTCCTATTATCCCAATGCGGCATATCAAGATAGACAGCGCTTGCCCAGCCAGTATGGTTATCAAGAAAAAAATACAGCTCCTCCAAGGCAAGAGCGAAAACCGATACTGATCAACCTGAATGAAGCGGATAGTGTCATGTTGGAAGCCTTGCCAGGCATTGGTGAACGCTTGTCAGCGCGGATCATCAAATACAGGGATCGGCTGGGTGGGTTTCATGATGTTGCACAGTTAAAAGAAGTCTATGGCCTGCAAGACACTGTCTTGAAAGTATTGGCTTCAAGGGTTTTTGTTCCCATCAATGGTTCACTGACAAAGCTGGCTGTCAATAAGTGCAGCTATGCTGATTTTCGGCATCATCCTTATATGGGACATGCATTTGCAAAATCATTGGTTGCCTTCAGGCAAACCCATGGTGAGATCAAAACGCTAGAGGATTTGTATCAACTTGTTGCAGTAAAAAAAGAGGAGATTGACAGGATGAAGCCTTATTTTTCATTCGAGGATGATCAGTATCCTAATCCATAAAATCTTCTTCTTCCTTGGGAGCGTATTTGTCAAAAAGCTTATCAATGGCGCCACCAAAAACGGGAAATTTTCTTTTTGCAAACTCCTTGATGATGCGAATGGCTTCCAGTGCCTGTTTTTCACTGATATCGGCCTCTTTTTTCAGCTGATCGATGAGTTCCTTCATTGTGGATCAGGCAACCTTGAGGATGCCCATTTTGGTATGGTCAAATTTATTCCTCGCATAGTCAGCAGTCAGTGTAAATTCCTTTACATCAGAAGAAGGCAGCTCAAACATAGCATCTGTCAGGATGCTCTCGCAGATAGATCGGAGGCCTCTTGCTCCCAGTTTGTATTCCATGGCCTTTTCAACCATGAAGTCTAGCACTTCATCTTCAATTTTCAGTGCAATGCCTTCCAATTGAAACAGTTTGGTGTATTGCTTGATCAATGCATTTTTGGGTTTGCTCAGGATGGCCCTTAGGGTTTCTTTGTCCAAGGGATCGAGGTAGGTGACGATTGGCAATCTTCCGAGCAATTCAGGAATCAATCCGAAGGATTTGAGGTCCTGTGCATTGACAAATTTCAGCAGGTTGCTTTTCATGGCATCTTGCAGGTCCTTGTTTACATTGAATCCTATGGAATTGGTGTTGACACGGCGTGAGATGATTTTGTCTACACCATCAAACGCGCCACCACAAATAAAGAGAATATTTTGTGTATTGACCTTGATCAGTTTTTGGTCAGGATGTTTCCTTCCTCCCTGTGGCGGAACCAATACATCGGTGCCTTCCAAAAGTTTCAGCAGACCCTGCTGAACACCTTCTCCACTCACATCCCTGGTAATCGAAGGGTTATCACTCTTTCTTGCAATCTTGTCAATTTCATCAATGTAAACAATTCCTTTCTCAGCAGCATCCACATCGTAGTTGCAGATCTGCAGTAATCTTGTAAGGATGCTTTCCACATCTTCACCCACATACCCTGCTTCTGTAAACACCGTCGCATCCACAATCGCAAAAGGAACGTTGAGCAGTTTGGCAATTGTTTTGGCAAGGAGGGTTTTACCGGTTCCGGTTTCCCCCACCATTATCACATTGCTTTTTTCTATTTCAATTTCATCAGCCGGATCTTCTGTGCTGGATTTCTTTACTCCTTTTGCTGCCTGGTTCAGTCGCTTGTAGTGGTTGTATACAGCAACAGAAATGATTTTTTTTGCCTCATCCTGACCAATGATGTATTCATCGAGATGGAGCTTGAGATCGATGGGCTTTTTGATGGTCAGTTTATATCCTGATTTGCCCTCTTGTTTGGACTCCACTTCAGTATGAACAATTTCTCTTGCATGTTCCACACATCCTTCGCAAATATGACCTTCCTGGCCCGCAATAAGGATCTTGACCTCATCGCGTTTTCTTCCGCAAAATGAACAATGTAAGGTAGATTTGGCCATGATAAGGTTTTGGAAAGGGTTAGATGGAGTCTAGGATGCCGTCAACAATACCATATTTGACTGATTCTTCAGCACCCATCCAGTAGTCGCGGTTGAAATCTTTCATTATTTTTTCAAATGGCTGACCACAATTGTCTGCCAGGATCTTGGCACCCAATTCCTTGATCTTTCTGATCTGGTCTGCCATGATTTCCAGGTCTGCTGAGGTGCCCTGACCACCACCAGAAGGTTGATGAATCATCACTTCCCCATGCGGGAAAATAAAGCGCCTGCCTTTTTCACCGCCACTGAGCAGGATAGAACCCATGGAGGCTGCCATTCCCATGCAGATGGTAGAAACAGGAGACTTGATCATTCTCATGGTATCGTAAATGACCATACCGCTTGTTACAACACCACCGGGGCTGTTGATGTAAAATTTGATTTCTTTTCCGGGATCAATGGCATCCAGGAACATCAACCTTGCTGTGATGTCTTTGGCTGACTTGTCGTCTACCACACCCCAGAGAAATATTTTCCTTTGTTCAATGAATTTTTTATCGAAACGGGCTCCGGACACCATGTTTTCCATCATGTTGTCTTGCGGCTGCGGCTCCTGTTCTTCGTCCATGCGTGTAGGATTGATATGATTGAGTTTCATATTGATCAGTTTAGGCTTTCTTCTTTTTGGGGTTAAGCAAGAGCACTTCGTCTACCAAGCCGTATTCTTTTGCCTCCAGTGCAGTCATCCAGAAATCCCTGTCGAAATCTTTTTCTATCCTTTCGATGGGCTGGCCACTGTGCTCAGAGACCACTTCATACAATTCGTGCTTTAATTTCCTGACCTGGGATACTGTGATTTCAATATCACTGGCCTGCCCACCAGCACCTGCACTGGGCTGGTGCATCATGATCCTGGAATGTTTCAGTGCAGTTCTTTTTCCTGCAGTTCCTGCACACATCAATACTGCTGCCATACTGGCTGCAACACCAATGCAGATGGTTGAAACATCTGGGGTTACATATTGCATGGTATCGTAAACGCCCATCCCCGAGTAAACTGAGCCACCAGGGCTGTTGATGTACATTTGGATGTCGCGGGTACGGTCTGTGCTATCAAGGAACAACAGCTGTGCCGTGATGATATTGGCTACCTCATCGGTGATAGGATATCCAAGGAAAATGATGCGGTCCATCATCAACCTGCTGTACACATCCATTACCGCAACATTCATGGGGCGTTCCTCTATGATATTGGGGGTCAGGTTGGTAACCATGTGGTTGGTATATCCATGAAGGGTATTGCTGGAAATTCCCCTGTCCTTTATCGCAAATTTTTCGAATTCCTTACCAAGGTTCATGATGATCAGGATTTTGTTTGAGCAAATTAATACAAATAGTGACCAAATAACGTGCCCGGGCCAAAAGCGGACAAAATGCCATGAATGTTGAGAGGTTTAGGGGTTAGAACTTTAGGAATAAATGCTTAATCCCAATTTCAATAACCCCTAAACCCCTCAGCTGGCTAAACCAATCAATGGTTATGTTTTCCCTGCAATTCTTGGAATTCTGCAGGGCTGACTATTTTTTCAGTGGGTTGGGCTTGTGAAGCGGCCCATTCAAGCACTTTTGAGCTGAATACACGCTGATAAGCACCTTCAACTTGTTGTTTGTCGCTCATCATCTTTTCAACGTAGCTGTCCAACCACTCGTAGTTACCACCCATGTTCATGGATCCAAAATATCCCATGAGTTGCTGGCGAATGCTGTCCATGATTTCTTCCCTGCTTACCTGGATGGCGTTTTGACTTCCAATCTCGTTGCTGACCAAGGTCCACCTCAATTGGTTGAGGAAGGCAGGAAATTCCTTTTCAACGGATTCTTCCGTTTGTTCCTTTTCGCTGCTTTTGAGCAACCAGGTTTTGAGGAAAGTTTCAGGGAAGTTCATTGTTGTTTCTTCGGAGAGAATATGGAAGATTTCATGCTCCAACAAGTGTTGGGCTTGTTGCTTCCAATAAGCCGCTATCTGGTTGCGGATCTCGGTCCTGAAAGCTTCTTCGGTAGCGATTTCTTTTCCAGGAAGGGCATCCTTGAAGAAAGCTTCGTCCATGGGTCTTTTTTCTACAAAAGCAATCTTGCTGATCTGCAGGAGGAAAGACTGGGCCATGTCTTCAGCCTTGTCCTTGTCCAGGCCAAGATCACCGGCAAGCCACTCACGTTCTTTTTCTTCAAATGCAGTAGCCAATTGAATCACGATGGATTCATCTTTTTTCTTTCCCATCAATGCCGCCCTGGTGGCTGCACTGAAATATTTCAACAAGAGGGAATTTTCTTTCTTTTCAGCACCTTCTTCAACAGCACCAGCGGCGTCAGCCTTTTGGAAGGAGACATTCAACACATCTTCTTCATTGGTTACCGTTTCAGGCTCTGTCATTTTGCCCAACCTGCGGCTGATCCTGTCAATTTCCTCTTCAACCATTTCATCGGTAGCCTCTACCACATGGAGGGTAGTGGGGGTATTGGCAAGATTGGGGAGGGTAAATTCAGGCTTCAGTCCAATTTCAAAAGAGAAGCTGTAATCCTTTGGTTCGTTGTGGTTGAACATGGCAGGATCATTGGCGTCCTCTGGAATCGGCTGTCCGAGGTAGGAAATATTCTCCTGTTGGAGGTACTGCATCAATTCATTTTCGATTGACTTCAATACCTCTTCAGCAAATACAGAAGCACCGTACATTTTTTTTACAACACCGGTAGGTACCATGCCCTTCCTGAAGCCAGGTATGTTGGCAGACTTGGCGTATTTCTTCAGGGAAGTTTCGTAGCTAGAATTGTAATCTGAAGGAGAAACAGTTACCGTGATCTTTTCGTGAAGGGGAGCAATTGGCTCCCGGTTGATTGTTGCCATACTTTAATTTGTATTGAGAAAAGAGAAGTGCGGGTGGAGGGACTCGAACCCCCAAGCCTCGCAGCACCAGATCCTAAGTCTGGCGTGTCTACCAATTTCACCACACCCGCATTTTGGGCTGTCTGCATTACAGACAGTTGTCTCTTTTCAAATTGGGTGGCAAAGGTAGCAGTTTCAGATGAAAAAAACTGAATCAAAACGATTTTAGTAAATTTGATTCAATGGATGCTTTGGAAAAAGATATGGTACAACCCAATTACGACCTTACCGAGGAGCAGGAGAAAAAAGAAATTGTCCGCCGGTACAGGGCTTTGCTGCGGGTATTGAAGCCTAAATTGAAGACAGGAGACAAGGAATTGGTTCGTTCTGCCTTCGAAATGGCCGTAGATGCGCACAAGACGATGCGGCGAAAAAGTGGAGAACCATATATCTTTCATCCCCTGGCAGTGGCGATGATCTGTGTGGAGGAAATTGGTCTTGGCGTGCGATCAACCATTTGTGCGTTGTTGCATGATACCGTCGAGGACACCGACATCACCCTGGAAGACATCCAGCGAGAGTTTGGAACAGAAATAACCAAAATCATTGATGGGCTTACCAAGATTGCCACCGTGGTGGACAAAAACACCACCCAGCAGGCAGAGAATTTCAGGAAAATCCTCCTGACCCTTACGGACGATCCACGGGTCATCCTGATCAAGCTTGCTGACCGGATGCACAACATGCGGACCCTGGACAGCATGAAGCGCGACAAGCAACTCAAGGTCTCTTCAGAGACAGTCTATGTGTACGCACCACTGGCGCACAGGATGGGGCTTTATATCATCAAGACCGAAATGGAAGACCTGGCCATGAAATACCTTGAGCCAGACATTTACCGGACCATTGCCCGGAAACTGGCGGATACCAAGCGGGAGAGATCCAGGTACATCAATGAATTCATCAAGCCTGTGAGAGAGCGCCTGGACAAGGCAGGATTTGAATATGAAATCTACGGTCGTCCAAAATCCATCAACTCCATCTGGAACAAGATGAAGAAGAAGAACGTGGAGTTTGAGGAAGTATATGATCTTTTTGCGATCCGCGTCATAGTTGATACGACTTCTGAGATGGAAAAAGAGGCCTGCTGGAAGGTGTATTCATTTGTTACGGACATGTACAACCCAGCTCCAGAAAGGCTTCGCGACTGGTTGAGCAATCCCAAATCAAATGGGTATGAAGCCTTGCACACCACTGTGATGGGTCCACAGGGGAAATGGGTGGAAGTGCAGATCCGTTCTAAGAGGATGAATGAGATTGCTGAAAAAGGATTGGCTGCGCACTGGAAATACAAAGAAGGGGGAGGGGAAGAAGACCGTTTTGATATCTGGTTTTCGCAAATCAAGGAAGTCTTGGGAAGTGAAGACATCAGTTCAATTGATTTTCTACATGATTTCAAAACTTCTTTTCTGTCTGAAGAAATTTATGTTTACACCCCGAAAGGAGATGTCAAAATGCTTCCTATTGGGTCTACCGCACTTGATTTTGCTTTTTCAATCCACTCCGCGATTGGCTCCAAGTGCATTGGTGCCAAAGTGAACCACAAGCTGGTTCCCATCAGCCATAAATTGAGGAGTGGTGACCAGCTTGAGGTGATTACCTCCAACAAACAAAAACCCACGGAAGATTGGCTTTCCATGGTGGTTACCGCCAAGGCCCGGAACAGGATCAAGGATGCGCTCAAAGAAGAAAAAAGAAAGGTTGCTGAAGACGGAAAATATTTTGCCGAAAAAAAATTATTGGCCATCGGCGCAACCATGTCGCAGCACAATCTCGAGGAGCTGGCAACTTTTTATAAACTTCCTTCAGTGCTTGATCTTTTTTACCAGATCGCCATCAAGAAAATCAATCTCAGAGAGCTCAGTGAGTTCATGGTTAGAGGGGACAAGCTTGAGTTGATTCGCATCAAAAAGCCTGAGGGAGAAAAAGCAGATCAGCTTCCCGCAAAACAGGAAGTCAAAAAGGATACTGAGCTGATTATTTTCGGGGAAAGCAGTGACAGGATTGTGTATACGCTTGCCAATTGCTGCAAGCCCATCCCTGGCGACGATGTGTTTGGGTTTGTTTCCACTGGGAAAGGGCTGATCATTCACAGGATCAATTGCCCCAATGCCACCAGGCTTTTGTCAAGCTTTGGTCACAGAATCGTGAAGACCAAATGGGCCAAGAACAAAGAAATATCTTTCCTTACAGGTCTGAAAATTACTGGTTTGGACGATGTGGGGGTTATCCACAAGATTACCAACCTGATTTCAGGTGACTTGCGCATCAACATCAGTGCCATTACTGTGGAAGCCAAGGAGGGTATTTTTGAAGGCAATATCAGGCTCTATGTGCACGACAAGGATGAGTTGGACATGCTTTTTGCCAAGCTCCGGGAACTGCCAGGAATTCAATCTGTTCAACGGTACGATGTTGATGCGTAAATGAGGATATTTATTTTTCCGCCTTTTGCTTCATTCTATTAAATTTGCCACTTAACAGCTAAACAATTTTATGGTTGATGTACTACTAGGCCTGCAATGGGGCGACGAAGGAAAAGGGAAGATTGTAGATTATTTTGCACCAAAGTATGACATCATAGCCAGGTTCCAGGGAGGTCCCAACGCTGGTCATACCTTGTATGTCAATGGCCAGAAAGTGGTGTTGCACCAGATTCCCTCTGGAATTTTTCATGAAAACACCACCAACCTCATCGGCAATGGTGTTGTGTTGGATGCAGTCACATTGAAAAAAGAATACGACAAGGTGGCTGCTTTTGGGATCGACGGAAGAAAGCATCTTTATGTTGCGGAAAGAACACATTTGATCCTTCCCTCTCACAGGGCCTTGGACAAGGCTTCTGAACTTTCAAAAGGAAATGAAAAAATCGGTTCCACGCTGAAAGGCATTGGTCCTGCTTACATGGACAAAACGGGCAGGAACGGTTTGAGGGTGGGAGATTTGTTGGATAAAAATTTCACAACGCAGTACATCAAACTCAGGATGAAGCACCAAAGGTTGCTGGATTCTTTTGGTTTCAATGAGGATATCAGCGAGTGGGAAGAAGAATTTTTTGAGGCCATTGAATTCATGCGCAGCCTCAAGATTGTCAATGGTGAATATTTCATCAACGAAAAAATCAGGGAAGGAAAAAAAGTACTTGCAGAAGGTGCACAAGGCAGCATGCTGGATGTCGATTTTGGAACGTTCCCATTTGTTACTTCATCAAGCACCATTTCTGCAGGTGTCTGCACTGGATTGGGTATTGCTCCACAGAAAATCAAGGAAGTCATTGGTGTTACCAAAGCATATTGTACCAGGGTCGGTAGCGGACCTTTCCCTACTGAATTGCATGAAGAAACCGGAGAGCGCCTGAGAAAAATAGGCAGTGAATTTGGCGCCACCACCGGCAGACCCCGCAGGTGCGGATGGATTGACCTTGTTGCTTTGAATTTTGCCTGCATGGTCAATGGTGTAACTCAGATTGTCATGACCAAGGCAGATGTACTCGATGCATTTGAGGAACTTTCTGTTTGTACCAGTTATGGCATCGACGGGAAACAAGAAAAAGCAGTTCCTTACCAGATGTCAAAAATGCCTATCGCACCGCATTATGAGCAGTTTGCAGGATGGCAAACAGACATAACAAAGATCAGGGATAATGCGAGTCTCCCCCAGGCAATGAAGAATTATATTGCATTCATCAATGATTATTTGGGTGTTGATGTCAGCTATATTTCCAATGGTCCAGAGCGTGATCAGATCATCAAAGCCTAGTAATTGGCAATAAAAGAAAAAATATTTTCAAAATATTTGGTCAAGTAAAAAAGTCTCAGAAATTTTACAGTGTAAATCGCTTGTTGCTATGGCAAAGTCAATAAAAGAAAAAAAGGTTACCGCTACACCTTCAGGAAGTGAAGCTTCTTCAAAAGCTGCTAAGTCAGCACCAAAGTCGAAGAAGAAAGAGGAGGAGGATGATGATTTTGATCAGGACGATGAATTGCCTGCAAAAAAATCTGGAAGATCTTCTGACGACGACGATGATGCAGATGTTGATGTTGATGACGATTGGGAAAAAGCTGAAGAAGATGACAGCTGGGATCCAGACTTCCAGGAGTTTGATATTCCTAAATCCAAGTCATCCAAATCAGGCGGTAAAAAAGCTTCAGACGATGAGGACTTTTCAATTGATGATGAGTTCAAAGATCTGGGCTATTTTGACGACGGAGCTGGCGGCGGTGGCGGTTTTGACGACGACGATGATTTTTAGGTCATCCTTTCTTTTTCACCGGTTTCATTGTTTTTACTGGCACAGTTAATTTGACTGGTTCAGGGAATCCATCTCCAGCAGTTGAATTTTGTTGCATGATCATCATGATCGACTCCTGTACAATCAGATTGCGCTTTTGATTGAACAAGTTTATTTTTTCTTTGGGCAACCTGATGGGATAATTCTCCGTAGATACTTTATTATCAAAATCGGGGTTCCATTTGTTGAACTGTATCAGGTCAATGGCAAGATTCTTGGTGATGACTTGACTTGCATACCGGCCAGTAATGCTCATGGTATCTGTTGAGGCAAGCTCTTCTGCACTCAGTACAGTAAGTTTTTCATCTGCTTTCTTTATTCCTGTTGTTTCACTCCCATTGCGTTCAAAAATATAGTGGGTGGCGATGAATTTTTTCACATGGTTCCTGGACTCTGCAGGCAAATGTTGTTGGATCATCCAGAAATCCCTTGACTGCTTTGTCGCAATGATTTTTTCCACCCTCGCAGGACCTCCGTTGTATGCTGCCACCACTAGCAACCAATCGCCCAGTTGTTCGTAAAGTCGGCTAAGAAACTTTGCTGCAGCATGGGTGCTTTTGTAAAGATCCATCCTGTCATCTCTTGTGGCTGTAACCATCAGCCCCAGGTCTCTTGCAGTGCCTGGCATGAATTGCCAGGGACCGACTGCGCCTGCTGAGGACAGGGCAGTACTTTTGAGGTCTGATTCTATGACGGCCAGGTATTTGAGTGATGGTGGGAGATGGTATCGGTTGAGGACAGATTCAATCATGATGAAATAGGGCTGGCCCCAAACTTTCATGTTGGTCAAACGGGCTTCATGAATTTCCAGGTAATCCTTTACAAACCCAACAGCGCGTGGGTTCAACTCATCCCACTGAATTTTGGGGAGTTTGCTGGTATCCTGTTGGTGTATAGTTGTACCATGACTGGCAATAAACAGGGAGATTCCGAGTAAGCATGCGAAGAAAGATTTACCAGTGGCCATGGTTAAGCTTTCATGGCCCTGGAGGAAAAATCCAGGAGTTTATTTTCCTGCAATCTGTCAGACATCACTTGGACACCAAAAGGCATGCCATTGGAGTGTTTGAAGAGGGGTAGCGATATGCCAGCAATGCCTGCGAGATTGGCATAGACAGTGTACAGATCTCCCAGGAACATCTCAACCGCATCATTGCTTTTTTCGCCAAAACGAAAGGCCGTAGAGGGGGTTGTTGGCATGAGGATAAGATCGTATGCTGCAAATACTTCATTGGTCTTGTCCGCAATCAGGCGGCGTACTTGCTGTGCCTTTGCATAATAGGCATCATAGTAACCAGTGCTGAGTACAAAGGTGCCAAGCATGATCCTGCGTTTGACTTCCTTGCCGAAACCTTCGGACCTGGTTTTTTTATAGAGATCATTCAAATTATCGGTTGGGCTGGTTGTTCTGTACCCAAATTTGATTCCATCATAGCGGGAAAGATTGGAGGATGCTTCTGCTGTAGTCAGCACGTAGTACGCAGGAACAATATGGTCAAGATAGTTGAAGTCAACTGGCTCAATGGTATGGCCTGCGTTTTTGAGCATTTCCATCCAATCAATGATGCTTTTCCTGATCTCAGGATCCAGGGATGGATGATCAAGGCTTTGAGGAAAGTATGCCAGACGGTACTTGTGGTCAGTATCGAGCTGTGCAGCATAGTTCGGCACTGGGGCATCGCTGCAGGTGCTGTCGAATTCATCCTGTCCTGCAATCACGGAAAGTACAATCGAGAGGTCTTCGATGTTTTTGGAGAATATGCCGATTTGATCGAATGAAGAGGCATAGGCCAAGAGTCCATAACGGGAAATCCTTCCATAGCCGGGCTTCATCCCAACAATGCCACAAAAATCTGCAGGCTGTCTTACTGAACCCCCTGTATCCGATCCGAGGCTGACCATGCACATGTCGGCCTGCACAGCTACGGCAGATCCACCTGATGAGCCTCCAGGAACCCGAGTTTCGTCTACGGCATTCAATACCTTGCCGTGAACCGAGTTCTCATTGGAAGACCCCATCGCAAATTCATCGCAGTTCAGGTTGCCAATGATGATGGCATCCTCATCCAACAAGCGTTGAATGGCTGTTGCATTGTAAATGGCTGAATAGCCTTTCAAGATGCCGGAAGCAGCGCCTACATGATGGTCCTTGTAACAGAGAACGTCCTTGATGCCTATGATTACCCCGTATAATCTACCCCAGGAAGAAGGGTCGTTCTTTTTTTGGTCAAGGGTTTTGGCCCTTTCCAGTGCATCTTCTTTAAATACTTCAATGAAAGCATTCAGGTGATGCTTGCCTGCGATTTGAGTAAGATAGGAGGATGTGATGTCTGTACAGCTGAGTTCGCCGCACGACAATTTCCTTCGGAGTTCCGGTATAGAATGGTGAACGTACAATCTTGACAGCTAAGAATTAGTTGGCTGGCTTGTCTTTTTCTTGCATGCCGTCTTCGATCTCTTTCTTTACGTTGGATTTTGCATCGTTGAATTCACGGATGCCTTTTCCAAGCCCACGCATGAATTCAGGGATTTTGCGGCCTCCGAAAAGGATCAATACTGCAAGTATGATAAAGATCCATTCAGAACCACCTGGCATTGCCAACAAAAATGCGCTATTGGATAACATAGTTGTAAATTTTGATAGAAGACAAATCTACTATTTTTTTCATGGCTTTAGAAGGCCTGGGCATAAAAAAATCCCGCACCAGGCGGGATTAACAAAAAATTGTAACAGGGATTATCTAACCCTTTTTTCCTTGATCCTTGCCCTTTTACCGCTTCTTTCCCTGAGGAAGTAAAGCTTGGCACGGCGAACCCTACCGGTTTTGTTCAAGGTAACTGATTCGATATTAGGGGAAGCTACCGGAAAAGTTCTTTCAACACCAACACCATCAGACATTTTCCTTACGGTGAATGTAGCGGTTCCTGCGGTTCCCTGGCGTTTGATAACATCGCCTTTGAAGCTCTGGATCCTTTCCTTGTTTCCTTCAATGATCTTATAGTTAACGGTAACATTGTCACCGGCTTTGAACTTAGGGAAATTGTTGACCGGAGTCAACTGCTCATGTACAAATGCGATTGCTTGATTCATAACCTAAAAATTTGGAGTGCAAAAGTATAATTATTCCTATTTATTACAAAATCTATTTATTATCTGGCCACGTTGACAGCCCTCTTTTCACGAATCACCGTTACCTTGATTTGACCAGGGTAGGTCATTTCAGTTTGGATCTTCTGTGCCATGTCAAAACTGAGCTTATCGCTGTCTCCGTCTGTAACCTTGTCGGCTTCAACAATGACCCTCAGTTCTCTTCCTGCCTGGATCGCATACGCCTTTTCTACTCCCTGGTAAGTCATGGCCAGGTTTTCGAGGTCCTTGATCCGCTGAATGTACTGTTGCATGATCTCTCTCCTGGCACCTGGTCTTGCTCCGCTGATCGCGTCACAGGCTTGGATGATAGGGGAAATAACATATTGCATTTCGGTTTCATCGTGGTGAGCAGCAATGGCATTGACTACGGCAGGATTTTCACCGTATTTTTCTGCCAATTTACCTCCCAGCAATGCATGGCTCAGTTCAGTTTCTTCATCTGGCACCTTGCCAATATCATGCAAGAGACCGGCGCGTTTGGCCAATTTGGAGTTCATGCCCAATTCAGCGGCCATGATGCCACAAAGGTTGGCCACCTCGCGGCTGTGCATCAGAAGGTTTTGGCCATAAGAAGACCTGAACCTCATCTTGCCCACAACACGCACCAGTTCCTTGTGAAGCCCGTGTATGCCCAATTCTATGATGGTTCTTTCTCCGATTTCCATCACCTGCTCTTCCAACTGCCTGCGGGTTTTTTCAACTACTTCCTCAATCCTTGCAGGGTGGATCCTTCCGTCGCTTACAAGGCGTTGCAATGCAAGCCTGGCAATCTCCCTTCTCAATGGATCGAATGAGGAAAGTACAATGGCCTCCGGTGTATCGTCCACCACCAGGTCAACCCCGGTTGCGGCTTCAATGGCACGGATGTTGCGGCCTTCACGTCCGATGATTTGTCCTTTTATTTCATCGCTTTCCAATTGGAAAACAGTGACAGTATTCTCAATGGTCTGTTCTGCTGCGGTACGCTGGATGCTCTGGATGATGATCTTCCTGGCTTCCTTGTTGGCCTTCTGGCGGGCATCTTCAATGATCTCCTGCTGCAGGGAAAGTGCCCTGGTTTGTGCCTCTTGCTTGAGGCTCTCAATCAATTGTGCCTTGGCATCTTCTGCGCTGAGACCAGCAATTTTTTCCAGCTTGCGGATATGCTCTTCCTGGTGTTTTTCGAGCTCAGTCCTTTTTTGATTGACGATCTCGATCTGCCTGTTGAGGTGTTCCTTGATGGTGTCGTTTTCCTTTACCTGCTTCTCAACCGCTTCAACCTTTTGGTTGATGGTTTGCTCCTTTTGCTTGATCCTATTCTCGGCGTCGTTGATTTTCTTGTTCTTCTCTAAGCTATCCCTTTCATGGTCAGCTTTGAGTTGTACAAACTTTTCTTTTGCTTCAAGGAGTTTCTCTTTTTTGAGGTTTTCAGACTTGAATTCTGCGTCTGAAAGGATTTGGGCTGCTTGTTTTTTGGCTTCTTCGACCCTGGCCTGGGTATCTTTTGCGAAAATTAGTTTACCCAGTCCGAGACCAGCCAATGCGGCTACAATCCCTGTGATGATGGGTATGATGAGTGACGATTCCATGAATAATTGTTTTTTGCTGTTTCATAATCAATCCCTTCGAAAATATTTCATACGGGGGCAATACTGGCGAAGTTAACAAAAAAAGGGGATAAAAATGAGTTAAAAAGGCCCTCAGTCTTCCAGAACCTTGTCAATGGTTGCCTCAATGTTGGACAAAAATGCTGTGGTGTCATGATCGGCAGCAACCTGAGCGTTGGAGGGTTGTTCTTCTGTTACAAACGAGAGCAGAGACATCGCCAGGTAGTCTTGCATATCCTTTCCTGGGTATTGACTTTTGAACTGGTTGAGCTGGTCGTTCATTTTTTTGGCCATTTTTCTCACCGTCTCCTCGTCCTCAGCCTTGATCTTCAATCGATATGTTCGGTCGCCTACTAGAAGATTTATTGGGATTAAATTTTGCATTTCTGTAAGTTTTATGTATATTTATTCACAATTTGTTAACCAGGTGTAGTTTGATACAGTGTTTTTTATCCTGTGAGAAGTAAAAAACCAACCATTTGCCATGCTAGCAAAGCCCAAAACTCCGATTTTCATTGACAATCTTACCATCGAGGTAGAAGAAGCCAATCACCATCCCTTACATGTTTCTCTCAAAAGTGAAGATGGCAAAATTTGCTGTAAAACAGAAAAAAACATCCATTCCGGTAAAAGTTCTGTGATTTGGGAAGGGCTGAATGATTTACCCTATGGCATTTATACTTTGCAATGCATCCAGGGAGAGGAGATGGTAGAGGTAAGAATGGTAAAACGGGTTTAATTTTGATCGCCCAAAAGGGCAATGCAACGGTCTATCTCTTTGATATAGTCGTTGATCTTTTTTTCCAAAACCGATTTTGAGGTTTTCGCATCACTTGACTCACCATTCCTCAGCAGGTTCATCTGCAATTCCATTTGCTCGTTTTTGTTCTTCAGCTCATCCCACTGCAATTTCTTGTCCTCCAGTTCCTTGCGCATTTTTTCATTCTCACGCTTGTACTCACGGAGCTTTGATGTGAGGGTCCCTAATTTTTCCTCTATCCTGATGAATGTTGCTGTTTGTTCTGACATGGTTATTTTCTGATCTCTGCGAGCAGGGTTTTTTCAATATTGCTGGTGATCTTGGCCATCATCTTGTCAATTTCCTCATCTTTCATGGTCTTGCTGTCGTCTAGGAAAGTGAAATTCATGGCAAGAGACTGCTTGTCCTTTCCCAGTTTTTCACTTTTGAATACATCGAACAACCTGTAGTTCCTGAGTTGAGGAATGGAAAGGGCATTCAATAGTTTTTCAATATCACCATAAGTTACATTTTTATCTGCAACAAATGATAGGTCTCGCTGTACGGAGGGGAATTTTGAAATCTCCTTGTATCGGATGGTATTTTTTTCACCGGCCTTCAGCCAGTTTGACCAATGGATGTCTGCGAACCAGACAGGCACACGGATATCAAACTTCTTCAACATCTCCGCAGATGGTTTTCCAATAGTCACTGCTTTCAGTTTACCGGCATAGCCAGTAAGGGCATATTCAAACCTGTTCGAGGATTCAACATCAAATTTTATTTTATCGATGCCAGATTGTACTTGCAAAGATTTGATCACCCCTTTCAGGTAGAAAAGATCGGCTTCTTCGGCAGGCTTGTTCCATGAATCCTCATTGATTTTTCCTGCAGTAAACAATGCCA
>JAJTFY010000007.1 GCA_021299175.1 Chitinophagaceae bacterium
TTGGCTGTCCAGCAGGGGATTTTTTTCAGTGATGGTTCCTGAAACCGGAAGGAAGAGGTCACTGACCGTTTTTACAGCCTCAACTGTTCCGAAGACAGCATCTGCACTCAATTCCTTTCCGATGGTTTCAATATCAACATAGATGATATCACCAAGTTCACCCTGGGCAAATTCTGTGATGCCAATGGTAGCAACATTTCCATCAATGGAGATCCACTCGTGTTCTTTGGTATAATGCAATTGTTCAGGAAAGTTCATTATTGGTTATTTTATGCAAGTTTACAATATTTTGTACCCTTGAAGAAAAAACTTTATTGTATTCTTCTGACCATCTTCATTTCACGAATGCGAATATCCGTGAGGGGCTTGTCCCCGCCTTGTCTTCCACTGGTTTTTGTGTTCGCAATCTTGTCCAGTACATCATATCCGCTGATCAACTCTCCAAAAATGGTATAGTTCTGGTCAAGGTGTGGTGCACCACCCTCCGTTTTGTACCTGCTCCTGTGCTCCTCAGGAAGCTTTTTTCCTTTCAGTCGATGGGTTTCAACAGAGTCCAGTGAAACATCATTGAATATCCGTCCCTGCACAATGTAAAATTGCATACCACTGCTGTTTTTTTGGGGGTTCACATCATCTCCCATCCTTGCAGCAGCCAGTACCCCTCTTCTGTGGTAGAGTTCAGGCCTGATTTCTGCCGGCAATGTATATTGTTTCATCAGGGATGTTGTGTCTGCATTGGCCTTGGTTTTTTCATCTCCTGCCTGTATCATGAACCGGCTGATGACCCTGTGAAATGCAGTTCCCTTGTAATAATCCGATTTGATCAAACGGATGAAATTGTCTCTGTGCAGGGGTGTTGAATCATTCAGCCTCAGTACCATGTTCCCTGAATCAGTCCTGACCAGGATGTCTTTTCTCAGGTCGGCTTTTCGAATTTTCCCTGTGGGCTGTGCCATTGCAGGCACAAGTGCCAAAAGAAGTAGACTAAATAGCATCAGCAACTGGACTTGTCTTCTCATCAAAATTCGTTTTGCGAAAAATAGAACAAAACATGGTCTTTCATGAAGTTTTCCTGCTGCATGAATTCCATGGGGGGCAACTCCTTGATCTGTTTAAAATGTGGCCAGCCATCCTCGTCCCAACCCTCCAGCTCGTAGTATCCGCCATGTATCAAAATGGAACAAACAGCTACATGCATAAGGTCTTGTTTCTGCTCTTTGGTGAAACTGTGGCCCACCCCACCCACTTCTTGTATTCCAATCAGGAACAAGATGGATTCCATATCCGGTTTTTTGCCAAATCGTTCAATCAATTTTTCTTCCAGTTTCCACCACCTGGCTTGCAAGTCATCAGAGATCATCATGGTGCAAAATTAGTGCATCTGTACCGATTGCTTATCTTTGCCAAAAATTGGTAGGATGCTTCAGCTAGGGTTTATACGCAGCAACAGGGAGAAAGTGCTGGAAGGTTTGAAAAAAAAGAACTTCCAGGACCTTGAAGTGATTGACAAGATCATTGCTTCGGACGATCTTAGGAAGAGTCTTCAGTTTAACTCGGAAGAATTGCTTGCCAAACGCAATGCTGCCTCCAAAGCCATTGGTGCACTGATTGCTGAGGGCAGGAAAGAAGAGGCGGAGGCCAAGAAAGCCGAAGTGTCTGCCTTGAAGGAGACAATTGACAACTACGCCCTCCAGTTGACAGAAGTTGAGGCACTGGTTGATGGTATGTTGGTGCGTCTTCCCAATTTACCCAATGAAAGGGTTCCGGAAGGAAAATCTGCAGAAGACAATACAGTAGTTCGTCAACATGGAGAAATACCCAAACTTCATGATGGTGCTGTCCCTCACTGGGACCTTATCACCAAGTATGACCTGGTAGATTTTCAAACAGGAGTCAAGTTGACTGGCAGTGGGTTTGCCCTCTACAAAGGCAAAGGAGCCAAGCTGCAGCGGGCCATGATTCAATATTTTCTCGATCACAATATTGCCGCAGGATATACCGAGTATATGCCTCCCTATGTTGTGAATGCAGCGTCCGCTTATGGAACAGGGCAGCTTCCTGATAAAGAAGGGCAAATGTACCATATGACCATTGACGACCTCTATCTCATTCCAACAGCCGAAGTTCCGGTAACCAATATTTACAGGGATGAAATCATCCCATCAGCATCACTGCCTGTAAAAATGACCGCCTATACCCCCTGTTTCAGGAGGGAGGCAGGAAGTTTTGGAAAGGATGTCCGCGGGCTCAACAGGGTGCACCAGTTTGATAAGGTGGAAGTGGTTCAGATGACAGAAGCCTCTACCAGTTACGATGTGCTGGAGGAGATGGTTTTGCATGTGGAAAAACTGATACAATCATTGGGCCTTCCATACCGGATTCTCTTGCTTTGTGGTGGAGACATGGGTTTTTCATCTGCCATGACCTATGATTTTGAAGTCTACAGTGCCGCGCAGGAACGTTGGCTGGAAGTCAGTTCGGTGTCCAATTTTGAATCTTTTCAATCCAACAGGATGAAAATCAGAACCAAGGATGAAAATGGAAAAACCCAGCTGCTGCATACCCTCAATGGCAGTTCATTGGCCTTGCCAAGGATATTGGCCAGTTTGCTTGAAAACTACCAGACACCGGAAGGCATTCTCATTCCGGAAGTGCTTCGCCCATATTTTGGGGCAGACATGATCGCTTAATTTTTTTATTGTGCAGCCGCCATTCTTTGGTGATAGGCTTCAATCCTTTTGTGCATGATGCCGAACCAAACTGGAGGGATCAAAGAAAGGAGCAACATGCCAGGATATCCGGTAGGCATCTGTGGAGCGTTATCATGGTGCCTGAGCACCTGGTATTTTCTGCTGGCCAGGTAATGGTGATCACTGTGCCTGGACAATTCAAACAGCATCAGACGACCAAGGATATGGCTGCTGTTCCAGCTGTGTTCGGGCATGGCCCTTTCATATCCGCTCTCGGTCTTTTTTCTTTCCAATCCATAGTGTTCGATGTAATTGACTGTTTCCAGCAACAAAATACCCAATGCAGCTGCTGACAGAAAGCAAAGCAAGGCAAGGCTTCCAAAATAAATATAAACAGCCACTACAAGCAACAGCTGGAGGCAGAGGAATTGAATCATCTGGTTGCTGAAATGCCAGACAGGTTTTCCATTTTTCCTTTGCTCATCTCCAGCAATTTTCCAGGCGGATAGGAATCCCATCAAAACAGACCTGCAATAAAAAAAATAAACGGGTTCACCTTTTCTTGCACTGCTGGGATCTTCATGGGTAGATACATTTTTATGATGGCCCTTGTTGTGTTCGATATAAAAATGCATGTAGAGTGAAGTGAGCAGCAATAATTTGGCAAGGTTTCTTTCATAAAGATTTTTCCTGTGCCCCAATTCATGGCCTACGTTGATTCCAAATGTTCCGCAGAGCAGTCCCATGGCAAAGATCCTTCCTGCCATTTCTAGTCCTGAAAGCGTGGGATCTTTTACGGAACCCAAAAAATAATACAATGCAACAAATTGAAGTGGCACCATGATATAAAGCCAAATATCATAGAGCCTGTCATTTTTTGCCACCTGTTCTTCTGCCTCGCTCAAGTTTCCGGATGCAGCAGGAAATACCAGCTCAAACAGGGGGATGAACATGAACGCATAGAGCAACGGAAGGGCAATGGTCCATCCTGTATGCATGAATGCATAGAAGGAAAGAAAATACATACTGAGAGGAGCTGCAAATTTCAATGACCTGATGTGCATGTTCGGTGAATTAATGGGAGGTTGTTGGATCTTCTGGTTTCACTGCTATCCTGTAAAGGAGGAATGCCATGGCAAAGAAAATGAGTGTGCCCAACAGGAAATATCCTTGTTCTCCGAGGGCATGGATGATGTTTTCCTCGAAGTTCAATTTGCTCAAGGCTTTTGCCACTGTTTCATTGGCGGATAGAAAGGCTACTATTACACCAGCAATGGCACCACCGGCAACCAGTCCTGTGGCAAAAAGATTCCCTTTTCTGAGGTCTTCCTCTTCTTCACTGGCGTTCTCTTTCTTTTTCTTTCCATCCACAATTCCTCTGATCGCGCCACCAATGAAAATAGGTAAGGTGGTAGAAAGGGGAAGGTAAATACCAATGGCAAAGCTCAAAGCCTTGATGCCACAGAGTTCCATGACAATGGCAATGGCCACCCCAACAAGGACAAACTGCCAATCCAGGTTGAATGATAATATTCCTTTGATGAGTGTCGCCATCAGAGTGGCTTGTGGAGCAGCATATTGATCCGTTCCAATCGCGTGATAGATGCCTGAAGAAATCATTTCCTGGGTAGGGGTATCCAGTATTTTGATGGTGAATCCTATGGCAATCGACGAAACGATGGCCCCGATGAAAAGCGCAATCTGCTGGGCCCTGGGTGTTGCGCCAAGGATATATCCCGTCTTGAGATCTTGTGATGTGGCACCAGCGTTTGCGGCGGCAATACAAATCATGCCACCCACCACCAAGGCCATGGGTTCATACAATTTTCCTGTCCATCCTACAGCAATAAAAACCAGGCAGGTACCCATGATGGTAGCGATGGTCATGCCGGATATGGGATTATTGGAGGACCCAATCAACCCGACGATGCGCGATGATACGGTTACAAAAAATGCACCAAACAATACTACAAGGATACCAATCAACAGTTTGCTGAGCACACCATTTCCAGGCACCTGTGGCATGATGGTCATGAGCAAGATCAGTCCCAAGCTTCCCCACAATACAATTTTTACTGAAAGGTCTTTTTCGGTACGAATGACTTTTTGCATGGCATCGTTGCCAGAACGAACAGATCCCAGACTGCCCTTGAAAGATGAAATGATGGTTGGTATGGTTTTGATCAAGGTGATGAAACCACCGGCCGCCACAGCACCCGCTCCGATCTGTCGTACAAATGCCCTGTAGATAGCCACTGCATAATCATTGAATTGATGGGTGGAGGGGTTCCATCCGCCGGGGCCTCCCGCGGTTTGGATGTCTTGCAGATAGCCCAATTTGATGAGTTGATTGGCAATCACATCACCGGGCACAACTGTAGCCAGCAAAGGATTGAATACAAACCAGGTGAGAACACTTCCTGCTACCAAAACACCTGCAATTTTAGGACCGATGATGTATCCAACACCCAAATATTCTGGGGTAATTTCTCCACTGATTTTTGCCGAGGGCAAGTACTTGTTGGCCTGTGATGTAATGTAGGAAGGGGTTTCAGCAACAACATGCAAGATTTTTTGCAGGAAGGCATAGGCTGTTGCGATGCCCAGACCGGCAAATGCCGTTTGGGCAAAATTGCCTCCTTTTTCACCGGCTTTCAATACTGAGGCGCAAGCCGTTCCTTCAGGATAGGGAAGGGTTTCATGTTCTTTTACAATCAACGCACTGCGCAGGGGAATCATCATCAGTGTTCCCAGCATCCCACCAAAAATGGCCAGCACAAGGATGGTGATGTAGTTGAAATAATCCGCACTGCCTGCCTCGCTCAGAAAAAGAAATCCCGGAAGGGTGAATACCACGCCTGCTGCTATGCTCTCTCCGGCCGAACCTGTTGTCTGGATGATATTGTTTTCAAGAATCGTTGTTTTGAGAAACAATTTGCTCAAGGCAATCGACATCACGGCAATAGGGATGGAAGCTGAAACCGTAAGCCCGGCCTTTAGTGCAAGGTATACTGTTGCTGCTCCAAAGATGACACCAAAACAGGCGCCAGTGATGACAGCCTTCAGTGTGAATTCTTTCATCACGGTTTCTGGAGCAATAAAAGGCGTGAATTTCTTTTCAGACATGGCGGAAGTTTATGGTTGTGGATTCGTTTAGGCGTTCATCATTTTCTGCAACCATTTGGTCATCATAAAAAGAATCAGGGAAGCAAGTCCGGACAGTACCACAAAGAGCATGAAAAAATCGTACATGTTGTGCATCTCATAGCCCAGAAATGAGGTGGTCTTGTTTTCAGGGTAAAGTGCGCTCAACTGACCAGCCAGTTTGTTGGCAAAGGCATTAGCCAGGAACCAAACCGCCATCAACAAGGAGGCCAATTTCAGGGGAGCAAGCTTGTTGACCAGGGAAAGTCCGATCGGTGAAAGGCAGAGCTCACCCCATGTATGGAGCATGTAAAGACCAGCCAGCCAGATCATCGTTACTTTCATGCCCGGCTCAATGTTGTTGACACCAACACTGATCCACAAATATCCCAAAGCAAGCAGTAAAAGTCCGATGGCCATTTTGGTAGGAGAAGAAGGCTCATGCTTGCCCAACTTGATCCATAGCCAGGCAAATACAGGTGCAAAAAGCACTACATAGGTTGAATTCAAAGACTGAAAAAAGCTGGCAGGTACTTCTTCAAAAAGGATGGATGAGTTGATGGTTGACATGAATGAGTAATCCATATAAAGGATTCCTGCAGTCATCAGCAAAAGCAGGAAATAAACTACATTTCGGAGCAGTACATCATTTTCGGAAAGGTTGTTTTTTGCGCGATGGTATAGCCTGAAAATAAAGAACAGCAAAGTGGCTGAAGCTGCATAGATGGTCCAAACGGGAATGGACCAGCCCAGGCTCCTGTCTGTCTGTTCATCAGCAAAAAAAGTGAGGGACGCGCCAGCCTGTTCGAATGCACTCCAGAAGAAAACCACGAAAAAAGAAACAATGAAAATCACACCCACTTTTTTCTTGTCAATAATGCTTAGGCTCTTGTCGCTGAAGATGATAAACAGGATCAGCAAAAGTGCTCCAATCAGCAGGTAGAAAAGGAAGCTAAAAACCCTGGCATCAATGTACAGCAAGGCAATCATCAGGGAGGAGAAAACCCCTAGTCCAATCGTGATGACAACTGGATTGAGGAACTTGCTTTGTGCGCCTTCTGGGGCATTGCCAATTTGCTGGCCCTCGGGGTTGATCAGGTATTTGTCCTGGAAAGTCTTTTGAACCAATACACTGAGCAACATGCCGATACCAGCAATCAAAAATGCCCATTTGAAATCAGCCGGGTTGCCCGTGTCTCCAAATGCACCACAAAGAAATGGTCCCAAAGCGCCACCAACATTGATGCCCATGTAGAAGATGGTATAGGCTGGATCAATCCTGCGATCTCCGGGACTGTAGAGCTGACCAACAAGTGATGAAATATTGGGCTTGAAAAAACCATTTCCAGCAATCATAAAGCCCAATCCACTGAAAAATAGAAAAGTGGAGAGGGAAGTATTGGTGTCGTAAACCGATGCGCAAAAGAAAAGGATGAATTCTCCCAGCGCCATGGTAAGCCCCCCTGCAACAATGGATCTTTTGTTGCCCCAATATCGGTCTGCCATGAAACCACCAACCAGTGGTGTTAGGTAAACAAGGCTGGTATAACTGCCATAGAGTTGAGAGGCGATGGTTTTGTCAAACACGAGGGCCTTGGTCATGAACAGCACCAGGATGGCCCGCATACCATAATAGTTGAATCGCTCCCACATTTCAGTAGAGAAAAGAATATACAATCCTTTTGGGTGTGATGTGTTTTGGTTGGTTGACATGTGTCTTTATTTGTTGATTTGCCTAAAATAAGCAATTTGTATCTTCGCCACGCTTTTCGGTAAACAATAAAAATCAACCATGAATATATTGCTCCTTGGTTCTGGCGGAAGGGAACATGCCCTTGCTTGGAAAATCAAACAAAGTGCCCACTGCAGCCAACTTTTTATTGCCCCTGGAAATCCAGGAACGGCAGGCTTTGGTGAGAATGTGGCGATGGCCACCGGCGATTTTGAAACCATTGCCGGTTTCTGTAAGCAACGAGACATTGGTATGGTAGTTGTTGGTCCTGAAGACCCCTTGGTCAATGGCATTTATGATTACCTAAAGGCGGATATGGGTTTGCCGGGCCTTATCGTTGTAGGTCCATCAGCAGAAGCCGCAAAGCTTGAAGGGAGCAAGGCCTTTGCCAAAGCATTCATGGATCGCCAGGGTATACCCACGGCAGCTTACAGAGAATTTACAAAAGACAATTATGCAGAGGGCGTTGCTTATTTGAAGGCCCATCCATTGCCCATCGTATTGAAAGCGGATGGATTGGCAGCCGGGAAAGGGGTCATCATCGCACAGACACATGAAGAGGCCTTGTCCAATTTTGAAGAAATGATTGTTTCTGCTCGCTTTGGTGCCGCCAGTGAGCGGGTGGTGGTGGAACAATTTCTTTCGGGTGTAGAAATGAGTGTTTTTGCCCTGACCAATGGCAAGCAGTATGTCTTGTTGCCAGAAGCCAAAGACTACAAGCGGATTGGGGAAGGGGATACTGGCCTAAATACCGGTGGGATGGGTGCTGTCAGTCCGGTGCCCTTTGCACAGGGAGATTTCATGGATAAAGTGATTGAAAGGGTTGTCAAGCCTACCATCGCCGGCCTGGAGAAAGAGGGGCTGGTTTACCATGGATTTGTATTCTTTGGATTGATCAATGTTGATGGAGAGCCTTATGTGATTGAATACAATTGCCGGATGGGTGATCCTGAAACGGAAGTGGTCATGCCAAGGCTTACTTCTGATATTGTTGCACTTTTTAAGGCCATGGATGAAGGGAAATTGGATGAAATTGAGGTAGAGATTGATCCAAGGGCAGCTTCCACCGTGGTTTTGGTGAGTGGTGGCTATCCCGGTGACTTCGAAAAAGGCAAACCGATCACAGGTCTTGATACGCCATTTTCATCCGACACAATCGTGTTTTATGCTGGCATAATAGGTTCTGAGGGCGATTTGCGCACCAATGGCGGCCGTGTAGCGGCCATCACTTCATATGGAAAGGATATTGATGAGGCAGTTGAAAAATCACTGGATGCCATCAAGTCGATTGGCTATGACAGGATGAATTTTCGGAAAGACATTGGCTTTGAATTTAGAAACTGATTTTTCAGTATCCTTGAATATTATTGAAATAGATTTTCATTAAAATTCATGATTGTTTATTGGGTTATTTATTTGAACTTTGTAAAGCGCTTAAAATACAGTTAAATGGGACTTTTTACATGGTTTACACAGGATATTGCCATTGATCTTGGCACCGCCAACACATTGATCATTCACAACGACGAAATTGTGGTGAATGAGCCATCGATTGTTGCGCTAGACAGGAACAATCCCAAGCATTTGCTTGCTGTGGGTAAAAAAGCCTTGTTGATGCATGAAAAGACCCATGAAAGCATACGGACCGTAAGGCCCCTGAGGGATGGCGTGATCGCAGATTTCAATGCTGCTGAATTGATGATCCGCGAGATGATCAAGTTGATTTATCCCAAGAAGCCGCTTTTTCCACCCAGCTGGAAAATGATGATCTGTATTCCATCCAGCATCACAGAAGTGGAAAAGAGGGCTGTTCGCGACAGTGCAGAGCAGGCTGGCGCAAAAGAGGTATACCTGATTCATGAACCCATGGCAGCTGCCCTGGGTATAGGGATTGATGTGACGGAACCCATTGGGAATATGATCATCGACATCGGTGGGGGAACAACAGGAATCACCGTTATCGCACTTGCAGGAATCGTATGTGATCAATCCATCAGGATTGCAGGGGATGAGTTTACTGCTGATATCATGGAGGCCCTTAGGCGATACCATAGTTTGTTGATTGGTGAAAGAACTGCAGAGCAGATCAAGATACAGATTGGTGCTGCCATGAAAGATCTTGAGACACCACCAGATGATATACCGGTAAATGGAAGGGATTTGGTGACAGGTATTCCCAAGCAGATCATGGTAAGCTATCAGGAAATTGCAGAGGCGCTCGATAAATCAATTTTCAAGATTGAAGAAGCCATTTTAAAGGCATTGGAAACAACACCTCCAGAGTTGGCTTCTGATATCTACAGACGTGGGCTTTACCTTACTGGAGGAGGCGCACTATTGAGAGGCCTGGACAAGCGCCTGTCTCAAAAGATCAAGCTACCTGTTCATATTGCAGAAGATCCGCTGAAAAGCGTAGTGCGGGGAACCGGACTGGCTTTGAAGAATTACCATAACTTTCCTTTCATCATGCGTTAAGGATTGGAATAAAAAACCTTTAGGAGCAAGCCCTCCATGCGTAACGTCTTTTTATTTCTCAAGCGCTATTCTGTATTCATTTTTTTCCTTGTGTTACAAGGATTGGCCCTCTCAATGTTGTTCAGTTACAACAGGTTTCATCAAACCACCTATGGCATGTTTTCCAGCGAAGTTGCAGGAAATCTAAACAATCGGGTGAACAAAGTGGAGTCATTTTTTACGCTGAGTGAGCAAAATCAAGCACTGCGCAGGCAAAATGCAGCTTTGCTTTCCTATCTGCCCTCAGGATCCGTCATCCCTGACACCTCATTCCAGCTTGTTGCTGATACGATTACTGTTGATTCGTTGAAGTCATATCGCCAGTACCAATATTTTGATGCCAAGATCATTTCCAATTCAGTATTCCTCCAGCAGAACAACATGGTGTTGCACAGGGGGGCATTACAGGGTATCGAGCCCAACATGGCAGTTGTGGGTACCGATGGGTTGATAGGAACCGTAATCAGCGTAAGTGAAAATATGTCAATCGTCATGAGCCTGCTTCACCGGCAGTCTAAAGTAATTGCTGTATTGAAAAAGGGCAGTGGGTTAGGGGAGGTCAGCTGGGATGGCAAGGATCCGCGCTATCTGTTGCTTTCCAAAATTCCCAAGACCATTGTTGTGAAAAAGGGAGATACGGTGGTCAGCAGTCCATACTCTGACAAATTTCCTCCAGGACTTCCTATTGGATATGTTGAGAAAATTGATCAGGACCAGGAAACCAATACCTACAAGTTGAAAATAAGGACAGCAGTTGACTTTTATACAGTTCAGCAAGCATATTTAGTAAAAAATCTGCTGCAGGAAGAGATGGATCAATTGAAAAGAACAGTAATCAAGGAATGAGTCTATTCTTTAAAAATATCATCAGGTTCATATTTATCATGTTCATCCAAATTTTTGTGTTGAGCAAGATCCCTCCTTTGCATCAGTTTATCGTACCTTATTTTTATTTTGTATTCATCCTCTGGTTGCCATTCAAGATCAAAAGAACAGCCTTGCTTTTCATCAGTTTCGCTGCAGGATTGTTAGCGGATATGTTTTTTAATACACCCGGATTGCATGCTGCAGCTTGTGTTTTGATTGGATATACACGGCCATTTCTCATAAATCTATTGCTTCCCAAAGAAGCTACCGATTGGGGAAATGAGGAGCCCACAAAAAAGACCATGGGGCCTGTGCCTTATGCGACCTATATCATCCTTCTTACCCTCTTGCATCATTTCTATCTTATCCTTTTGGAATGGATGCAGTTCGGTAGTTTCCTTTATTTTATCGGGAAGCTGGTTGCCACTTCTCTGATAAGCCTCTTGCTTATTTTGATTACAGATCTTTTTCTAAACAGAAAATCAAAACTCCGCTAAACATACAAACGGCTAATTTTGCTGTTAACTCCAATTAAACTATGCCAGCATTCAACCAGTCAAGACAAAATGTGATCAAGCTGATTTTTCTGGTTGCTTTCATCATCCTTGCCATCCGTTTGCTGTTTCTCCAGCTGGCCTCAACCCAATATGATCTCCTTGCATTGGACAATGCAGTAAGTAAAAAAATTGTATATCCTGATCGTGGAATCATTTTTGATCGAAAGGGTCGATCAATTCTTGAAAATACACAGACCTATGACCTGATGGTGAATCCAACCCAATTGAAGGGACTGGACACAATGGGGATATGCACTATCCTCAAGATCGATATGGAAACATTTCGGGAGCGCATCATTGGGGCCATTATAAAAAATGGACGCTACCGGCCATCCATTTTTGAATCATCTCTTTCTGTAGAAGCATTTGTTCAGCTGCAGGAGAACATCTTTCGTTTCGAACCAGGATTTTTCTTGCAAGAAAGGCCGATAAGGTCTTATCCCTTCAAGGCGGCAGCACATATTCTTGGATATGTTGGCGAAGTGGATTCCAGTATCCTCAAGAAGACGAATTACTACTACCAAATGGGGGATTATATGGGCCTCAGTGGTCTTGAACGGTTTTATGAACCCATTTTGATGGGGCAGAGGGGGGTGAGGTATCAGATCAAGGATAACAAGAACAGGATTGTAGGATCCTATGAGAAAGGATTGTATGACTCAATTGCCATAGCTGGCAGGAATTTGAGAACATCCATTGATATTGATGTACAGGTGCTTGCAGAACGCATGTTAAAAAACAAATTGGGGGCAATTGTAGCGATTGATCCAAGATCGGGAGGCATCATTGCCATGGCCAGTGGCCCAACCTACGATCCCAATCTGTTGACAGGAAATCAGCGCAAAAACAATTTCTCCTGGATGCTCAGGGATACTGCGAGGCCCCTTTTCAACCGGGCTATCAAAGGACAATATCCCCCTGGCTCAACCGTCAAGCCAACCGGTGCCCTGATCGCATTGGATGAAGGTGTGATCACACCCTCATTTGGTCTAGGATGCAGCGGTGCATATCATGGCTGCAGGAGACCCATCGGATGTACACATAAAACGGCTGGTCATGCAGGCAACCTGAGGGTGGCATTGGCCAATTCATGCAACAGTTATTTTTCCCATTTGTACAGGCTGGCAGTGGATAATCCCAGGTTGGGCGGAACAGTAAATGGATACCTGAAATGGAAGCAATACATGAATTCATTTGGTTTAGGTGTCAGGCTCGGGGTGGACCTGCCAAGCGAAGACAAGGGCCTGATTGTTGATACCAGTTTTTACAACAGGTTGTACAACAGGTCATGGAGTTCGTGCACAAATGTTTTTCTGGGCATAGGTCAAGGGGAGATGCAGGCTACACCCTTACAAATGGCCAACATGATGTGCATCATTGCCAACAAGGGCTTTTATTATACACCCCATTTTGTCCAATCCATTGACGGGCAACTGGAGTCCGACACAATCCTGAACAGGTACAAACAAAAGCACAAGGTTACCAATATTTCCAATGAAACATTTGAAGTTGTTCAGTTGGGCATGCAAGATGTTGTAGAGCAGGGTACAGGAGGTGTTGCCAGAATAGAAGGAATTGCAGTTGCTGCAAAAACAGGTACTGCAGAAAACTATGGCATGATTTATGGCAAACGGGAGAAACTGAAAGACCATTCCTGGTTCGTATGTTTTGCCCCAAGAGAAAATCCTACCATTGCAGTTGCCGTTATTGTTGAAAATGCAGGATTTGGTGCAACATGGGCCGGACCAATGGCAGCACTTGTCATGGAGAAGTACCTGCGTGATACACTTTCCGCTGCAAGGTGGAAAGAGGTGGAGAGGATTGAAAGTACAGAAATCATCCTTCCTATTGTAAAGTCAAAACGCAATCGTTTGGATTCCCTTCGCAAAGAAAAAATGCGCAAGTTACAGTTGAAAGCAACGGCGAAGCATCCCATGGATAACAGTCCGGGCAAAAAAACAACTGCAGCGCATTACCATCTTTCAGCCATCAAACCAGACAATGAAGAACAATTCATTTGAGATATCAAAAGGCATTGATTGGGCCCTTGTGGGCATCTACCTGGTACTGGTTGTTACTGGTATTGCCAGCATATTTGCCACCACATACAGGGATGAAAATATCATCAGTGGTTTTCTTTCTTTCAAAACAGACTATAGTAGACAGCTGCTCTATTTCATCATTTCTGCTGTCTTGGCAGTTTTTATTTTACTGACAGACAGTAAATTTTTCACTGCAACGTCCAATATTTTTTATGCAGTTGGTTTGATTCTGCTGATCCTGGTTTTCCCTTTTCACACGGATGTAAAAGGAACAAAATCAATCATCAGGTTTTCAGGATTTCAGTTGCAACCTGCAGAACTCTGCAAAGTATTTGTGAACATTGCTTTAGCAAAATACCTATCATCTTTAGATCTTAATTTTAAGAAACTGCGTTCCCAGTTGATAGCATCTTCTTTGGTTTTGGTTCCTGCAGTCCTGACCATTCTTCAAAGCGAGACCGGATTGGCCTTGGTGTATTTCTCTTTTTTCCTGGTCATGTACCGAGAGGGGCTTCCTTCTGCTATATTGGTGATTGGTTTCTCTGTGGCAGTGCTTGTTGTGATGACCCTTTTGATAGAACAGAATCTCTTGGCCATCTTACTTTCTCTTGCTGCACTTGTCTTTATCTATACTGCAAAAAGGCAGATCAAAAGGGATCGGTCTATCTTGGTATTGGTTATTACCATTTGGGTTGTTTCGGTAGGAATACAACGGTTTGCAGTGCCCTATTTTTTCAACAATGTTTTGAAGCCCTATCAGGTCCAGCGCATTTATGCCACAGTGGGAAAAGATTTTCAGGTGGATACAGAGTCCATGAGTGAAGAGGATATCAAAAAAATGGAGGACAAGAAAAAGGCTGGCAATTATAATGTGAAGCAGAGCAAAATCGCCATCGGATCAGGTGGCTTTTGGGGAAAGGGTTTGATGAAGGGTACCCAAACACGGTATGATTTTGTTCCGGAGCAAAGGACTGATTTCATTTTTTGTACCGTAGGTGAAGGATTTGGATTTGCAGGAAGTATCGTTTTGTTGGGGCTTTATCTGTTCATGCTGTTAAGGATCATCAAAATGGCTGAACGGCAAAGAAGTACATTCAGCAGAGCCTATGCTTATGGTGTTGCTTCTGTATTCTTTTTTCATGTGTTCATCAACATTGGAATGACCATTGGGATTATCCCGGTGATTGGAATAACCCTTCCTTTCATGAGCTATGGAGGCACTTCACTGATTACGTTTTCAGTGCTCTTGTTCATTTTGATACGCCTTGACGCTGATCATCAAATGGTAATCCGATGACAAGCCATATGAAAATCATCCCCCTTTCTGAAGGTTCTTTTACGATTGACCATACCAAAATATTTCTACCTTTTGATACTGCCAAAGACGATCTCCAGCAGCGGTCCAGGGGAAGTTTATTGGTGGAAATACAGCCATTTTTGGTTGTGACAACGAAGGACTTGATTCTCCTGGATACCGGGTTGGGATTTTCAGAGAATGGTGTGCTTCAACTCTACAATAACCTAGCCTTGCATGGATATTCGCCTGGAGACATTACCAAGGTGCTGATGAGCCATTTGCACCGGGATCATGCAGGTGGGCTTACTGTTACAGATCCCTACAATGGTCTTTCTCACTTGAGTTTCCCTCATGCAGATTATTTTATCAACGAAAAAGAACTTGATTTTGCCTTGCATGCCGGCAATGCATCTTACGAAGCAGACAGACTATCCATATTGGAGGGCAATGATCATGTACACCTTGTTGGAGATAAAGGCATGATCAGTGACTATATCCAACACGAGCTGTCATCTGGCCATTCTCCTTATCACCAGGTCTTTTGGATCAGGGAAGGTGATGAGGTCATTTTTTTTGGTGGAGACGAAGCTCCCCAGTTGCAACAGATGAAAACCAGGTTTGTCGCCAAGTATGATCATGATGGTAAAAAAGCCATGGAACTGAGACAAAAATGGTGGGAAATTTCATTAGAGGAAAAATGGGAATTTCTATTTTACCATGATATCAAAACCCCTGTGTATTTAGCCCGTTAAATAAAAAATCAGTGAAAATACGTATGTATTTTACGTACCATTGGGTATTTGTTATCGGTCTATTAAAAAAAGAGGCCAGCTCTGAAAAGAGCCAGCCGTTGCTAACCTATGAAAAACACCGCGTTAAAATTACATGATTAAAAAATACAATCAAAACCCTTTTTTACGGGGTTCAAGTTGTTTTTTTTCTGCCTGTCGCTTCTGAAACTCCCTTCTGACCAATGACTTAAATTCTTCTTCTGCCCCAAAAACCTTGTTTGCCCTTTCATGGCTCATCACCTTTGTAAAATCTTCCCGGTATTTCTTTCTGATGTCCAACATTTTTTGTTGTTTTTCCAGGTGATCTCCAACTTTTCGCTCTCCCGCCATGCCTTTTAATTCATTCCTATACTGGTTGAAAACAGGCCAGAATTTCTGGGCCTCATCAGGAGAAAGGTTCAGTTCCTTTGTGATGAAGGCCATTTCCATGGCTTGTATTTTTTTAATCTCAGTAGCCCTTGTATCTCTATCAGGTTTCATGGGTTGTGCCTGTGAACCAAGGCCAAGGAGAAGCAAGGCAATAAGGGAAAATGATGTTTTCATGACTGTTAATGGCTTTTTCTTTAATTGAGTGAATGTACATCTCCCAAACCATCTTGGTCCATGTATAATGAGATGTCTTTATCTGGGATTTCTTGCAATATTTCTTTGATTGTTTCACTGTTTAAATCTACCAAAAGGTTGGAGGATTCGTCAACTGGTTCATTTTCAATTGTTTCTGCTGCAGTCAAATTATCCATCTCCTCTAAGTAGAGGGCGATGGCATCTTGAGAAACCTTATTGTGAAAAGTTTCGGGCTCTTTGGAAACTGCGGCCACCTGTTTGCCATTTTCAGTATTTGTTACAAAGAATACAGCGGCAATGATTCCCAGCAGGCAGGCAGCTGCTGCATATTTCGCCCATGATGTCAATCTGAACATCCCAACAACTGGAGTCTGATTTCTTGGTACGTCAACTTTCACATTGTTGAAATAACCTTCTGGTAAAGTGTAGGGATTTTCGTGTTGCAGAGACTTGAGCAAAGGGGAGAGTTCCATCAAATCCTGCTCAGATGCTTCAGTTAAGATGTTTTCCATCAGGCGGTTTGGGAAACTGTCAAAATAATCTTGGGGTACGGAGAAAGGGGTGTTTTTCGGCAGTTGGGCAACGTGCTGGCTAAGTGATGCTAATGCTGATGATATGTTATCTATTCTATGCATGTGATTGTTAGACAATTCCCATTCCAGAGGGTTTAATGGTTGAGGATATATTCTTCAATTTTTTTGACGGCATGGTGGTAGCTGGCTTTGAGGGCTCCAACTGACGTATCAAGGACAATACCCATCTCCTCGTAAGGCATCTCATCAAAGTACCGTAGATTGAATACAATGCGCTGTTTTTCAGGTAGTTGTTGAACCGCCAACTGTAATTTCCAGATGGCCTTGTTCTCATCAAAGCCCTTTTCACTCTGCATTTTGTTCTCCAGGGTTTCGCTTACATCATCAAAAGATATGGAACTTCTTCTTTTTTGTTGTTCAAGATGGGTAAGGGATTCATTGACGGCAATGCGGTAAATCCAGGTATACAATCTGGCATCCTCCCTGAAATTGTTCAATCCATTCCATGCTTTGATGAAAACATTTTGCATTACATCATCCGCATCCTGGTGTGTAATGACAATTCTCCTTATCTGCCAATAGATCTTTTCCTGGTATCTTTTTACGATAGCAGTGAAAGCCTTTTCCCTCTGCTGGTCATCTTTGAACAACCTGACCAATTCATTATCGTCCAGCTCAGGCAGCATTGTCATTTAGGCTTTCTTTCTTGCCATCGCTTTTTCAGCTGCAGCAACAATGAACTCTGTATCCAGGCCATATTTTTTGAGCAATTCAGTGGGCTTTCCACTTTCTCCAAAAGTATCCTGGGTGCCAATCATTTCAATGGGAATCGGAAATGATTTTGCTGCAGTTTGTGCAATGCTGTCGCCCAATCCTCCCAATACATTGTGTTCCTCCGCAGTTACAGCACATCCCGTCTTTTTGATGGAGGCAATCACTGCCTCTGTGTCCAGTGGCTTGATGGTATGGATATTGATGATTTCAGCATGTATTCCTTTTTCCTTGAGGATCCTTCCTGCTTCAATGGCCTTCCAAACCAGGTGTCCGCAGGCAAAAATGCTCACGTCAGTTCCCTCTGAAAACTGCTGGGCCTTTCCTACAATAAATGGTTCCTCAGGGTTGGTAAAAATGGGCCAAACCGGCCTTCCAAACCGAAGATAGACGGGCCCTTCATGGTCAGCGATAGCAATGGTTGCCGCCTTTGTTTGATTGTAATCACAGGGTACAATGACGGTCATACCTGGTAACATTTTCATCAGTCCGATGTCTTCAAGAATCTGGTGGGTGGCACCATCTTCTCCCAGGGTGAGACCTGCATGTGATGCGCAGATTTTGACGTTTTTACCAGAGTAGGCAACAGATTGCCTGATTTGGTCATAAACCCTGCCGGTAGAGAAATTGGCAAAAGTTGTTGTGTATGGAATTTTGCCTCCAATGGTTAATCCTGCAGCAATGCCGATCATGTTGGCTTCTGCAATGCCACACTGTATAAATCGTTCGGGGAATGATTTGATGAAAGCGTTTAGTTTCATTGAGCCTGCCAAGTCCGCAGTCAGGGCAACAACATTGGGGTTGGACTTTCCCAATTCGAATATTCCATCGCCAAATCCGCTTCTTGTGTCCTTCTGTCCTGTTACTTGAATAGCATCCAACATGATAAATAAACTTTGCTGCAAAATAACATTAAATCGGGCGTTATTTTGGATGCAAATGGTTAATTTTTTGGTGCTAATTCAGGCGGTATGCCCTTAGGTCGAGATGGGTGGGTTGATTTTGGATGTATTGCTCCCATTTCCATGCGCTGGTCATGATGTCATTAACGGTATACTTCGGAGACCATCCAAGTTCATTTTTGGCCTTGTCATTGTTGGCATAGATGGCGATAACATCACCTGCTCTTCTGTTGCCAATGGCATAATTCAATTTCACGCCAGTGCCTTCTTCAAATGCCTTGATGGATTCAAGTACGGTAATTCCATCTCCGGAGCCCAGGTTAAACACTTCGCAGTTGTTTGCATTTTTCTTTTTCAGGAGAAAGTCAATTGCCAACGTATGGGCATGGGCCAGGTCACATACATGGATAAAATCCCTGACACATGATCCGTCTCTGGTCGGATAATCATTGCCAAATACCGTCAATTGAGGTATTTTCCCAATGGCAGTTTGTGTAATGACGGGAGTAAGGTTCTGCGGTCTGTCGATGGGAAGCTCACCAATCAATGTGGATGGATGGGCCCCCGCAGGATTGAAATAGCGCAGCAAAACGGAGTTGGTTATTTGGTTGGAGGCTGCAAATGCTTCAATCATTTGTTCGCCCATTTGTTTGGTCAATCCATAAGGGGATTCTGCATTTTTTCTCGGTGTTTGTTCAGTGACAGGAATCTCATCTGGATTTCCATATACTGTGCAGGAGGATGAAAAAACAAAATTGGGAATCTTGAACTCCTCTATGCAACGCATGATGTTGATCAGCGATCCCATGTTGTTGTGAAAATACAGGAGTGGTTTTTCAACCGATTCTCCTACAGCCTTGTAGGCGGCAAAATGGATTACCCCTTCAATGGTATTGTTTTCTTCAAAGATGGCCCTGGTCTCATCAAAATTACAGAGGTCAACATTGTAGTTTTTGACCTTGGTTCCGGTTATTTTTTCGACTCCCTCCAACATCCCAATCGTAGACCTGGAGTTGTTGTCAGCAGAGATGACGTCAAATCCATTTTCAATCAGATCAACCAAGGTATGTGAACCTATGTATCCAGAACCACCGGTAACAAGTATTTTTCTCATGTGTATTTAATTGACCAAGTCCATTAAGTATTTTCCGTATCCACTTTTAAGCAAAGGGTGGGCCAGTTTGACCAGCTGGTCTGTGTTGATGAAGCCTTTTCTCCAGGCAATTTCCTCAATACATGCCACTTTGATTCCCTGTCTCTGCTCAATTACCTGTATGAATTGAGAAGCCTGCATCAGAGAATCAAAGGTTCCGGTATCCAGCCAGGCTGTTCCCCTGTCCAAGACCGAAACACTGAGCTTACCCCTGTTGAGGTACTCAAGGTTGACGTCTGTGATTTCGTATTCACCCCTTGGTGATGGTTTGATGTTTTTGGCAATCTCTACTACTTCATTGTCATAAAAATAAAGTCCGGGAACGGCAAATTTGCTTCGGGGATTTGTGGGCTTTTCTTCTATGGATATGGCCTTCATGTTTTGGTCAAATTCAACAACACCATAGCGTTCCGGGTCGCTTACCTGGTAGGCATACACGATTCCTCCATCGGGGTGGGCATTTTTTTCCAGGGTTTTCCCCAATCCGGTACCATAGAAAATATTGTCTCCAAGGACCAGCGCGCAGGGATCATTTCCGATGAACTCCTCTCCAATCACAAAAGCTTGGGCCAACCCATTGGGCAGGGGTTGTTCTGCATAGCTCATGTTCAGTCCTATATGACTGCCATCTCCAAACAATTTTCTGAATTGTGGGAGGTCCTGGGGGGTGGATATGATGAGGATGTCCTTTATTCCCGATAGCATCAGGGTAGACATGGGATAATAAATCATGGGTTTATCATATACTGGCATGATCTGCTTGCTGATGGCATATGTGATTGGATAAAGCCTTGTTCCTGAACCGCCTGCTAAAATGATACCTTTCATTGATGGGTTTTATGACGCAAAGGTGAGAATTTTTCACAAGATTTCCGACTGTTAACATTGGCGTAACACACCCATTACAATTGGTTAACATGTGGCTAACCCTTGCTTAATGCTCGGATTGTTCCTTTGCATATCAATTTTAAGTATGCTGAAGCTGTTACAATCTAGGGTATTCTTTCTTTTCGCCATAACCATTTTGTTGTCTGGATCTGTTATTGCTCAGGCTCAGAAAATTACTGGAAAGGTTGTCAATACAAAAAATGAGCCGATTGCTGGCGCCTCCATTTTGGTCGAAGAGATAAAAAAAGTGGTTGTTGCCGATGTAGAAGGTAATTTCAGTATTTCACTTGAAACTGGTAAAAAATACAATTTCACTGTTTCCAGTGTAGGTTTCAACACCAAGTCAGTATCAGAAATTGAGGTCAGTATCAACGGAGACAACTCCATAGTCGTTGTTTTGGAGCCACAAACCAAAAACAGTGATGCCATCGTTATCAAGTCTACCCGCCGTCAGGAAAGCAGCATTGCCCTGTTGACATTTCAGCGCAGCAATACTGCCATGTCCAGCGGATTGGCGGCTGATTTTATCAGGAGAACCCCAGACAAGAATACAGGAGAAGTGTTGAAGCGTGTCAGTGGTGCTTCCGTACAGGATAACAAGTTTGTGATTGTTCGCGGATTGTCTGACCGCTACAATTCTGCCATGCTCAATTCAGCCCTGTTACCCAGCAGCGAACCAGACAAAAAAGCATTTTCATTTGATATGTTCCCTGCTGCATTGATTGACAACATCATCATCAACAAGACAGCTACACCAGAGTTTACTGGTGAATTTTCAGGAGGGCTTGTACAAGTGAATACAAAAGATATTCCTACAAAGGATGTGCTTACTGTAGGATTTGGACTTGGATACAATACCCAATCTACATTTAAGCCTTTCATCAGCAACCAGCGCAACCAGTATGATTGGCTGGGTTTTGATGATGGTACCAGAAGCCTCCCGGATAGCTTTCCCGCTACTGCGCAATTGTACCGGGTCTTGGGTAAAGATGCAGCAGGACTCAAAAAGCAGATTGAATTGACCCAACTTTTCAGGGGCGATGTGTATCAACAACATTCTACCAATGCAGCTCCTATCAAAACTTTCAACATCACCTACGCACAAAACCATAAATTGAAAAATGGTGCAAATCTTGGTGTATTGCTTGCAGCAAACTACAGGAATTCTATGTTGGTATACAATGTTGAGCGTTCTTTTTATGAGACCAATGGAACAACAATATTCAACTACAATGATAATCAGAACCGCTACCAAACCAATCTTGGTGCTGTAGCCAATATCACTTGGGTCAAAGGAAAGCATAAAATTTCTTTGAAGAATCTCTTCAATCAATTGTTTGAAGACAATTATTATACAAGGAAGGGTTACAATACCAGCAGATTGAATGATATTCAATTTTATTCATCTTACCTCAACCAGCGTTCTCTCTACAGTGCTCAGTTGGAAGGAGAGCACCAACTCACTGCCAAGGGCATCAAGTTCAAATGGAACGGCAATGCTGGATATAATTTGAAAAAGCAGCCAGACCTCAGGAGTGCCTTGTACGCCAGGACCATCAATACCAACAATAAATTTGAAATCGATCCTGATGATACCAGAAGGTTTTACAGTGAGTTGAGTGATTACAGTTTTGGTGGTGGTGGACAGTTTATAGTTCCCATGAACTGGGGTGGTAAGGACAAGCAAACACTAAAGCTTGGTGGCTCCAGTCTTGGTAGGGTACGTGATTTCAAGAGCAGAATATTCCGTTACAATACCACCAACTTAAATTCTTTTGTCGCTGCCAATGCTTTCAAGTCTGTTGAGTCCGCTTTCTTCTATGACAACATGGGTCAAAATGGATATATTTTAGAAGAGTTTACCAATAACCAAGACAGGTATTTTGGTGTGTCAGTATTGAATGCAGCTTATGGAATGATGGATAACAAAGTTGGGCCATTCAGGTTCATTTGGGGATTGCGTGCTGAGAATTTTCAGCAACTGCTCACATCCAAAGACCAGACTGGTTTGAGGAATACAAAACTCACTGAAAAGTGGGACCTTCTCCCATCCATCAATATGCTGATCAATGCAGGCGACAAACAGAATATAAGGCTTTCGGCCAGCAGAACAGTTGCCCGTCCTGAGTTCAGAGAGATTGCAGAATTTGCGTTTTACGATTATGAGATGAACTATGGTGTGAAAGGTGATACCAGTCTTTTGAGAAGTTCAATTCTCAATTACGATGTTCGCTATGAATTGTATCCCAAGTCTGGTGAGGCAATAACCTTGGGTGCCTTCTATAAAGATTTTACTGATCCTATTGAATTCAGGCTTGACCCATCCAGCAATGGTGATGCCCGCCGTTATTTTTACCGGAATGCTGTTAGTGCAACTACATTGGGTTTTGAGCTTGAAGTCAGGAAAGGGCTTGAGTTCATATCCCCATCTCTGAAAAACCTCAGCTTTTTTGGGAACTACACCTATATTCAATCAGAGGTTGTTTTCAAAGACCTGAGTGCGGGGAACAAGGAAGTGAAGGCCAACAGGCCATTGCAGGGACAGTCTCCTTATTTGATCAATGCAGGTCTTCAGTACAATGGATCTTCATTCAATGCTTCTTTACTGTATAATAAAGTAGGTGAAAGATTGACCCTTGTGGGCAATGAAGAATTTCCAAACGTTTATGAGCGTCCAAGAAACCAGTTGGATCTGCAATTGTCCAAAAAAGTACTTGCCGGTCAGGGTGAATTGAAAATCAATTTCGCCGACATCCTCAACAATGCCTTTTATTTCTACGAAAACGTTGACGAAGCTTCAGCGTACAAAGAAGGTGTGGACAGGCTATTCAATGCATACAAACCCGGATCTACCATTACAGTAGGATTCACTTATGACTTCAACATCAGTAAAAAAAATAAATAAAATTTTTAGCAACAAAAAGTCAAAACACAGTTTATGAAAAAAATCCTTTTGGGACTTTTCTCCATCGCAATGCTCTCTTTCAGTTCTTGTATCAAGGTTAATTTTGAAGAGACCATCAACAATACTACGGGTGGTGGAACAGCAAGTTCAGATCCTCAAGATCCTGCCACCAATGGTGGAATCATCCAGGGTATTTTAAACAAGAGTTACTATCTGCCCAAGGGTAAGTATACCCTTAAGGGTTACGTTTACATCACCGATGGCAACATCCTGACCATTGCTCCAGGAAGTGTTGTTGTCAGTGATATCACTGAAAAAGGTGCTTTGATCATTGAAAGAGGCGCTAAGTTGATTGCTGATGGCAGGGCAACTGATCCTATCGTATTCACCAGTGGTAAGGCCATTGGTCAAAGAACACCCGGAGATTGGGGTGGAATTATCCTCTGTGGCAAAGCACCAACCAATCGTCCTCAGGATCCGGCTCCAACCATAGAAGGTGGTGTAGGACGTAAATACGGCGGTACTGACCCCAATGATGAAAGCGGCATCCTTCGTTTTGTTCGCATTGAATATGCTGGAATTGCAGCTGAACCAGGATCTGAAATCAATGGTCTGACATTGGGAGGAGTTGGTTCTGGAACGATTATCGAGAATGTACAGGTTTCTTTTGGTAACGATGACGCGTACGAGTTTTTTGGCGGAACGGTAAACTGCAAGAATCTGATTGCTTTTGCCACGGCAGATGACGACTTTGATTTTGACTTTGGATACACAGGTAAAATCCAATATGCTATTGCATGCCGCAAGCCTGATTTTATAGATGGTGGTGATGCCGGAAATGGTATTGAGTGTGACAATGATGGTACTGGAACAACAGCTACTCCATTTACAAGACCACAGTTGAGCAATTTTACCATTGTTGGTGCGAACAATGCAACTGGAACAGCCGCCAATCACAATTTTGGTAATCGCTGGAGAAGGGCTACACAATTCGTGCTTAGAAATTCTATCATCATTGGCTGGCCTAAAGGTGGACTCTCTCTTGAGTCAGCCTCAACTGCAAAGGCATATTATGTTGACAAGCTTTCTGAATTCAGGAACAATTTGCTTCATTCTAATGATGCGGCAGCCATATATAGGAACGATGCAGCTGCTTTGGCCATTGTTACACCAGCACAGATGAAGACGAAGGCTGAAGCCGACGGTACTGTCACATTGGCAAATGCTGATGCCGCTATGTTGAATGCGCCATTTTATTCTACTGCACCAAACTTTTTGCCTAAAACTGGTTCACCTGCACTTACTGGTGTAAGCTTTACAGGAATGAACTCATATTTTGCTGCTACTACTTTCCGTGGTGCGATGGGTACTGCAGATTGGACCACTGGTTGGACCAACTGGGATCCCCAGAACAAGGCATATTAATAATCAAAAAAATATTATTTAAAAAGCCACTTCTTTATGGAGTGGCTTTTTATTGCAATATTATTTGGGCTACATCAAGATTTTGTTGGCAAATATTCATAGACAACCTCGTAGGGCTGTTTGCTTAATTTTTTATCCATCTGCCCTAGATAAAGTACTTTTTTCTGTGGTGTGGGCTCACAAATGGTGTAAATGCTGCCATTGTGTTTGATGGTATTCCTTTTGGAGTTTTCCAGTTTTACGGCAACATTGATATGTCCAGGATAGCTGAGTACAATCATGGGGAGATTATAGACTTCTCGGACCAATGAAAAAAATAATCCTGCATGGTCTTCGCAATCACTCCATTCTGAAGCCAATGTTTCTTCTGGTGAAAATCTTTTCTCTCTCCCATAAATGGATGAATCAGGCTCATATGCAAATGCATTTCTTACCAGGAACATGATGTATTCAACTCCTTCTTCCTTTGTTTTTTCTTTGAGCTTTAATTGTAGTGATGGGATGAGGGATGAGTAAGTGACTTTACTAAACGGTATGTTGAATTGAAATCGATAGTCTGTAACAGGGTAGTTGATAAAATAATCCTTTACCTCAGGGAATATTTTTATATCATGTTTGGCGATTTGCCGTTTGTATTTGAATTCAATGGTCTTGCTCACGTATTTTTCTTCCGGTGAATCAGGCATGTTAGCAATCATGTAGTTAAAATCTCTTCCATTTTCTACAAGGGATTGTTGGATGGGTTGTGGGGTTATTTTTTCAATGGGTATATCATAATTGTAGTCATGATAATTCATGCATACATACTGCTTTTGATCCATCATTTTGATGGGAATATTGTAAATGGTTGAGTTGCTTTTGACATAGAGCAATAATTTGTCGTCAATGGTACAAAGCAGAGGGTTGAATCCACTTTTGGCCAAAAAAAACCATTTGCAATAGGTATATCCCCAATAGTCTTTCTCTTTAGGGATCAGCTGTTGAGATACCTTTCTCATCAGTTGATAATAATGCCAATCTGATAAATGTAGCCTATCTCTGATTGTTGATAATTCGGGAATGATGTCAGCGCAATAAGTATCCAGTATTTTTATGGTGCTTGCGAAACTGTTTGGATTGTTATGGCTGTCTGGAAATTCCTCTGGAAGATTCTGGGCTTTGATTGAATATTCCTTTCCCAGAAAGGAAAAATGAATCTCACGCGTCCCATCAAAGCCATCTGCTTTGGCTGAAATTGTCCAAAAATATGCTACAAAACAGATGAATATGAATTTCCTCATGGCTTTCATTCAGTATTAAGTTACTGTAAACAAAATTCAAATCAAACAACTTGTGAGATAATGTTATTATTTTCAGCTGAATAAATGCCGAACAATACTATCTTATGGTGAATAAGTCGACTTTTGTACAGCGCGATATCAGTTGGCTCAGTTTTAACGCAAGGGTTTTACAGGAAGCCAACGATCCAACAGTTCCCATCAACCAAAGAATTCGCTTCCTTGGAATTTTTTCGAACAACATGGATGAATTTTTTCGTGTCCGTGTGGCCACGTTGAAAAGGATGGCAGAATTTCGTTCTGCGAAAACCAAGCTCAATGTTCACATGGAAGATGCGGTTTCAGAGGTGTTGGTTGAATTGCTCCATATTGTCTTGAAACAGCAAAGTGAATTTGACAGGATCTGGGTCAATATTCAGGCTGAGTTGAAAAAAAACAAGGTTTTTATCAAGAATGATCAACAACTCACAAGAGACCAAAAACGCTTTGTTGTTGATTTTTTTGAAAAAGAAGTCCGTTCCAATATCATTCCATTGATGATTGAGAGTTTGCCAGAACTTCCCTATCTGCGGGACAAGAGCATTTATCTTGGCGTGGTGATGCAGAAGAAAAACTCTGCATACAAACAACAATATGCGTTGATTGAGATCCCCTCCAAAACACTTGGTCGATTTGTCAAATTGCCAACAGACAAAAAAGAAACGCATATCATTTTACTGGAAGATATTGTCAGGGTCAATCTTCCCTATATATTTTCTTATTTTGGTTATGACCATTTTGAGGCACATATTTTTAAGGTCACCAAAGACGCTGAATTAGATCTTGACAACGATATCAGTACCTCGCTGGTGGAAAAAATGCAAAAAGGGCTAAAAAAAAGGCGTAAAGGAAAGCCAGTAAGGTTTGTTTACGATAAGGAGATGAACAGTGGACTGTTGAACTACCTCACCAAAAAGCTGAAACTCAACAGCAAGTCAAGCATCATCCCTGGAGGACGTATCCATAATTTTAAACATTTTATGGATTTCCCTGATGTATTTCCTGCTTCTCAAAGGAGAATGACGGCCATTCCTCATCCGGATTTGAATTCCGCCATACGTGTAACGGATGTAATTGATAAAAAAGATGTGTTGCTCCATTTTCCCTATCACTCATTCAATGCCATCATCGATTTATTGAGAGAAGCTGCCATCGATCCTGATGTTAAATCCATCAAGATTACTGCTTACAGGCTTGCCTCAGAATCCAAGGTAATCAACGCTTTGGTCAATGCAGCCCGAAACGGAAAAAAAGTTGAAGTGATGCTGGAGTTAAAGGCCAGGTTTGATGAAGAGGCAAATCTTGAATGGAAAACAGTCCTGGAGGAAGAGGGCGTAAAAGTTATTTTGGGCATTCCTAACATGAAAGTACATGCAAAAATTTGCATCATCAATAAGCGTGTGCAAAACAAAACCATTCAATATGGATTTGTCAGTACCGGGAACCTTAATGAGAAAACGGCTCATTTCTACGGAGATCATTGCTTACTTACTTCCAACAGGAGCATTATGGCTGATATCAACCGGATCTTCTACTATATTGAAAATCCGGTTTCACATGCCGCTTCTCTGGAGGAGTGTAAAACCTTGTTGGTAAGCCCGGTGGGCATGCGTAAGAAAATAACTGAGCTTGTAGAAAAGGAGATCAAGGAAGCAAAAAAAGGGTTTCCTGCGTCCATTACACTGAAATTGAATTCTCTCAGCGATGTTAATTTGATAGAAAAGCTCAATCAGGCTGCTGCGGCTGGAGTGGAAGTCAACCTGATTATCCGCGGCATATACTCAGCAAAAAGGCAAACCAAGAAAAAACAGGTCTCCCCTTATGCCATCAGCATTGTTGATGAGTACCTGGAGCATGCCAGGGTTTTGGTTTTTCATAACGCGGGCAATGTCTTGGTTTATATTTCCAGTGCAGATTGGATGGTGAGGAATCTTGATCATCGCGTAGAGGCAGCATGTCCAATTGTTGATAACGACCTAAAGAAGGAATTGTTGGAGATATTGAAAATCCAATTGGCTGATAATGTAAAAGCAAGAATTTTGGATCCTGAGTTTATCAACAACTATGTATCTTCACCTGGTAAAAAACGATTGCGTTCACAGCAGGAGATTCATAACTATCTGGTAAAACAACAACCCATAAAGAAACGTGCGACTGGCAGCAATTGATATTGGAACAAACGCAAGCAGGCTTCTGATTTCAGAAGTTACTGTGAACGAGGAGGGTGTAGCAAGTTTCAATAAGCTTAATCTGATCAGGGTACCCCTTCGCTTGGGATTTGATGTATTTGAAACCGGTGAGATTTCCAAGGAAAAAAAGCACATGATCCTTCAGACCATGAAGGCCTATGCACACCTCATGAACGCCTACGGGGTTGATAAGTCAATTGCTGTTGCCACCAGCGCAATGCGGGATGCAAAAAACAGGAATGAGGTAGTTAGAAAAATATTTCTTGAAACAGGTATCAACATAAAGGTGATCTCTGGTGATTTTGAGGCATCCTTGATTTATGAATCACATGTCGCAGAAAACCTCAATGCCAACAACAATTATCTGTATGTCGATGTTGGAGGTGGTAGTACTGAGCTTACATTTTTTTCCAATAATACCCTGCTATACAAGCGTTCATTTAATATTGGGACCATTCGTTTGCTCAAGAACATGGTTACAGATGCTGACTGGCAAGAAATGAAAGAGGCACTGCGTGAAAATTTGCGCGGTCAGAAAAATACGATTGCCATAGGAACAGGAGGCAATATCAACAAAGTATTTTCTCTCAGCAAGAAAAAAGACGGCAAGCCTTTGCACATTGATGTGCTCAAGGATTATTACAAAGAGTTTTCAGCCTGCACATTGGAAGATAGGATTCGCCTTTACAATCTACGGTCCGACAGGGCTGATGTGCTTGTGCCTGCGCTCATGATATACCTTCAAGTCATGAAATGGGGCAACATGGAAGAGATTCTGGTTCCCAAGATTGGATTGGCCGATGGCCTCATACAGCACCTGTATGCTGAAACCCGTGCATAACAATTCCTTCAGTTTTAGTTCAAGATTAATTGATATTGGTACTGAATGGAGACATCGTAGATATTTGGCAATTCAAAAAACGCTATTTTCCAGCTTCCCATATGCAGGTAATCAAGGAAATATTTGGGATGATTGCCAAAGGAACCCAGGTTGTTTATATTACTGGGAATCACGACGAATCGCTCAGAAGGTATAGTGGTATTCAGCTGGGCAATTTTCAGATGGTTGATAAGTTGGTGATTGAACTGGACGGTAAAAAAACCTGGATTTTTCATGGGGATGTATTTGATGCAACTACAAAAGGAAGTGCAAAAATGATAGCAAAATTGGGCGGACATGGATACGATCTTTTGATACTGGTCAACAGGGCCATCAACTGGGTGCTCAAGACAATGGGCCGGGAGAAAATGAGTTTCAGCAAGAAAGTCAAAAATGGTGTAAAAAAGGCTGTTGCATGGATAGGTGATTTTGAGCAGACAGCCGCAGAATTGGCCATTGGTAAGGGCTATGATACGGTGATTTGTGGGCATATTCACCAGCCACAGATCAGAACCATCGCTAAAGGGTCAGGTTCGGTCAACTATTTAAACAGTGGTGACTGGATTGAAAACCTCACATCCCTGGAGTACAATGAAGGTTATTGGAGTATCCATTCATTCAATGAAAAAGAACATGTTGTGCCAGAAGTAGTTCATATGCGCACGAGCAATAAAATACCGATGCTCAATGTGTTAACCGATGAGGTTGCTTTGTTTTTTAATTCCATTGCTTCTGCCACACACTGATCCAAGATGAAAATATTTTATGCCGTTCAGGCCACAGGGAATGGCCATATCAGCAGAGCAAATACTATATTACCCTTGTTGCAACAATATGGTGATGTTGATATTTTTCTCAGTGGGAACAACAGTGCGTTAAAGACTTCTTTGCCTGTCGCATACAGAAGCAATGGCATCAGTTTGCAGTATGACGTACAATCAGGGGGCATTGATATGATGAAGACCATTGCTGGAATCCGTTTGCGAAAAATACTGAGCGAAGCAAGATTTCTCCCTTTAGAAAAATATGATCTTGTCATCAATGATTTTGAATGCATTACTTCTTTGGCTTGTAGATTCAAGGGCATTCCATCTGTTCATTTTGGGCATCAGGCCAGTTTCATCAGTAAGAAAGTGCCCCGGTCTGAAATAAAGAATCCTTTGGGAGAATGGGTACTATCCAACTATGCTTCTGGAACCAGATCAGTAGGGCTTCATTTCAAGCAGTATGATCACAATATATTTTCTCCTATCATCAAACCGTCTATCTTGAATGCCATACCGGTAAATGACGGGCATATCACAGTCTACCTTGGACATTATGCAGATGATTTGGTTGTCAGGCAACTCCGGCAATTGAAGCAGTTTAAGTTTCATCTTTTTTCAAAACAGGTTGAAAGCGTGGTACAAGCAGACAATATAAAGCTGTTGCCTTTGAGTCAGGCCATGTTTGATGAAAGCCTGGTCAAATCTCACGGTGTGATTACAGGCGCAGGGTTTGAGACGCCTGCTGAGGCGCTTTACTTAGGCAAGCAGCTGATGGTCTTGCCCATGCATGGTCAGTATGAACAATTGTGCAATGCTGCTGCTTTACGGGAATTCAATGTCTCTGTAGTAGATTCCATGGATGATTATTTCCCCGTGAATTTTAATAAGTGGATTTTTGATCAGAGACAATCTTTGCCAATTTCATTGTCCACACCGGTTGAAAAAATTGTAGCGTCAGTGATTCATGGTCAGGTTCCTACCCTTGTTGAATCTCCAGTGGATTTTATGGCAACCGCATAGGCTATTCCTTGATTTTCTTTAATGTAAAACCAAATGTAGTGCCAATTCCTGGAGTACTCCTTGCATGGATGAATTCACCATGGGCTTCGATGATATGCTTGCAAATGGCAAGTCCCAAGCCAGTACCCCCTATGTTTCTGCTTCTGCCATAGTCCGTTCTGTAGAATCTTTCGAAGATTCTTGGTACATGTTCTTCTGCGATACCAATCCCATCATCTGTTATTTCTACCAGAATATTTTTGTCATCTGTCTTGTAAATACTGGCTTCAACTTTTCCCTCCTGGTTTCCATACTTGATGGCGTTGTCAACCAGGTTGATCAATACCTGTCTGATTTTCTCTTTGTCTGCATAAACCCTGATGGGTTGTTCGCAACCTTTCTTGATCAGGCAATGGATGTTTTTGACCGCTGACTTGATGGTCAATGATTCATACACATCATTGATCAGGTCTTGAATGATAAAATTCTGGTAATGGAGTTCTTGTTTTCCACTTTCGAGTTTTGTTATTTCATCGAGGTCGGAAATCAGGTTGATCAATCTTTCTGTGTTCTTGTAAGCATTGCTGAGGAATTTCTGGCTAACCTCCGGATTGTCCATGGCTCCTGCCAAAAGGGTTTCCAGATAGCCCTGTATGGCAAAGGCTGGGGTTTTAAATTCATGGGACAGGTTTTGAAGAAATTCTTTTCTGAAGGCTTCATTTTTTTCAAGCAATTCCATCTCCGCCTTTCTCTGGTCGGCCCACTGCAGAACATCTTCACCAACCTCTTCCAATCCTTGCTTTGGCAATACTTTTTTCTGGAAAAATTCCTCTCTTTTCGATGCTTTTGTTTGGTAAATGAGTTTGTAAATCAATTTGATCTGCCGTTGAATGAATTTTTCAACCAGAAACTGCACCATCCAAAAACTGAAACAAAAAATGATCAATAAGGTAGCAAGACCCAGCAATAGGCTTTTTGCAATCCATCCGACCATCAGAGAGGCCAATAGTCCTATCATGGTAGCCGAAAACAACCCAATCTTTTGAGGCGAATAGTTCTTAGCATCGAACATACTGCAATCTACAGTATTCAATGCTTATTTAGGCCTATCTCAGATGTCAAATTTATAGCCAACACCCTTGACGGTGGTAATGCAATCCACCCCCAGTTTCTGCCTTATTTTTCTGATGTGTACGTCAATTGTCCTGTCTCCAACAATTACCTCACTTCCCCAGATTTGGTTTAGGATCTCATTCCGCAAAAAGACCCTTCCAGGCTTAGAAGCCAGATAATTCAGCAATTCAAACTCTTTTTTGGCAAGGCTAATGGGCTCTCCTTTGTAGTAAACCATGTATTCTTCAGGTTCAATCCTGAGCTCACCCACCTCAACGGCCTTGGATTCTTCAGGCTTTGCAACCCTTCTGAAAAATGCGTTCACTTTTGAAACCATCACTTTAGGGGAGATGGGTTTGCTGATAAAGTCATCCGCCCCGAACTCTAGTCCTTTGACATGAGAGAGTTCATCGCTCAATGCGGTAAGGAAAACAATAAGGGTATGTTCGAATGCTGGCTGAGCCCTCAGTATCTTACAGACTTCGATACCATTTTTCTTGGGCATCATGATGTCCAGGATGATCAGGTCAGGACTGGTTTCCCGGGCTTTCTGCAGTGCCTGGTCTCCATCTTTGGCAGTAACAACATCATATCCATGAAGCTGAAGATTGTAGGTGATGATTTCCAGAATATCTGGCTCATCATCTGCAATCAGGATTTTTTTTGTGGCTGGCGCCATGGTAATGGGTAGTTTGAACAAAGTTAACCGGATGGCCTTTCATATCACAATTAAGCTGGATTATTAAATTGTTAAGCCATCTCCAAAGTTGCTGCTGGAAATTAAGTCTTAATTTTGCATTGAATGTTGTCTTTGCGTTTGATTATATCGATTTTATTGCCATTCATGGCTTTTTCGGCTGCTGGACAAGACAGCGGCCATGACCTCATTGATATCAGAAGGGTTAAATTGCATGAAGACATAGACGGCTTGCAGTCAAAGATTTGTGCCCTGGACGGCAATTCCGATAAAATGATTGTCATCAGCAGGGACCTGGATCTCGATTTGTTGCTGACAGATATTTATACCAGGCAAACGGATGCGCTGCAGCTAGAAATAGAAAAAAACGTTGCAGCAGACCATAGGATCAAAGTCAAATATTTGTCTGGTTTGAACATCCTTTTGGAAGAATTGCTACGCTCCTTTCGCTCCAATACACTGCCTGCCATTGAAGCGGCAACACTATTGGAAGCGTACAGACAATATATGTGGCTGGACATCAGGGGATTGGGTATTGCAGGTATTGTTGATCATTTCCCCTATAATGTCAACAAGATCTTGCTGGGAGAAAATTCGGTTTTTTTTGAAAACCCTGCCCTGGAATCTGGCAGAGTAACCATGTTCAGGCAGTTTGCAGCGCTTCATCCTGATCAGGTACTTTCCAGGATTGAGCCCTACCTCAACGCAAGTTTTGCTGATAGTCTTATCGTAGAAGCCGCCCATCATTACCCTGGGAATTTTTACAATTATGCTGCAGCTGCTGCTACACCCATTGGCAAGAAAATAAGGTCAATTGACGACACCCTGGTCCAACTGATTACAGGCATTGCTGACGAAAGTTCAGGGAGATTGATTTTTCCATTTTTGCATTCAATCCTCAAAGGAAGACTCAGTATTGACAGCATAAAATCTGCAGCTTTAGACGAACTCGCCTATTATCGTTTGCTGGTCAATACCCAGATCCAGTTCATGGATGACATGCTTGCTAAGGATACCCCAATCCTCATTCAGGAAATGGGAATCATGATCAAGCGAAAAGCTGAAGAAATATTTATCAATGAAATCAATGCCTTGCATGATGAGCCAGACGCTGTTCGCTTCAAGATTTTAGAGCCGCTTGGAGCGGCAGAATTGTATTATATCATCGTGACTGGCGAAGATGTCATCTATACTTCGAGCTACACCGGTGTATACAACCGCATGATGGCACGCATGCAAAAGCGTGGGGGTGATGCATTGCTCATGGAAGTGAGGTTTGACCGATTCAAGAAATTTGTCAGGATGGCGGCTGCTTACAATAAACTCGATCTTTTCTTGTCCAGCATGCCGGCAGAAAATGCGCAACTCCTGATCAAGGGCTTTGTCCGTGGTTTGGAAAAAAACCTCAACCTTGAGGACGCTGTCGATGTTGCTGATTCCTATGGAAGCATCAGTAACGCAGCCATCAGGAATTTGGTAAAAGTTGAAATTGCAAACAACCTGGAACAGCAAAATTCGTTTGGTAATGAAAGGGGCATTGCCATTTATGATATACTCAAGTTGCTCTTCATGTCCGCCTCAGACAGTTCCCAATTGCTTTCACTCAAGTACGGCATCCCACCAGTATACGCACTTCCGTTTTCCAATCTTTCTGACAGTGCCGGGCGCATTGTACAGCAGGTTTTTTTCTATGGGGATAAAGACGGAAAAGAGTCTTTTGCCAATTTCATTTCCATGTTCAGGGGCAAGAAAGAATGGAAAATTATCCAAGAGGAAAACTGGGTTGAAATCAAATCAATCTTGGGTCAGCCTGTATGGATCTTTGCCAATCTTCCCTTGGATAATACGATGGGAGACGATCCGGATGCAAAAGCACAAGGCTTACTGGTTGACTATTTGCATGAGCAGGGGCTCGAACCGACAATTGTCATTCACCGTGGCCACAGTTATCACCTCAAGTATACGGTCAGCCAGCTTTCTGCATCTGCCAAAATCATTGTTTTGGGATCTTGTGGTAGTTTTCAGAACCTCAATACAGTGCTGAACATTTGCCCAGACGCCCACATCGTTTCATCGAAAGAGGTGGGTACCAAGCTTGTCAATGAGCCAGTATTAAGAATGATCAATGAGTCTGTCCGTTTAGGGCAGGCGGTAGACTGGATCAAGATCTGGCATCAACTAGAGAAACAATTCAATACAGGTGTTGCAAAAGAAAGGTTCGATAATTATATTCCTCCACACAAGAACCTCGGAGCCTTGTTCATCAAGGCTTTTGCCAACAGGAACCATTAAGCGGTGGGTTGCATGAATGATGAAAAACAAAAAGAAAGAAAACCGGAAAAGATTATTTGATTTGCCATTGCTGGCCAGGATTTTTGCTTTTGCAAAACCATATGCTGGTAAATTTTATTTGTCCATTTTGCTTGCCTTGTTGTTGGCGCTCGTATCGCCCCTGCGGCCTTTGATGATCAACCTCACCCTTAAAAAAGTCAATGCAGCTGATGTTTCAGGAGCTCAAATGGTCTTGGATTTTCTCTTGTGGATCAGCCTTCTTCAGGTTGTGCTTTTGCTCGCAGAAACAGCAATGCGTTTTTTCTTTTCGATATGCGGGTAAAGGTTTATGAAAAGATTCTTTCCTACAATTTGAAGCAATACGACAAAACGCCCATTGGTACATTGACTACCCGAACAATCAATGATATCGAATCCATCAATGATATTTTCTCAGAGGGGCTTGTGCCCATTGTGGCAGATTTTCTTTCTATTCTTGCCATACTTTCCGCCATGTTCTATACCAACTGGCAACTGACCCTTGTTTGTATCATCCCATTTCCACTCCTGATCATGGCCACTTATTTTTTCAAGGAGAGTGTGAACAAATCATTTGTCAATGTCAGGAATGCGATTGCAGCATTGAATGCCTTTGTGCAGGAGCATCTGTCCGGGATGCAAATCATTCAGGCATTTACCGCAGAAAAAAGAGAACAGGAGCGGTTTGATTCCATCAACAGAAAGCACCGTGATGCCAACATCCAGGCCATTTTTGCCTATTCTGTTTTTTTTCCTGTGGTGGAGATTGTATTGGCTTTTTCCATGGGGATTCTGGTCTGGTTTGCAGCCAAGGATGCATACCACTTGAACCAGGATCAGGCAGTTCAGGTGGCGGGAAATATTGTTTCTTTCATCCTTTTGTTGAATCTCTTGTTCAGACCCCTCAGGGTTATTGCTGATAAGTTTAATGTGCTTCAGATGGGAATGGTGGCAGGGGAAAGGGTATTGGCTGTGCTTGACAACGCAGATGTATTGGTCGATACTCTAGGTGCAAAAGACATGAAGATCAGGGGGAAGATTGAATTCAGGCATGTTGGTTTTCAATACACCGATGGTCACCCTGTGCTTTCTGACCTGAGCTTCAAACTCAATGAGGGAGAAACCTTGGCCATTGTAGGGCATACCGGAAGCGGAAAGTCAACCATCATCAGCCTGATCAACAGGCTGTATCAACACCACTCAGGAGAAATCCTGATTGATGACCTGCCTATAGAAGCTTTTACCATCAATAGGTTGCGTG
>JAJTFY010000008.1 GCA_021299175.1 Chitinophagaceae bacterium
TTAGTGTAGCGATGAATGCATGGATTGTCTTCTTGTCTATGCTCGACTTGCCTCTAGTCAACTCCTTCAATGCCTCATAGGGTTGAGGATAGTTTTCCCTTCTTAGGATGGTTTGTATGGCCTCTGCCACAACCGCCCAATTCCTGTCCAGGTCAGCCATGATGGCCTCTTCATTCAGCACCAGTTTTGAAAGGCCTTTGTTGATGGAATTCAATGAAATCATGGTATGGGCAAGTGGAATGCCGATGTTTCGGATCACTGTCGAATCTGTAAGGTCTCTTTGTAATCTGGAGATAGGAAGCTTTGCAGAAAAATGCTCAAAAAGAGCATTGGCGATACCAAGATTACCCTCTGCATTTTCAAAGTCGATAGGGTTGACTTTATGGGGCATGGCAGAAGAACCAACCTCTCCCTTCCTTGTCTTTTGTCTGAAATATTCCATTGAAATATAGGTCCAGACATCCCTGCAAAGGTCGATCAGGATGGTATTGATCCTTTTGATGCCATCAAAATGAGCAGCCAAGTGGTCATAATGTTCGATTTGTGTGGTGTATTGCTGGCGTTGAAGCCCTAACTTACTCTCGCAAAATGCATTGGCAAATCTCACCCAGTTGGTTTTGGGATAGGCCACTGCATGGGCATTGAAGTTGCCTGTTGCACCACCAAATTTGCATGAGTAAGGAACCTGGTTCAGCAGGGAAATCTGGTCTTCGATCCGCTCAACAAATACCATGATTTCTTTTCCGAGATTGGTAGGAGAGGCCGGCTGTCCATGGGTTCTGGCCAACATGGGGATGTTTTTCCAGCTGTTGGCCAGTTTTCTGAGCGTGAGGCTGAGGTTGCTGATGGATGGCAGGTATTCATTTTCCAGCGACTCTTTCCACATCATCGGAACAGCTGTATTGTTCACGTCTTGTGAGGTAAGACCGAAATGAATGAATTCTTTCAAATCACCCAGTTCGTGTTTCTCCAGTTCTTTTTTCATGTAGTATTCCAAGGCCTTCACATCATGGTTGGTCACCTTTTCCAGGTTTTTTATTTCCATGGCTGTTTCAGGGCTGAAATCCAGGTATATTTTTCTGAGCTTGTTGGCATTGGCTGCGCTCAGGTTGAATATTTTTTTCTGTGACAGAGCGATAAAATACTCTGTTTCAACCCTTAGGCGGTACTGCATCAGGGCAAATTCTGAAAAATATGCTGAAAGAACCTCCACCTGTGAGCGGTAGCGGCCATCGATAGGAGAAATTGCGGTAAGTGTATTGAGTTCCATTGTGTACCTTAATTGATGTAATTTTGAGGCTAAATTACGTCAATATAAGTGGAAAGGAAAATCAGGATCGGAGCCGTGAGTTATTTGAATACCAAGCCCTTGTTATATGGGCTTCAGCATGGGCCGATCAGGGATGATATCGAGCTCACCCTGGACTACCCATCCAACCTGGTCAAGGCCTTGAAAAATGATCAAATTGACATTGGCTTGTTGCCTGTGGCAGCATTGTTGGATATCAGCGATTATCAGATTGTTTCAGATTATTGCATAGGAACTGAGGGTGAGGTTGCTTCCGTTTGCGTTTTCAGTGAGGTGCCTTTGGATGAAATCGACACGGTGTTATTGGATTATCAGTCAAGAACATCAGTAATGCTCTGTAGAATTTTGTTTGCCAAACACTGGAAAAAATCAGTTCAGTTCATCAATGCAGCAGATGAAACATACATCGACAATATCAAAGGAAATGTTGCAGGTTTGGTGATAGGGGATAGGGCGCTAAAGATAAGGGATAGATTTACATACATCTATGACCTCGGACTGGGTTGGAAGGAAATGACTGGCATGCCCTTTGTTTTTGCGGTTTGGGTGACAACATCAAAATTTCAATCTGATGTTGTTGAGAAATATTCAAATGCATTTCAATTGGGCATAAATCAAATTCCGGTAATTGTTGGTCAGAATCTCTTTCTGGAATACAATCTTTTTGATTATTTTACCAAAAACATATCCTATTCGCTGGATTCATCCAAAATCAAAGGTTTAAAAGCTTTTCTGGCTTACATTGAGGGCATGGAATAGTCCATCACTTATCAGAATATACAAAAGTCAAATGAATAAAAAGACTGCAATCATCACAGGAATCACAGGTCAGGATGGGGCCTACTTAGCAGAATATCTGTTACAAAAAGGTTATTTTGTAGTTGGTTTGACAAGGTCTTATACCTCTGTTGGTCTTTCGAAATTGGCCAAATTAGGCATCGAAAATCAGGTCAACATAGAAGAATGTGATTTGATGGACTATTCTTCAATCATCAGAATCTTACAAAAATTCAATCCGGACGAGTTTTATAACCTTGCTGCTCAGAGTTCAGTAGCAGCCTCTTTTAACCAGCCAATTGGTACAATTCACTTCAATGCTATATCTGTATTGAATATCTTGGAGGCTATACGATCTTCAAATGCTGCCATTCGATTTTATCAGGCTTCCAGCAGTGAAATGTTTGGCAGGGTAACTGATTTGCCCATCAGAGAGGAAAGTGTGTTAAACCCCGTTAGCCCATATGCCATTTCAAAAGCTACTGCTCACTGGATTGTCAGGAATTATCGCGATGCTTATGGAATATTTGCTTGTAGTGGCATTCTTTTCAATCATGAATCAGCTTTGAGGGATGATACTTTTTTTGTCAAGAAAGTAATCGTAGCTGCATTGAAGATAAAGACGGGTAAATTGGATATGCTGAAGCTCGGAAATATCATGATCAGAAGGGATTTCGGTTCCTCCAAGGAATATGTAAAAGTCATGCATGCCATGCTTCAACATGATTTGCCGGATGACTATATTGTGTCATCTGGCAAATCTGTTTTATTGAAAGATATCGTAGATTTTGTCTTCAATTATATCCAAGTTCCAACAGAAAAGTACATGGTTGATGAATCGCTTTTTCGTCCCTCAGAGATCAATGATCTATATGGTGACAGTACAAAAGCAAGGGAAAAGCTTGGATGGGATTACCAATTAGATTTTTTTGAAGTCTTAGCTAATATCATCGAAGAGGTAAAATTGTCCTATAATTGATTGATCATGTGCAGGATTTCTGTTGTCACCATTTGTTTTAATAACCTGGAGGAACTGAAAAGAACCTGTAAGTCAGTTGATGAACAGCATAATTCACCTCATGAGCATTGGATCATTGATGGATCCAATTCGAAAGATATTCTTCATTGGCTGAATACAACGCCTCAGCCTGCCTATCGGAAATGGGTTTGTGAGCCAGACAAGGGAATTGCAGATGCTTTCAATAAGGGAATAAAAAGATCAACAGGTGAAATTGTACAATTGTTGAATGCTGCGGATATATATGCAAACAATGATGTTTTAGCAAGGGTTTCTGAAGCTTTTGATCATGATCCGATTTCCCAATGGTTGACTGGTAAAATTTACATGAGCAGGGTCGGGAGTATGGTTTTGGTGGGTAAGGCTTTTAATGCCCAAAAACTTTACCGTGGTATGAGAAGTATTTCCCATCCCACATGGTTTGTAAGAAGGAGCGTCTACAATGAATTGGGTGATTATGATGGGCGATATAAAATTGCCATGGATTATGATATGATGTGTCGCCTGAAAGATCATAAAGCAGCATTTCTGGACCTCCCTCTGGTAATCTTTGATGACAGTGGTATAAGTACTCAGAATTATTTGGCTGCACTAAAGGAAACAAAACAGGTGTATCATAGCCACTTTGGCTTTTCGTTAAAAATGGAGATTTGGCAGATTCGTCTTAGCGTATTGTATTGGTTGCAAAAAACACCCCTTGGTAAGTTTCTTTTTTTAATCAAGCGAAAATTGGGTTTGGAAAATCTTTGAGATGTCTGAAGTGTGTTAATATCATTTGGGTAAGTACTGTTCATAAAGCCTGTGGGTTTTGAGCACCGTATTTTTCCATGTAAATATTGAAACACGCCCATAACCCTTTTCAACAAGTTCAGTGCACTTCAATGGGTCAAATAGTATTTCTAAAGCCACTTTTGCCATTTCGGCGGGATTAAGCGGATCAAAATATGCTGCGGCATCGCCCCCAATTTCTTCTAAACAGGATCCTTTGGCAGTAATACAGGGTAATCCGCAACTGAAGGCCTCAACAATTGGCAATCCAAATCCTTCATAAAGGCTTGGGTAAATTAATATTTTTGCATTTTTGTAGAGTCTAATGATATCGTCGTCTCCAAGAATTGGCTGGTAAACAATGCGGTTTCCCATGCCTGCTTTACTGATAATTTCTTTTTCTTCAATGGTAAAATTGCCTCCACCGCCAAAAACGAATTGCAGCTCTGGGGCAGACTTTGCAATGATTTCTATGGCTTTTATGTAGTTCCTGAAGTTTTTATGTTCTCCCTTTCTACTACCAATATACAAGACGTATGGATGTATTGATTCTTCTTTTTTGTATTTGGCGATAGCTTCAGATTCCAGTGAACAACCAAGATGAATTGTAGTTACTTTTTGGGCGTCAATGTTGAAATACTCAATGATGTCTTGCCTTGTATTTTCGGATATAGCAATGATATGGTCCGCGGCTGTGATGATCTTTTCCCGATGCCGTATTAGTCTAGAAAATTTTTTATTGTTAACATTGTATTTCTCATCAATCATATCTAAAACAGTGATGAACATTGGCTTTTTTTGTCTGTTTAACAAGGCTGACTGATGGAAATAAGTGGGGTGAAAAATGTCAAAAGCAGTTGACCGCGCCTTGACAAATGTATTCATATGGTTAATCAGCTTTACCAGGTCTTTTTTCCCTTTAAAATCTGCATGGGTTAGCCAGTGTTTATCTGGATGCAATTGTTGGCAAAACACGTTATTTGAAAATTTTACATCCAATATAGGCGTAAACAGTTCCATATCCTTGGCACCATTGATCAACTCAAAAAAGTAACGGGAGATTCCACCAAAAGACTGTTTACAAAAGATTTGATGGTCGTAATAAACACGCATATTCAAGAAAATTGAATGATAAAGATAGCTTTTGCTCTACAAATAGTAAATTAGCTTCTATTTAGCTAAGAACTAAATGAAGATTATGTAATTTAATCATAGTTTGAGGTAATTTTCAACAATGAATAAAAGTATCAATTTTCTTATTCCTCGTGGTTCTGATTTTAATCCCCGCATAAGTGCATCTCCCTATCTGGTCAGGAACAGGTTATTGTACGGTATATCTAAGCATATCGATAAGTTGAATGGAAAATTACTTGATTTTGGTTGTGGAGCAAAGCCGTATAAAAATATCATAAATGTTAAGGAATACATTGGCCTAGATTTTCCTAGTGAAGGCCATGATCATAGCAACGAATTAATTGATGTTTTTTATGATGGCAAAAACATTCCCTTTGAAGACGATACTTTTGATTCAATATTTTCAAGTGAAGTCTTTGAACATGTATTTAATTTGGATGAAGTATTGCATGAGTTGTTTCGCGTGTTGAAGCCTGGCGGAATTATTTTGATAACTTGTCCTTTTGTCATTGGAGAACATGAACAGCCTAATGATTTTGCCCGATACACTTCATTCGCCCTTAAGCACATTATGGTTAAAGGTGGTTTTGATGTTGTTCATTATGAAAAGCTTGGAGGTAGTATTGATTCAATTGTTCAATTGAGGCTAACGTATTTTCAGAAAAATATCATGCCTTATTTTGAAAAAATACCTGTGTTGAGAAGTTTATTGCGAAAAGGAGTGAATACCTTTTTGAATGTATACGCAAATATTATCGGAAAATTACTTCCAAAATCAGACGAATTGTATTTGAATAATTTAATTATTTGCAGGAAACCATGAGCTTAGGAAAAAATAATTTTTATTATTTTTTCGATTTTTAATTTCCATTTCAGCATTTTCTTTTCAATTTTCTTAAAGTCAACCATTGGTTTTCTCTCTCGACCTATTAGAGAATCAATGAGTTGAATATTTGTTTCGTACGCTGATTTGTATTCTTTGAACAGGCTGCTTAAATCATTTCTGTTCCCTAGGTTGTACCTGTCTTGATGTATGGATATTTTATCAATATCATCAAATGAAAATCCACTAAAATGGAAAAAAACCAGTTTGTATGCATCGTTTACACACCATTCATTATTATGAGATATCCTTCTTTCATGCAAATTCCAGTGGGCTACATTGTAGCCGGGATTTTTTAAAACCAAAACAGATTCAAAGTAAATTGGAGCAAAATTTAACCAAATTTGGTCAACAAACATTCCTTTCTCAAAGTCTACATAACAATATTTGAGTGTCCTGCTTTTCCACCATTCGAGGAATTTTATTCCACCGGAAGAATTCGAAACGATAAAAAAGCCTGCATTGTACATTCCGGAATTCAGGATGTCCAATTCTGATGTTAAATGATTGTCTAAGGGAAATTTGCTTAAAGAATGCGGAGTAATGATGATTTCATATTTGGCTAATTCATTTTCAAGCGTAAATTCATTATAAAAGACCAGATCGGAGTCGAGGTATGTGATAGAATCAGTTTCTTTATACTGTTCAAAAAGCCAGCAACCGAGGTAGGGTTTTATGGCGTTGCAAAATTCAAAATTATTATACTTTGATCTGAGAATCTCCTTTTTTTCAAAGTCAATTGTTCCAATGAATACATGTCTTATGTTGGGATTGTCCCAAATTTCATTACTCTCATAGGTCTCATTGTCGATGTTAAATATAAAAACGTCAAAGTTGGGATTGAATTGCAGGAATGTTCCAACGGCAATTTTAGTCTGCGCAAGATAATTCCTTGAAGTTATGGCGAAAGCAATTTTCAAAAATTGGCATTTAAATTGAGGGAATAATGTTTATGTGCTTTAACTACCTTGAAACTCAATGAGGTTTGATGATCAATCTGCCAGTGTAGTCAATTCTCATCATAAATATTGGAATATTATTATTTGTGAAATATTCATCAACAGCTTTTTTACAGCCTTCCCAATGTCCATAATCATCTATAATCAATACGCCACCTTTGACCAATTTAGGATACAGGTGTTCTAATTCGAATTTTGTTGAACTGTACCAGTCAGTATCGAGTCTTAATATTGCAATTTTATTGATTTGAGTCTGTGGAATGGTTTCTTCAACAAGTCCCTTTACAAAATTGATTTTTTCTTTAGGATATCCCGTACTTAAGATATTTCCTGTGGTTTCCTCATAATTGCTATATGCCCATGTTAAGGATTTTTCCTTTTCTTCCTCATTCATTAGATGTTGAGCTGAGGTTTGTTTAAAGTTTTTATCTAAAACGTCTGGCTCAGGCATTCCTTCATATGTGTCAAATACCCAGAAGTTTCTATCGGTTTGATTGAGTTCAATTAGTTTTTTTTGCATGCACATAACACTTCCTCCTTTCCATGTCCCACACTCCACAAAATCTCCTTCAATCCGGTTGGTTGAAACATAACTGACAGCATCAATCAATGATTTTAATCTTTCAACAGAAGTCATTGTATAAGGCTTCACGAAATTGATTATTTCCCAGTCATTTGCTGTAAAATCTGCGTAGAGGGTATTGTCAGTAGATTCAGTTTTCAGGATCCTCTTTATGATATTTTTAATCATTTAATTAATATTTTGAAAATATTGAGGGTGGTTTTATTCATTAAAATCCGATGAAACCTTTGATTGCATCGATTCTGAATTGTATGATAGGCAAAGATTTCGCAGGTTTCCCTTGAAGCAAATATAATAAACCAAGCGTAAATGAAGCCCCTAACTTGAATAAGTATTCCGTCATTTTTAGTACAAAACCTATTTTGCCTTTCCCTCTGATTCTCACTCTTTCACCTCGACCAATCCCGCTCGCAACCCGGTACATGTACTCTCTGGTAAGCTTGGATGTTTCAATCACGTGCTGAACTTGAACTGATGGATCGTAAAATATGGGCTTTCCCAATTTTTTAAGTCGAAAAAAGAAATCTTTTCCCTCTCCACCGATGCGCAGTGTTCCTTTGACTCCAGGTAGATTTTCATTGAACCCTCCAATGGTATCAAAGTCTGATTTCTTGACTGCCATGTTGGATTCCAGCGGATATTTATCCTCACTGAATGTTGTCAATTGATGACTGTAATTAAAATTTCCAACAAGTGAGGATACAAAATGCGACATCCATTTTGGTTCACATGGGATATAGAGTGGGATGATTCTTCCTCCTAATCCTCCAGCTTCCGGGTGTTTGTCAAAAAAAGATACAATTTTCTCAAGGAAATCCTCTTTTGCAACAGCATCATCGTCCATAAAGACCAAAATCTGTCCACGGGCTTTTTTCGCTCCTGTATTTCTTGCAAAGGATGATCCTTGTTGAGTTTCAGTGATATAAAATGCATTCAATCCAGTGTTTTCCTTCATGTATTCACTACAGACTGTGGCTGTGGCATCAGTACTGTTGTTGTCCACTACAATTACTTCAAATGTTGATTTTGGAAGGCTTTGCTCTGATAAACTTTTCAAAGCATCCAAAATATACTTTGCACGATTGTATGAACATATGATTACAGAAATGTCAACATTTTTCTGTTTCATTAGAGGCTTCTTGATTTACGGTATTCCATGACGCCAGCCAACAGAAGCAATATCCATACTGAGGCATTTGCAATAATGCCAATCCATTCCCCTTTGTAATATGTGTCGGGCCTGAACTCAAATTTTATATCATGTTTGCCTGCTGGTATTAATGCACCTCTGAGAACGTAATTGGTTTTGTAAATTGGAATTTCCTTGCCGTCTACGAATGCTTTCCAGCCATGCTTGTAAAATACTTCACTAAATACAGCAAACCTTTCTCCACTGGTACTCGATTGATAGTTGATCAGATCATTTTTATTTGATACCAACCAAATTGAATCTCCAATTTGAGCAGTAGTGTTAAGTTTGATCTCATCTTCAACAATGGCTGTTTTTTTAATAGGAAGGCTATCGAGCGTAGACATTATTTTGGATGGATTATTTTCGATCTTTATATCATCCACAAACCAGCATGGGCCTGCAGCTTCAGGATTAATTTGATATGTCAATTGCCCTGATGATGGGTCTTTAAAAATAATGTATTTGGTATTCAACATGTTGATTGCGGGCATACAATTGGGAAACTTGTACAATTGTTTCTCAATGAGGTCTTGGTAAATACTCATTTTTGCTGCATGGTATCCACCGATGGAATGATGAAATACACTTGTTATTGCATTCCCGTTAAATGCAGTCTCCACTCCATTGCTAATGTCAAATACCCTGTAGTAGGAATTGTCTTTGGAGATGGCAAGATTAACTGGGGAGGGTGTAAATACTTGCTCATACTCATTGGGTTCCTGATAATTTGAGTCGTTAAGGTATTTTGCATCTATGGACAAAAGATCAATCATTGACAAAACGATGATGATTGGCGTAGCCATGTTAACATTGATTTTTTTCCTTGTTGCCAGCCATAGTACTATTGAACCAGCTACCACATAAAATAAACTTCTCAACAAGTCATTGAGGAATAATGATTGTCGATCCTCTTGCAGTCCGGTTGTGAAACTCTTGACGGAGGTAGTTATGGATGCTCTTTGTTGCGGGTCCTGAATTTGACTTACCTGCTCGAGCAGCATTTTGTCGTTTTCGCTCTTAAAATCTGAGGTAAAATACATGGTAATTGCAAAAACAAAAACACCTGCTACCACGTACATTCCCTTTTTGAGCAGATCTTCAGCAGTTGAGGTCAATTGATTGAATAAAATATGCTGTGCTGCAATCACTGCACTCACGACGAATATAAATGTCGGGATGACCATGATCATGCTTGGTGCCCTGAATTTATTGTAAAAGGGCAAATTTTCCAGGAGAAAAACATTGAATGATTCAAAGTAGTGTCCCCAACTCATCATGAATGAAAGCGCTATTACGCCAATCATCCACCATTTGTGTTTATTGGGTAAAACACTTAGCCCTAGCAATGCGAGCATGCATACAATGGCACCTGAGTATGGTGGTCCTGATGTTCCCTTCGTAATTCCACCCCAATAGAATTGTAAGTAGCCTTGGATTTGCTGTCCTAATTCCTGGGGCATCTGTTGCAAAGCCTCAATGGCTTTTGACTTCTCTTCACTTACTTCCAGGTTGCCTGTGCTGCCCCCATAAATCCTTGGAAACATCATCACCAATGGTTCTTTGATGTTAAAGCTATAACTCAGTGCATAATCTTTGTTAAGACCAGTTTTGTTGTTGTTACTTTTCTCATCTGCCAAGACACTTCCTCCTCTGATGGATTCTTTTGAATATTCAAAAGTTGTAGCCAGAACAACAATATTGCATAGCACACCAACTATTCCACCTGCTAGAGCTATCCCCAATGCTGTAAAAATGTGCTTGAAAGCTTTGGATCTGATCCAGTGAACCAGGTAACCAGCTGTCATAAATACCGCAATGATTATCGCATAATAACTTATTTGAGGGTGATTGGCACTGATCAGCAATCCAGTGAACAAAGCAGTACATGCAAGACCCCACAGATATTTTTTTTCATATATCAGCATCAATCCACCAATAAAGGCCGGAAGATAGCCAAGTGCGATCATTTTGGTTTCATGTCCGGCGCTGATCAATATGGGGTGATAAGTTGCAAATGCATATGAAAGACCCCCAAAAATGCCAAGGTATGGATTGATACCCATGATTTGGGTAAGGAGGTAAAAACAAATAGATGCAAGCAGGAAAAAGTAGAAAGGCTTGGGTAATGATAAAGTCAGTAATTGAAATACATATCCAATGGAGAAAGGATTGTCTCCTTCCAACGAAATCTGGTAACCAGGCATACCGCTGAACATTCCATTGGTCCATAGTGGAAGTGTACCGGTTTCCTCCTTCATTTTTCTTTGATCTTCATACATCGCCTTCCACTGTGTAACGTCAGACTGTTGTAAAACCTTTCCCTCGAGTGCGGGTTTACAATAGATCACAGCTACGATGAGAAAAACAACAACTGCAATGAGGTGAGGGTATATGGTTTTGAAATTGATACTTTTCATTTTTATGCTTGATTTAGACAAATATATTGATAATCACTACAACGGTCAAGTAAGCAAAGATTTTCGTATATTTATTAAATAGCTATTATTCCGTTAAGATTGCCTCCGATTTGACTTTCCTTATTTTCCCCCAATCCCTGCTCCAAGATTAACAACCTAGCAGGGAGGTAAATTAAACTTCAACCCCTAAACCTTTTCACCATGTCCTTCATCAAAGAATTCAAAGAATTTGCCTTAAAAGGAAACCTCGTAGACATTGCCGTAGCCTTCGTAATGGGTGGTGCATTTGGAAAAGTGGTATCAACCTTTACGGAGAAGCTGATAGCACCTTTGATTGGACTATTGACAGGAGGAACCAATTTTTATGACAAGAAGCTGGTGCTCAAATCTGAAGTAGCTGAGGTCAAAGACCCAGAGGGCAACCTTGTTGTTCCCCATGGGGATGAGGTAGCGTTGGAATGGGGTGCTTTTGTTACCGTCATCATCGACTTTTTGATTGTTGCCTTTGTGATGTTCCTGGTCATCAAGGGCATTAACTCACTCAAGAAGAAAGAAGCTGCAGCGCCAACTGGTCCTGCACCGCTTTCAACCACTGAAAGCCTCCTGACCGAGATCCGGGATGCCCTGAAGAAATAAACCTGAGTCGAAATTGCCTATGCTTGCTTGATCAAAGTGGCCACCACTTTATCAATGGGCAGGTGAACAGAAGCCTCACTGAAAGATTCAAGGGGTATCATCCTAAAGGTCTCTGTTTCTCCGGTGGCATGGTAAACGGCCATCTGTTCTTCATCAAAATCAAATTGCTTTTCCCTGATCGGTACCTTGATCTCTTCCAGCGGATATACCTTGTAATAGATGGATACAATCTGGTGTTCTGGATTAAAGGCAGACATTTGGAAGAAATCAGTTGTATACAAATGCTCGCCAACCCTGACTTTAAGGCTCATCTCTTCCATGAATTCTCTCGCAAGGCATTCGCGGGTGCCTTCGCCAAATTCCAATCCACCTCCGGGAAATTTGGTATAATAATTTCCCCGGATGAATTCATCACTCACCAAAACCTTGTTGTCTTCTGAGATCAAAATGCCATATACCCTGATGTTGAACATGCTCTGATGTGTTGATGTGTGTTTGAATATTGGTTTTTACTCGCCCAATGATATTTTTCCTGAGAAGACAAAGGTTGCAGGACCAATCAACCAGATGTCATTGCAATGCTGCTCATCTTTCCGGTTGAATGCCACTTCCAGTTTTCCGCCTTCTACATGGATGTAAACATGTTGTTTACCCATGCCATTTGATGCAGCAATGGCAGATGCCGTTACGCCTGTTCCGCAGCTAAGGGTCTCATTTTCTACACCACGTTCATAGGTTCTGACTCGGATGCCTTCATTTTCAAGGGAAACAAAATTGACATTGATGCCTTTTTCACTGTATTGGCTGTTGTACCTGATCTTTCTTCCTTCTGTAAAAACATCCAATTGGTCTAGATCATCCATGAACCTGATATAATGCGGAGACCCAGTATCAAGCACTTTGTCAGCACCGTCTGAAGCGATGGCATTGACATCCTGCATCTTCAACCTGACCAAACCTTTTGCATCAAACGCTGCCTCATGTGGGCCATCCACCGCTAGAAAATGATAATGGTCACGGATGATGCCCATGTCTTTGGCAAACTGAACCAAACACCTTCCGCCATTTCCGCACATGCTTCCCTCGTTTCCATCTGCATTGTAGTATTTCATCCTGAAATCAAATCCATCGATGGTTTCCAGCAGCATCAGACCATCTGCACCAATGCCAAATTTCCGGTCGCACAGGAATTTAACCTGCTCCTCTGTAATGCTGTTGTAAACGCCATCCCTGTTATCCAAGATCACAAAATCATTCCCCGTTCCCTGATACTTGTAAAATGTTATTTCCATCGTAAATATTTATTTTTCTTCAACCCCTTCAACCTCCCTAAACTTTTTCCAGCACTTGCCTGATCAGCTTATCAATCGTCGCATCTGCATCCGCTGAGAAAGCCCTCGCAATCCTGTTGGCTACAATGGCACTCAAGGAAAGGCAATGATGACCCATCATCTTGCCCAAGCCATAGATGGCAGCAGTTTCCATCTCAAAATTGGTGATTTTCAGGTTGCCGAATCTGAAAGCTGTCAATTGGTCATTGAGCTGTGGCATGGATAATCCCAGTCGGAGATTGCGCCCCTGTGGGCCATAGAAACCAGGGCAGGTAGCGGTAATGCCAGCATGACAGCCATCCACCAGTTTTGCCAATAATATTGCACTGGCGCTGGTAACATAAGGGGAGGAGAGCTGCGGATTCAATTGGGTTTGCATTTTGAATGCCCGCAACATTTCCAATTCAACTTCGTTGTTTCTGTAGGGATAAAAATGCAACAGATTGTCCAGGCCAATACCATGGGTGCTGGCCACAAAACTATCAACCCCAATCTCTGGTTGCAAGGAACCGGAAGTACCAATCCTGATGATGTTCAGTTGCTTTTTTTCCTTATTTTCTGTTCTGCTGCTGAGGTCTAAGTTGACCAGTGCATCCAGTTCATTCATCACAATGTCAATATTGTCTGGTCCGATGCCCGTAGACACCACACTGATCCTTTTCCCATTGATACTTCCGGTATGGGTGATGAATTCCCTGTGGCTGGATCGGTGTTCAATGTGGTCAAAATATCGGCTTACTTTTTCTACCCTGAAAGGATCACCAACGGTGATGATGGTATCCGCAATTTCCTCCGGACGCAGGTCCAGGTGATATACTGCACCTCTTGCATTGATGATCAATTCCGAGGCTTCTATGATATTCATTGAAATTGTTTTAATAATGATCTTCCGGATTGCTATGGTAAATCAGTTCAAAATTACTAATTTTGCACGTGTTCAGGTGATAAAGCCTGATCATATTAGGTCCTGTGGCCGAGTGGCTAGGCAGAGCTCTGCAAAAGCTTCTACAGCGGTTCGAATCCGCTCGGGACCTCAAAGCGAAGGAAACAAAACCCTTCGCTTTTTTTGATATGGTACGTTATTCAAAATGGATCAGCCTGCTTGCTTTCTTGCTCCTTTTGGGTGCATGTTTCATGCCATGGACCTTTCATGCAGACATCAACAAGTCTTTCAATGCGTTTTTTACTGAGAAAAACATGTACGGAAAGCCAGGCAAACTCTTGCTTATTTTGGCAGGCATTACCACCGCTTGTTCTTTTATGAAACTCTTGTGGTTAAAAAGAACGGCCTTCTTAGCTGGTGGATTGAATGTTTCCTATGCCATCAAAAATTTTCTGTTGTTTGGCTCCTGTTACAGGGGCTATTGCCCTGAAAAGCAGATAGGGCTGTACCTGATGCTTTTCAGTTCTATCATTATTTTCACCATGGCTTTTTTGCCGGAGGGTAATGCCAGAAAGGTGGAAGAGCAGAAAAATTAATTACCACTAAAGCTGTTTTGAAGCCAATAGGGCCTTATTTTTTCATCTCCTTGCTCCATGCATCCTTGAGGGTCACGGTTCTGTTGAAAACCAATTTACCGGATGCTGAAAGCTTGTTGTCAAGGGTGAAATAACCTTTTCTGATGAATTGAAACTGTTCTCCAGGCTGGGCTTCCAGCAGGGAGGGCTCTATTTTGGCACCTTGAATGATCTCAAGGCTATTGGGGTTCATGTATGACTTGAAATCTCCTTCTTCGCTGGATGGGTCTTCCACCTGGAAAAGGCGGTCATAAAGTCTTACTTCAGCAGTCTCTGCTTTTTCTGCTGATATCCAATGCATTGTACCTTTTGCATTGATTCCGGATGTATCTTGTCCACTCTTGCTTTCGGGAATATATTCACAGTGGACTTCTGTAACTTTTCCTGATGCATCTTTTGAACATCCGGTGCAACTGACGATGTAGGCACTTTTCAGCCTCACTTTGTTGCCCGGTGCAAGCCTGAACCATTTTTTTGGGGCTTCTTCCATAAAATCTTCAGCCTCGATCCACAGCTCCCTGCCAAATGGAAGGTCGCGGTAACCGCCATTGTCTTCCAGTTCAGGGTTGTTTTCTCCTTTTAGTATTTCTGATTGTCCTTCAGGGTAATTGGTGATGATGAGCTTGATGGGATCCAATACCACCATCCTGCGAAGCGCAGTCTTGTTAAGGTCTTCTCTTACACAGAATTCAAGGAGGCCGACGTCAATGATGTTTTCTCTTCGCTGTACACCAATCCTTTCACAAAAATTCCTCAGGGAAAGTGGAGTATAGCCTCTTCTTCTGAGTCCTGAAATGGTAGGCATCCTGGGGTCATCCCAACCGTCTACAAGGTTTTCCTGTACGAGCTGCAAGAGTTTTCTCTTGCTCATGACCGTATAGGTAAGGTTGAGTCTTGCAAACTCAAATTGATTCGAAGGAAAGATGCCCAACTGGGCAATGTACCAGTTGTAAAGCGGCTTATGCACCTCAAACTCAAGCGTACAAATGGAGTGGCTGATCTGCTCAATGGAATCGGACTGCCCATGGGCAAAATCATACATCGGGTAGATGCACCAGGTGTCTCCGGTCCTGTGGTGATGCGTTTTCTTGATCCGGTACATGATGGGATCGCGCATGTGCATGTTGGGGGAGGCAAGGTCTATCTTGGCACGCAATACCTTTGCACCATCATTGTATTCCCCATTTTTCATCGCGGTGAAAAGGGAGAGGTTTTCTTCGATGCTCCTGTTCCTGAATGGACTTTCTTTACCAGGTTCTGTGGGAGTACCTTTCATGGTAGCAATCTCCTCTGCACTCAAGTCATCTACATAGGCCAGGCCCTTGTTGATCAGAGCAACTGCATAGGCATACAATTGATCAAAATAGTCTGATGCATAATGCTCTTCTTCCCAATCAAAACCCAGCCACCTTACATCGGCTTTGATGGAGTCTACATATTCTGTGTCTTCGGTTACAGGGTTGGTATCATCAAAACGGAGGTTTGTTTTTCCGCCATATTTATCGGCAAGTCCAAAGTTCAGGCAAATGCTTTTGGCATGCCCGATATGCAAATAGCCGTTGGGCTCTGGAGGGAATCGGGTATGAATCTCCACATGCTTTCCTGCGGCAAGGTCAGCTTCTACGATTTCTTCCAGGAAATTCAGCGATCTTTCTTCACTCATGCGTTCAAAATTGAAAGCAAATTTACAACTAAACCCCTAAACAATGCATTCCTTCAGGGATTTGTCGATGATGGCAATGGCCTCTTCAACCTGTGCAGCATTGATGATCAAAGGAGGAGCCAGCCTTATTTTGTCACCATGGGTTGGCTTGGCCAGTAATCCATTCTTCATGAAAGTCTCACAAAGCAGCCAGGCAGCATCAGGGTTTTGATGGTTGATGACGATGGCGTTCATCAGACCCATCCCCCTGATTTCGCTGATCAGCGGCGATTGAATGGCGGCAAGGCCAGCCCTCAACAATTCTCCCATTTTAAGGGCATTTTCAGCCATGTCTTCATCTGCCAATACCTTCAACGATTCGGTGGCTACAATGCTCGCAAGAGGGCTTCCTCCAAAAGTTGAACCATGTTCTCCGGGTTTGATGGTGAGCATCACTTCGTCAGATGAAAGCACGGCACTGACCGGAAAGGTTCCTCCACTGAGGGCTTTGCCCAACAAAAGTATATCAGGCTTTACATTTTCATGGTCACAACACAGCATCTTTCCTGTTCTGCAGAGCCCGGTCTGGATTTCATCTGCGATAAAAAGCACATGGGCGGCTTCGCACATGGCTTTGGCCTGGGAAAGATATCCTTTGTCTGGCATCACTATCCCTGCTTCACCCTGAATGGGTTCAACCAGAAATCCGGCAACATCCTTGTTCTTCAATGCCTGCTCAAGTGCTTCAAGATCATTGTAAGGGATGACATCAAATCCGGGCATGAAGGGACCAAACCTTGCATGCGATGAGGGGTCTGTACTGAATGAAATGATGGTGCTGGTCCTGCCATGAAAATTTTCTGAGCAAACAATGATTCTTGCTCTGTTCTCTTCAATGCCTTTTACATCATAAGCCCATCTTCTGGCAAGCTTGATGCCTGTTTCCACGGCTTCTGCACCCGTGTTCATGGGCAGCAATTTATCATAGCCCAAGAGCTGGGTGATAAATTTTTCATATTCACCCAAACGGTCATTGTAAAATGCTCTGGATGTTAGGGTCAACGTTGAAGCCTGATCTGTAAGCGCCTTGATGATGCGGGGGTGGCAATGGCCCTGGTTTACAGCGGAATAGCCACTGAGAAAATCAAAATATTTTCTTCCTTCCACATCCCACATTTCAACGCCTGAGGCCCTTGATATGACAACAGGAATGGGGTGGTAATTGTGGGCGCCATATTGGGATTCAAGGTCTATATAATACTGGGAGTTGTGCATGTGATCTTTTATAGTAAAATAGTTTCAAGTTGATAATGCGAAGGAAACAGGTCCTTGATGGCGGGGCTCTTTTCAAATATCCCATATACCGTAGAACCAGTGCCTGTCATGGATGCATAGGCCGCACCTGCATTGTACAATGTCTCTTTGATGTCTGCTATTTCAGGAAAAGCATCGAATACAGGTGTCTCAAAGTCATTGATCAAGTTTCTTTTCCACTCTTGTATAGGCCCTTCAACGATTGAAGCACATGAAGGGGCATTGGGCGAAAGGGTAATTTTACTGAACGCATCTGCGGTGCTCACATGGATACCTGGACAAACCAGCACCATGGTTTTGGATGATAATGTGCAGGAAATGGGTTGCATTATTTCGCCCCTTCCCGATGCCTGAACGGGCTGGTTGATGATGAAAAAAGGACAATCACTGCCCAATGCCAGTGCATATGTTTGGAGTTGTTCAGACCCAATACCAAGCTTGTATTTCTCATTCAATAATCTAAGCATGAATGCACCGTCAGCTGAGCCGCCGCCCAGGCCTGCGCCCATTGGGATATGCTTGTGAAGGTGAAGTAGAATGTAGGGGAGATCGGGATAGTCTTTTTTCAGCAAATGATATGCCTTGATGCAAAGGTTTGACGAATCTTCTCCCGGGATGGGAATGCCAGAATGTGTGAATGTGACTGCTTCGCTTGAAGGGGTTGATTGGGTGATGACTTCAAGGACATCATGGAGTGGGACTGGGAAAAATACAGTATCAAGTGCATGATAACCATCTTGCCTTTTGGAGGTTACGCGCAGACCAAGATTGACTTTTGCATTGGGGAAATAGATCATGGCATGATCTATTTTTTGCGTGAATTGATCTCGTCACGGATGGCAATTGCACGGATATAATCTTCCTGTTCCAATACTTCATTCAACAGGGTATGCAATTCTTCTAACCCAAGGCTTTTGATATCTGTATGTCCATTGCCTTCAGCAGCTATGGATTTTACCTGTGTGGCAGGGGCGCTTTGTTCAGGGTTCTCTACACCAGCAACATCAAAAATATTTTCATAGATATAAATCGGACATCCGAACCTTACTGCCATGGCCAGTGCATCAGATGTTCTGGAGTCAATTTCAACAGTGTCGGCTTCTGTGCTGCAAAGGAGTTTGGAATAAAATATACCTTCCTGAAGATCTGAAATAATCACCTCGTGAAGGTCAACATTGAAAGCCAGCATGAAGTTTTTCATCAGGTCATGCGTAAGCGGCCTGGTGGGCTTCATTTTTTCAAGGGCAACGGCAATCGCCTGGGCCTCAAAACCACCAATCACAATTGGGAGTCTCCTGAGTCCATTTACTTCTCCCAATACAACAGCATATGAATTACTCTGTGTAATCGAGTGGGAGAGTGCAACGATTTCCAATTCTATCTTTCTCATATCCAAGGCAAATTTAAGGTAAAAATATTCCAATTCCTTCACTGCTGGGATGAACTTTGGCATGTCAAACCTCATCAGAATGCATGATCAGCGCCATCATCCAGTTCAAATTTCGCGTTGTTCCAGATGAAGGCTATTTTTGTATCCGCTTCATTTAGATCAACCAATTGATGCATGGACCGTATTTCTCGGCTGAAAACATTTATTGATAAATATCCCGCTGACATGTTCAGCCGGCATGCCCTTGCCATGGAATTGATCAAGCTTGAGCAATATCCTGAAGCGTTGGAAGCCATGATTGCGCTGCTGTCAGTCGATGAGAACCATTCAGGAACCTATTATCATTTGGGTAAATTGTATGAGCAGCTCGGAGATCATGAAAATGCGGTAATGGTTTATGAAAAGGGAATCATCATTGCCGGCAACGTCAAAGCGGAGAATGATCTAAGAGAATTAAAAGCGGCATTGTCTCAGTTAAAAGATGTACTTGATCTATGAGTGGAATGAATAACAAGACGGAAGAGACGGCTTTGCCGATGCGTTTTCAGGAACATGTAAACCGCAACAGTCTTTGGAAAGAGTATGACTTATTGCTCCTGGCATGCAGTGGTGGTATTGATTCTGTGGTTTTGGCAACCCTTTTGCACAAGATGCATCCGCATGTTGAAATCCTCCATTGTAATTTTAATTTGAGGGGGGCAGAAAGCACGAGGGATGAGGAATTTGTGCGTGCATTTGCCCAGTCCATGGGTCTACCTTGCCATGTTCAATCATTTGATACTGACGCGGAAATAAAGAAAATGGGAAAGGGCGTGCAGGAAGTAGCCCGCATCCTCCGCTATCAATGGTTTGGCAAGGTGTTGGAGGCCAGGCAAAAAGCAAATAAAAAAGTGTATTTGCTCACTGCTCATCATGCGGATGATCAGGCGGAAACCATTGCCATGAATTTTTTCAGGGGAACAGGCATTGCAGGGATGCATGGCATGCAGATGAAAGCTGGGACTTTGATCAGGCCTTTGTTGTTTGCCAGAAGGGCTGAAATCCTTGCTTTTGCTGAATCCAACGCCATTGCATGGGTGGATGATAGCTCAAATATTGAGGACAACTATACCCGGAACCACTTTAGGCATCATGTCATTCCAGCTGTGGAGAAAATATTTCCTGAGGTCAGGCAAAACCTGCTTGACAATGCCAAAAGATTCTCTGAGATGGAAATCATTTATAGAAAACAGATTGAAAAGATCAAGTCTGGTTTGATCACCAAACAGGGCCATTCTTTTGCTATTCCTGTGAATAAGTTGAAATCAATTTTACCACTCGATACCATCATGTTTGAAGTATTCAGGGATTTTGGTTTTTCTGCCCATCAGGTTCCTGAAATCAAAAAACTGTTTGATGCCATTTCTGGCAAATCGGTTTCTTCCACTACCCACAGGGTGTTGCGGAACCGGAATTGGTTGCTGATAGATCCAATTGAAGAAAAAACACATGAAATTATTGTGATGGAGGAGGGTGTTGAATCGGTGTCCTTTAACAATATCCTCTTGCAGATCAGCAGGTATGAAGGCTACCGCTCTCCTGATGATAATACCAATCATGCCTGGATAGACCTGGACGCCGTTAGATTTCCGCTGCTGCTCCGACCTTGGAAACCCGGGGATTATTTTTATCCACTGGGAATGAAAAAGAAGAAAAAAATTGCAAGATTTCTTACAGACCTGAAATTGTCTTTGGTTGAGAAGGAAAACCAATGGGTCATTGAATCTGATAAGAAAATCATTTGGGTCATTGGAAGAAGAATTGATGACCGCGTAAAAATCAGTCCATCCTCCAAGAGCACCATGTTGATTAGGCTTCTTGCCTAGTTGAATGTTGTATCGATAAACATCTTGATCAAATCAATTCCGGACAGAAGTTTGGCGGCAAGGTAAGTAAAAGCGATACCATACATGCTACCCCAAAAATGTGCACTGTGCCCAATGTTTCCTCCACCTTTTTTGGCCAGGCTGGCGGAAAGAATCAAGAAGCAGATACCAAATACAAAACCTGGAATCTTGAAAGGGATGAAGAAGAATTGAATAGGCATATTGGGCTGAATGGTAATGGCTGCAAACACGATGGCTGAAACGGCACCGGATGCGCCCAATGAACGGTAGTAGGATTTATTTTTGTATTTGATATAATCAGGTACTACTGCAACAATGATTGCAGTGACATAAAGTATGGCCAGCATGGCCCTTGACAATTCTCCGAACAATGCCTTGAAAAGGTAGTTTTCAAGTGCCATGCCAAAAGAATAGAAGGAGACCATGTTGAAGATCAGGTGCATGGCATCGGCATGCAAGACGCCGTTGGTGATGAACCGATAATACTGTCCTTGCCGATTGATGTAATAGGGCCAAAAAAGCAGGTCCTCCTTCATTGTTTCACGGTTGAAGGCCAGGATGGAAACTGCTGCAGTGATGATGATGATCAGGAATGTTATGCTCATGGATTATTATTGATCACCTGTGGTGATACTTTTCGTTTTTGATAATGGTATATGCCCTATAAATCTGTTCTGCCAATAAGAGCCTGACAATTTGGTGTGGGAAAGTGAGTTTTGATAGTGACCATTTGTGGTCAGCCCTTTTCAATACAGCCTCATCGAGTCCAAATGCACCTCCGATCAGGAACACGAGTTTTTTTGATCCCATGTTTCCCTTTTTTACAATGAAATCAGCCAATTCAACTGAGCCCATTTCCTTTCCATATTCATCAAGGGCGATCAAGACGGAATCCTTGTCGAGCCATTCAAGGATCATTTTCCCTTCCAGCCTTTTCAGGTCGTTTTCACTGAGCATCCCAGCATTTTTCGGTACTGGAAGAATCTCCCATTGGATGGGTGCATATTTCTTGATCCTTGCGCTATAGTCTTCTATGGCATCCTTGATCGATGGGTCGTGCTGCTTTCCTATGCTCCAGAATTCGATCTTCATGATAATGCACAAAGAAAACAAACATTTTTTGTAATTTGACTGACCAAACAATTAATGATGAGAAAGTTATTTTTGTTATTCTTTCTTCAAACTTTGTTTTTTACCACTTTTTCACAAATAAAGAAGGCCCCAGACAGATCAGAAGGAGAAAGTCAACAGCTTCCCTCCATTCTTGAAAAGACGAAGGGATTAACCAGGCTTGAGGGCTATGTACCATTTTACAAAGACGAGGAGAACGGTAAAATATGGTTTGAACTCAACAAGCTGGATACTGAGATTCTCTATGCCATGTCTTTACCATCCGGTCTGGGATCAAATGATATTGGATTGGATAGAGGATTGATGGGAGGAGGAAGGATCGTCAAGTTTTCTCGCATAGGTAAAAAGATTGTGATGATAGAGCCCAACTATGGCTACCGGGCTTTGTCTGAATCAGCAAAGGAAAAAGAGGCTGTTGACCTGGCATTTGCCAAATCAACCCTTTGGGCCTTTACAGTTGAGGCGGCATCCAATGGTGCAGTCTTGGTTGACGCTACAGAGTTTCTTACAAGGGATGCCATGCAGGCATCCAACAGGATCAGAAAAATGCAACAGGGAAATTATAGCCTAGATCGCAACCGCTCGGCTCTATATTTTCCTTCTTGTAAAAATTTCCCTTACAATACAGAGCTGGAGGCCACCATCACCCTGGTGAGTGCTGATGGAGTGAGTGGAAATTTCATCCAGCCGGTAGTGCCCTCTCCTGAGGCCATTACTTTGCGGATGCATCATTCTTTCGTCCAACTTCCTGATGGCAATTATACACCAAGAAAATTTGATCCAAGATCCAGTTTCAACAATTCCTCCTATTACGATTATAGCTCTCCGGTTTCAACCCCCATCGAGAAATACGTGATCAACCGCCACCGCCTGAGCAAGAAGGATCCTTCTGCCAAGATCAGTGAGCCCGTCAAGCAGATCGTGTATTACCTCGATAACGGAACGCCAGAGCCCATCAGGACAGCATTGTTAAAAGGGGGTAATTGGTGGAACCAGGCTTTTGAGGCAGCAGGCTACAAAGATGCATTTGTTGTGAAAATGCTTCCTGACAGCTGCGACCCCATGGACATCCGTTATAACATGATCAATTGGGTTCACCGTTCCACCAGGGGTTGGAGTTATGGCGCCAGTGTTGTTGATCCAAGAACCGGAGAAATCATCAAGGGGCAAGTATCCCTTGGATCGCTGAGGGTTCGGCAGGATTACATGATCGCACAAGGCCTGCTTTCGCCCTTTGGGAAAAAAGACATGAAAGATGATCCGATGCTTAAAATGTCACTGGATCGCCTGGAGCAATTGTCTGCCCACGAGATCGGACATACCCTTGGATTGATGCACAATTATGCAGCAAGTGCTGTAGATCGTTCAAGTGTGATGGATTATCCGCATCCATTGATCAGGCTTAATAAAAAAGGTGAAATTGATTTCTCCAATGCCTATGATTTGAAGATCGGGGATTGGGACAAGGTTTCAATTGCCTGGGGGTATGCAGATTTGAGCAACAGTAAAAATGAATCAGCTGATTTGGACAAGATCTTGACGGATGCCTATGCAAAAGGACTGAAATTCATCAGCGACAGGGACGCCAGGGCTCCAGGTGGATTGCATCCTGAGGCACATTTATGGGACAATGGCAATGAACCCATTGCTGAACTTGAGGAGATGATCAAGATGCGCTCCATAGCATTGAAACAATTTGGCATCAATTCCATCAGGAATGGCATGCCAATGGCCATGCTGGAAGATGTGCTTGTTCCCGTATATTTTCACCACCGATATCAGGTGGAGGCTGCTACCAAGCTGATTGGAGGCATGCATTACAATTATGCATTGAAAGGCGATGGACAGTCGACGACTGCTCCATTGACAAAAGATACTCAAACAAAGGCAATGGCATCTATCTTAAAATGCCTGGATCCCTCTTTCCTTTCCATTCCTGAATCCATTGCGGCATTGATCCCTCCAAGGCCAGCAGGCTATGAATTTACCAAGGAACTGTTTAAAAAGAAAACAGGATTATCATTTGATCAATTGGCTCCTGCTGAAGCTGCTGCCGATCTTCCCCTTTCATTTCTTTTCAATCCCGAGCGCATCAACCGATTGGTGCAGCATGAATTGCTGGGGCAATATGGATTGGGTGACATGACCAATGCCCTGATAGACGCCAGTTTCAAGGCGCCAAGGAAAATAGGTCTTGAGAAAGCCATTCAGTTTCAAACAGAACAATTGGCATTGACCTACATGCTGGCTGCTAGCATTGATGAACAGCTTTCCTTTCCTGCCAAAGCAAGGGTTGGCCAGGTCCTGTCCGAACTCAAATCATGGCTTGAAGCGAGTATAAAAACAGCCAATGACCCATTGTACAAGGCCCACCTGGGCTTGGCCATTGATCGTTTTAAATCTCCTGAAAAAGCAAAGCCGACCATTCATGCCGTGGCTCCTCCCGGTGCTCCCATTGGATGTGAAGAAGAAATGTTCTGATCAATCACCAATGGAATAATGGGAATGCAACCTGAAGGTATCAATCCTTGTTGCCAGCTTCAGTTGAGAGGCTTAGCAGTTTTTGGTGGAGGGCAATTGCTTGTGGCATCAACAGTGTTTGCTCATTGTTGATCAATACATGATCACAAAGTTTCATTTTGATGCTTTCATCCAGCTGTTTTTCCATGCGATGCAGGACCTTTTCTCTTTCAACCTGATCGCGTTGGATGGTTCTATGGATCCTGAGTGTTGTTGGTGCAAAAACACCGATAATGCTGTCAAATTCCCCCTGACTGCCTGATTCAAAAATAAGGGCAGCCTCTTTTATCGCATATGGGCTGGTTTGTCTCTTCATCCATTCTTTTCCATCCTGAATAGTGAATGGATGAACAATACTGTTGAGCAGCTCAAGTTGTTGCTTATCATTGAATACAACAGAAGAGAGGAATTTTCGGTCAAGCATTCCATCCGCATATGCCTTGTCCGAAAATGCCATCCTGATTTTTTCAATCAGCACAGGATTGGTTTGCATCAATCTTTTTGCTTCCTGGTCTGCATGGTATACTGGAATGCCCAGTACCTCAAAAATATGGGCGACTGTAGATTTTCCAGCCCCAATGCCTCCTGTAAGTCCGACCTTAAGCATAACCAAATGTATATAAAAAAGCCCGGAACAATGTCCGGGCCTTTTTATCAGTTGTTTGAATTATTTGGTTGCTGCAGCTTTGTTCAGCTGATCGCTCCATTCCATGCTGATCGCTGACTTTTCAATCTTCATGAAAGAGCCAGGGCTTACTTCAATCTGAATGGTATTGTCATCATTCACTTTATTGACGATGCCATGGATTCCTGCAATGGTAACAATCTTGTCACCTTTCTGCAATTCTTCCTGGAATTTCTTGGCTTTTTTTGCTTTTTGGGCCTGTGGGCGAATCATAAAAAAATAGAAAACAACAACCATACCTCCGAGAAGCACAAGTTGCATGTAGCCTGCATTTGGGGCAGCTTGCAAAAGAATTGAATTCATCATATTTGTTTTGTTTGTTGATTGATTATTTGGCGAGGATGACTTCCACATCGAAAACCAGGTCGTGTTTGGTTTCTTGCGTGTTGGCATAAACCGAAAGAACCTTGTGGTTCATTCCCTCACGGCCTTTGCTATCGAAAGTAGCCTTGATGATGCCAGACTTTCCGGGAGCTATGGGCGCTTCGGGTTTTTCAGGTACGGTGCAACCGCAGGAAGCGGCAACATCTTTGATGATCAACATCTCTTTGCCGGTATTGGTGAAATGGAATGCGATGTTGAGTTTTTCACCATCTTTTACTTTGCCCATGTTTTGTACTGAATCAATAAAAAGAACTGTGGTCAGTGGAGTTCCGGGTTCAAAGGTGATAGCTTTTTGAATCACTGCCCTTTTCGTTGGGGGAGGTGTCTTTTTATTCACAACAATGATGGCTGCTGCAGCGATGATAAATAGGGCAAAGATGATAACGGGGGATTTCATTCTATCGTTTTGAGATGCCAAAAATAGGAATTTAGCCTTGTTTTTTGAAGTCAACTTTCTTCAGTTTTCCCTCCTGCAATAAGTCTTTGTGTATGCCATCAAGGATTCCATTGACAAACTGGCCACTTTGCGGAGTGCTGTAACTCTTAGCAATATCAATGTATTCATTGAGGGTAACCTTTGCAGGAATGGTTTCAAAGAAAAGCAATTCGCATACCCCCATCCTGATCATGATCATGTCTAGAACAGCAATCCGCTCCGCATCCCAGTTTTTCAATTTGGGCTTGATCAATTCCATGGTAAACTCTTTCTTTTCAATGGATGTTTTGAGCAGGCTTACTGCATAACGGGTTTTTTCCGGCCCAACTATTTCTTTGAATTCATATGAACCAGGCTTGCTCAGGTAATTGAGTACCATTTGATAAATCATTTCGGCATCATCATCCCACTGAACGAAATGATCTTCAAAAAAAGCGGTAATGTTCTCATCCGCCATGATGAGGTCAGTGAAGATGAAGCTGAGCAGGTCTTTTTCCGTTTTCTTGTCACGGCTTTCCAGAGCGATGTAGGACTGATACATTTCAGTCTCAGTGAGCTTGAGGTAGATTTTACGGACGATTTCCTCATCCATCAGGTGGTCAAGTTTTCGCTCCTTGATGGCAGGTTGAAATCCTTTGGACTCAAGAATTTTCCAAAGGGTGGTATTCCCGGCGAGTTTGATATTTACATTCAGGTCAGCGGCTGTTGGAAGGTGCTTTGATGCACGGTGCAGGGAATCCTTCTCAGCATACCGGGCTACTTCTGTAACCAAAAAAATGGCAAAGGTGAACAGGTCAGCTGTTTCATTCAGGTATTTTTTCAACAAGGAAACTGCATTGTCTTCTGAGACGATGGTTGTATCGGCTTCTGCTGAATAAAGGCACTGCATCACTTTTACCCTGATATTTCTGCGACTGATCATTTAAAGAGCTGTTTGGGCTTGCAAATATAGCTTTTTACGTACTAATAGGCATATTTTCTCCTCAGGATGAAAATTTGACAGACCGAATGCCTATTTTCGCTGCCATTCATTGAATTTTTCTCCAGTAAAATTGATGGAATCTGCCATTTTTGCAAGCCATCATCCTTGGTACGGAATTCGTTGATGTCGTTAAACAGGGAAAGCATTAAGCCGCCTACCCACAATTAATTCATTCATTTAAAATTAAAACCAAAAGCTATGGCTAAGAAGTTAAGCATTACCCCATTGCATGACAGGGTAATCGTGAAACCTGCTCCTGCTGAAGAGAAGACTGCAGGTGGCATCATCATTCCTGACACAGCGAAGGAAAAACCCCAAAGAGGATCAGTTGTTGCAGCAGGCCCTGGTAAAAAGGACGAACCGATGACTGTAAAAACAGGCGACAATGTTCTTTACGGAAAGTATTCCGGCACAGAAATCACCATCGAAGGGCATGATTATTTGATCATGAGGGAGTCTGATATCCTCGCAATTGTTTAATCTCCGCTAAAACTTTAAAAAGAATCATATGTCAAAGCAAATATTTTTTAATCTGGAAGCCCGCAACAAAATGAAGAAAGGGGTTGATACCCTTGCAGATGCGGTGAAGGTTACCTTGGGTCCTAAAGGACGTAATGTAGTTATTGAGAAGAAATTTGGTGCACCTTCTGTTACAAAAGACGGTGTTACTGTTGCCAAAGAAATTGAATTGGAAGATCCCATTGAGAACATGGGTGCACAAATGGTGAAAGAAGTTGCTTCAAAAACTGCTGATGTAGCTGGAGATGGAACAACAACTGCCACTGTTCTTGCCCAGGCCATCATCACTGAAGGTCTGAAGAACGTTGCTGCTGGTGCCAATCCAATGGACATCAAAAGGGGTATCGACAAGGCAGTAGCCATCATCGTTGCCAATCTTAGTGCACAATCACAGACTGTTGGAAACGATATCAAGAAGATCCAGCAGGTTGCTTCTATTTCAGCCAACAATGACGCTGAAATCGGAAAGTTGATCGCAGAAGCCATGCAGAAAGTAGGTAAAGATGGTGTAATCACCGTTGAAGAAGCAAAAGGAACTGAAACTTCTATTGATATCGTTGAAGGTATGCAGTTTGACAGGGGATATATTTCTCCATACTTCGTTACCAACGCAGACAAAATGGAGTGTGAACTTCAGAATCCTTTCATCTTGATCTACGACAAGAAGATCTCTGCCATGAAAGACATTCTCCATATCCTTGAGAAAGTTGCCCAGCAAGGTGCTCCATTGCTGATCATCGCTGAAGACCTTGAAGGCGAAGCAATGGCAACCCTGGTTGTAAACAAACTCCGTGGAACCCTGAAAGTGGCTGCTGTTAAGGCTCCAGGCTTTGGTGACCGCAGAAAGGAAATGTTGCAGGATATCGCTATCCTTACAAAAGGAATCGTTATCAGCGAAGACCAAGGTTTCAAATTGGAAAATGCTGACCTTACTTACCTCGGACGTGCTGAGCGTGTAACCATCGACAAGGACAATACGATCGTTGTTGGCGGAAAAGGCAAGAAAGATGATATCAATGCCCGTATCGCACAAATCAAATCACAAATCGAAGCAACCACTTCAGATTACGATAGGGAAAAGCTTCAGGAGCGTTTGGCCAAACTCAGCGGCGGTGTTGCCGTACTGAATGTTGGTGCTGCTACAGAAGTTGAAATGAAAGAGAAGAAGGATCGTGTAGACGATGCCCTTCATGCAACACGTGCTGCTGTTGAAGAAGGCATCGTGCCTGGTGGTGGTATCGCATTCATCCGCGCCATCGATACATTGGATAAGAAAAAAGGATTGAACGAAGACGAAACAACCGGTATTGCCATTGTTCGCCGTGCACTTGAGGCACCACTTCGCACCATCGTTTACAATGCAGGTGTTGAAGGATCTATCGTTATCCAGAAAGTAAGGGAAGGAAAAGGAGATTTTGGTTACAATGCCCGTACAGACAAGTTTGAGAAATTGCTTGCTGCAGGTGTTATTGATCCTACCAAAGTTGCCCGTGTTGCCCTCGAAAACGCTGCATCCATTGCAGGCATGTTGCTTACCACTGAGTGTGTAATCGCAGACAAGCCTAAAAGGGAAGAAGCAGTTGGTGGTCATTCACATGGCGCACCAGGAATGGGTGGTATGGATTACTAGTAAGTTGTGCAAGGATATAGGTAGACATGATATAGATTCCTGCCGAATCAAACTGTGTCTTGAACTTGTTCAAAGCTAAAATGGAATCAGAGGCAACAAAAAATCCTGCTCCAAAAATGAGGTAAAAGGCAGTGGTGTTGTCGAGCTTTTGGTATTGCCAAAAAGCGGCGGAGAGCATGGTGCTGATGGTTATCCCATATACTAAAACAGGTATTTTCATACCCCCCAGGTGGGGCCATAACAGGATCATCAGCTCTATCAGGTAGGCAATGACTGCAATGATCATAACTGGCCTTAACTTAAAGAATGAAGTATTGGCTGATTGTGTAGTGGCGAAAAAGAAAATATAAAAAATATGGGCCGTGAGAAAGGAGATCAGGCCGGGGATAAAATAGATGTCATGCTGTAATAAAATATCTCCAATCCAAGAGAAAAAAAGCCCCAACAGAACAGGGTCTTTGTAATTTTTTTTGGGTGGAGAAATAGCGTTCAGGTGGTAGATGCCCGCAAGGAATGGGATGATCAGCGGTTTGGTAAAAATTCTTAATGTTTCATTTCCGGTGGAAATCAATATGATTTCTGCAATACTGACAATGACAAAAAGAAAAAACAGTGGCTTGGTTTTGCGATTCATGAATGTTTTTATTCGTGAAAAATTCTCATCCACAGTATCAACAGCACAGATTATCGTAATTTAGATATAATTTATGTCATATACAGCCGACGAGTCAAAATTTATGGAGTACTGGGAGCAAAACCGGGACAAACAGAAAAAACTATTGACCCAGTTGATGCTCGGGCTCCCACTGGGCATCCTGTTTGCCGTGCCGATTATCGTAAATTTTCTTTTGGGAAGATTTTGGTACAAACGGGCAGATGCCGTAGGCCTGAGCCAGTTCAATCCAATCGTATTGATTGTGGCAGCCCTCTTGATTTCAGTCTTCACAGCCTTGTTGAACAGAAGATTTAGATGGGAAAAATTGGAGCAACAATACCTTGAACTGAAAGCCAGAGAGAAGAAGGGATAGTGCTATTTTTTTACGATATTTGCCACTCAATACAAAAACACATGAGAAATTTAGGGTTGGTTTTATTAGCTGGAATAGTGATGTTGTTTTCAGGATGTAAAAAAGCAGAGAAATTAGAATTGATTGGAGATTATTTGACAAGAACCGGATTGAAGAGCACAGTAACGGAAGATCAACGTGGGTTTTATTACAAGATTCTGAGTGCTGGTACCGGTACAGCACCAACCCTTACTTCCAAAGTAACCCTGTTCTACAAAGGATACCTGACCAATGGCAATGTATTTGATCAGACAGGTACAGCTGCCAACTATGAGTCTGGCAATCCAGTTACTTTTACATTGAATCAATTGATTTCTGGCTGGCAAGTGGGATTGCCCTTGATAAAGCCTGGAGGCAAAATAATTCTTTATCTGCCTGCTTCATTTGGTTATGGTCCTTATGGACAAGGTTCCATTCCTGGCAATGCAGCATTGATTTTTGAAATCACCCTTGTTTCGGTAGGTTAATCAAAGTTTAGACCTGGTCCATGCATCATTTCTTCCAATGAGGGTGATGCCTACAAAGCCACGAACATTCAGGTTATTCTTGTCTTTCATGGTGATGATACATTTGTATTCCTTGCCATTCTTGGGATCATAGATATGTCCCTCTTCCCAGGTATTGTCGCCCTTGTATACAAATCCCCATAGATTGATCAATCCCATCAAAGGACGGTTGTGTTGAGCTTTGTCTGGATGGTTTACATCCGTTTTGGGCTTTCCTGTAGTAGGATTGAGGGGTTCTACCAGCCAAACTATTTTCCCCTGGTAACTTGACCCTTTCTTGGATATTTCCACTTTGCCATTTCCTGATCCGGTCAGCCAAACACCCAAAATGTCGTCATTCGTTTTCTTGTCCTGTGCATTTATTATTGAACTGCACATTGTCAAAAGCAATAGTGAAAAGAATTTCATTTTGTCCTAATTTGGTTGATTGAAATTAAGCATTAATTCATTCAAACATGCATCAGTCCATATCAGTTTTTGACATGTTTAAAATAGGAGTTGGACCTTCCAGCTCTCATACACTTGGTCCCTGGAAGGCTGCAAGGATGTTTTGTAAATTCCTGCAAGATCATCAATTACTCTCCGGGGTTCGATCCATGCGCATCATTTTATATGGTTCTCTCGCCAAAACCGGAAAGGGGCATGGAACAGCTATTGCAGTACAGCTGGGCCTTTCAGGGGAGGATCCAGTAAGTTTTGATGTGACCTTGGAGGAATACATGAGGTGCCTTTTGATCCTCAAATCGATATTGAATTTCTGACAGCAGAATCCCTTCCTTATCATCCCAACGGATTGAGTTTTCTGGCAGAGATCAACAATGGAGAACATGTTGCCCAAACTTATTATTCTGTTGGTGGAGGATTCATTGAGCAGGAAAATCAACAAACAGAAAAAAATTCGCAAAAGGAACTTCCTTTTCCCATCAATACTGCCAAAGACCTTTTGCATTGGTGCATGAAAACGGGAATGTCAGTCAGTGAGATTGTATGGGAGAATGAATCAAGTTGGAGAACCGAGTCAGCAACAAAAGAAGGGATTCTCAACATATGGTCTGTCATGAAGGAATCCATTTATTTAGGATGTCATACCGAAGGAACACTTCCTGGAGGGTTACATGTCAGGAGAAGGGCCAAAGATCTAAATCATCGGTTGATCGGTGATACACAATACAAAAATCACCAGCAGTGGCAGGCTGCCATAACCAGGGGAGGAAAGGATTTTCGTTATACCATCGATTGGGTCAGTTGTTTTGCCCTTGCCGTCAATGAGCAAAATGCCTCATTCGGTCGTATTGTAACAGCGCCTACCAATGGTGCGGCAGGAGTGATTCCTGCAGTGTTGCAGTATTTCATCAGTTTCTGTGAAAACAATGCTGAAGATAAAGTCATTCAGTTCCTGCTCACCGCTTCTGAAATTGGATCCATTTTCAAAAAAGGGGCAACGATTTCTGCCGCCATGGGCGGATGTCAGGCAGAGATTGGCGTTTCCAGTGCCATGGCCGCTGCTGCACTCTGTGAATGCCTTGGTGGCACTCAGCGCCAGGTATTGATGGCTGCAGAAATTGCCATGGAACATCATTTGGGGCTTACCTGTGATCCCATAGGTGGATTGGTACAGATTCCCTGTATTGAAAGAAATTCTATGGGTGCCATAAAAGCCATCACCGCTGCACAATTGGCATTGCAAAGTGCTCCGGATTTTGCAAAAGTTTCCCTGGACGCGGTCATCAAGACCATGTGGGAAACAGCAAGAGACATGAGTGCTAAATACAAAGAAACTTCAGATGGTGGTTTGGCACAGCAGATTCCGCTGAGCCTAAGCGAATGTTAACAGGCAATGGTCAATACGTATTGACTACATTGTACAGCGTGTCACGTTCCACTGGTTTTCTTCCTACTTGTTTGATCAGGCCTACCAGTTCATCGGTGGTGAGCGTTGGATTTTGCTCCTCACTTCCCGCCATGGAATAGATCTTGGTTGAATCATCAATGGTGCCATCCAGGTCATTCACACCAAAGGAAAGGGTGAGCTGGGCTTGCTCCCTTCCCAACATGGGCCAATAGGCTTTGACGTGTGGGAAATTGTCCATATAGATCCTGGCGATGGCATAGAGCTTCATGTCTTCAATGGAGCTGACTTCAGGAATATGGCTCATTTCATTGTCAAAATTCCTGAATTTCAAAGGGATGAAGGTATTGAAACCTTTGGTTTCATCTTGTTGGTTGCGCAGCCTTTCCATATGGTCAATCCTGTGTTTGTATTCTTCCACATGTCCATACAGCATGGTTGCATTGGTATGCATCCCCAACCGGTGTGCAATGGCATGAATATCGAGCCAGCCTTCTGCATCTACCTTGTCTGCACAAATTTGTTCCCTGACGGAAGCGTCAAAAATTTCTGCACCACCCCCTGGAAGTGAGTCCAGTCCTGCTTCATGCAACAACTTCATGCCATCCGTCCTGCTTAACTTGGCTTTCCTGAACATGTAGTCCAGTTCAACTGCGGTAAAGCCCTTGATGTGAAGGTCTGGTCTGTGTGCCCTGATTTTTTTGATCAGTTCTTCAAAAAAATAAATGTCCATTTTGGGATGTACGCCGCCAACAATATGCACTTCTGTAATGGGTTGTCCATCATAAGCCTTCACTTTTTCCAGCATCTGATCGATGCTCAGTTCCCATCCTTCTTCGCGCTTTGAATAGAGCTTGGAATAAGAGCAGAACTTGCAGGAAAATACGCAAACATTGGTTGGCTCAATATGAAAATTTCTGTTGAAATAGGTATTGTCTCCATGTTCTCTTTCGCGGATGAAGTTGGCCATTGTGCCCAACATGGCCAATGAACCTTTTTCAAAAAGCAAGAGGCCTTCTTCCGAACTGATCCTTTGCCTGTTTTGAATTTTGGATGCAATTGTTTTGAAAGCGGGGTCAAGTCCTGGCAAATTCATTAGGCTGGAGGGAGATCCATTCATTGTAGCTTCTTTGTGCAAAAATACACGCTGATTTTGGTCTGACCTAAACCTGTTGAACCCTTCGCCATTATTGAAGGATCTTTATTAATTTTTCTGTGATGGCACTGTCAGTGAATTCGATTTTCAGGAAATACATTCCTGCAGGCAATCCCTCCAGATTGATTTCCTGCACATTCAGTGGCTGTGATATTTTGTACTGATATGATAAGACGATGTCACCTTTCGCATCTGAGAGCTGCATGGACTTGAGGTTTTTTACTGCTGGGAAAAACTGTACAGCTGTCCTGGAGGATGCAGGATTGGGAAAAAGCAGGTATCCCTGTTCTTTCAGGCGTTGAGGCAGGTTGATAGATGAGATGCTGACATTGTCTATGTAAACATTGTTGTTGCCGTTGCCAATGTTGACGAAACGGGCCATGAAGGATTGATTACCGGAGACTATGCCTGTCAGGTCAAGATGTTCTTTTCGCCATTCAGCAGCCTGCATGGGTTCAAATGAATCAGCAGTATTCCGATCTGCTGTGGACAGTACAGGTCCCCATTTTTTATAGACTGTCTGCCAATTTTTACCACAGTCCAAGGAGATGGCTATCTCAAGCGTGTCAGGTTTTGGTCCATTGGGTGCATTGGCTGCAAGATCAAAATCAAGGAATACAGAATCCGGGTTGCCCCTGATGACAAGGGGTGAAATCATGCCACTGACAAAGGAGGGTCTTTGGAAATTCCTGGCTACCATCGCTGAGGGAGACAAAGCCATTTGCCATTTGTCACTTCCATGAACAGGATAAATGGGCCATTGATTCACTGTATTGAAACTTTCCTTGACGGGCATGTTGATGGCTTTCAAAAAATGATGAACAGTCGTTGCCGTATCATTCAACTTGTTTTGATCCATTTGACCATTCGGATTGGCAGCTACAATGCTGATATTGTTTTTCCCTTGTAGCGCAGGCAATGCAGAAAAGAGCATATTAGCAGCCTTATTTTTGCTGAGTGTACCCGTCCATTTTTTTGTTTCCAGCATGGACCCATTGACCCATAATTGTAGGTCAAGGGATTTCAGCGTGTCTTTTCCGAGGCTGGTAAATCGGGCTAACGGAGCAATGGATGGATCACAACCAAGAAGGGGTGGGGTATTGATTGAATCCAGTCTCACATCTGATGACGGGAAATTAAAACCATTGATATTGATGTTGTCCAGATAGATATTGTTTCCATACTGGTTAGTTCCGCGTATCCTAACCTGGATATCACTCCCTTTGAATTTACTCAAATCAATGGTTTCTTTTTTCCAATCGCTTTTGATAGGAACGAATTCAGTGGCTGTAAATCCTGCTTTGGTGTTCAGTGCAGTTCCCCATTTTTTGTACACCGAATTGAAAGATTTTCCGCAGTCAGGACTGACCAAGATTTCCAGTGTATCCAGATTGATGGCGTCGTACAAAGCAGCTGCCAGCATAAATTCCATCGATATTGAATCATAAATGCTTGCATTGATTCTCGGACCCAGCAGGTCTGCTGTTTTCCCTTTTTCATCGTTATTGAAATTGTCAAAAACAAGGGATCTACTGCCTTCGTAGGATGCCTTGTTGGTATTTTTCCAGCCCAATGTGCTGCTTCCACTGGTCTGAAATGACCATCCGATGGGAGGCATGGAACCCGATTCTGCTGTCTCAACAATGGGCATTGCTTGGATGGCTTGTAATTCAATGGATGTACTGGCAGTATCATTGCCTGGCATTTCATCTGCCCTGGCATTGGGCTGGTTAAGCATGATTTTCAATGCCGATCTTCCTGCAGGAATGATCAATGTCTTGAGTGTCACCAAAGCTTCGTCTGTATACGCCAGATTGCCTGTCCACAACTCCTCGCTGATCTTGATATCATTCAGTAAAACTGCAATCCTTAATGATTTCAAATCGTCAGTTCCATTGTTTCTGATGGAGATCTTGGGTTGAATGCTGCCTGTACAAATGGGGTCACAGGCATTGGGATAAACAATACCGGAAAGCCTGGCATCCGTTTGGGGATTGTTTCTCAAATAGAATGAAGACAGTGTGGTACTCCATGTATTGGCAGTGTTCCCAATCATTCCGGTAAACCAAAAAACAGAATCATTGGAAGGATCTGGCACCATGTCGTTATAATCACCCCACCTGTTGGCACTGGTGCCATAACCAGTACCTTTTTTAATGATGGTCTCTTCATATGCCATCTGGTTCAATGGGTCAAACTGATTCCTGCCGGTAAAAGCGATGGATGCGAAATCGGTTTTGCTGCTGAAATTATAAGCCAATGCTATTTGTCCTTTTCCATTTTGCATGATGGACCCCATGAACCTGTGGCGTAAATTGTTGGGATTGCAGGCAGACAGGGACTGAGGAGCATAGCTGCCTTGTTGATAGAGGTTCCATCCGCTTGTATTGCGTAACTCATACCACCTGATGCCAGAAAGACCATTGCCATTCACATCAACGGTATGGTTGGCCACAATGGATTGATAGGTGCCAAAATTCCTGAAACCAGGCTTGTGCATGATCCGGTTACTTACTACATCATAGCCTTGAGTTCCTGGAGAAGTGGCACAATTCCTGTTGCTGCAAACGATGCTGTTGAATGAGGCGACAGCAAAATTCTTTTCCGTTTTGACAATTGATTTTGTGGGGTCTGTGAAATCAACCTTGAAACTTATCATCCCAATGCTGTCAACATCGGATGGCGAGACGGTCAAGACATCATCATTGTAATATAAAAACATTCCCGGTGTACCGGAAGGGGCGGGATTGTTTCCTATAAGTGTTACAGGCACCAGCGCGTTGAACTTGTTGTCTGGATCAGTCAATCTCAGGCGTTGAACCGTGGGGTTGGCATCACCACTGATCATCTTGTTTTTATCAAAAGCCCAAACAGAATTGCCCAAATATTGATCTGAAAAATCCCTTGTTACGCCATACCAGGCATCATGCCAATTGCCAAATTTGGGGTAGTCCGGGAAAAATGGGTCACAATAAAATTCATAAATAAACCATGCACCAGTGGGGTCGTTGCTGGCAGAAACCGCCACAATTAGACTGTTCATCTTGATGCCAGTCTTAGAGCTATCGCCAAATTCTGACATGATAAACCTGTCGGTTAACTGGTCGTACCAGGCAATGCAATCACCACCACCGTTGTAACTGCTGCCCGGCAATTGGTCCATGTAAGTTTGAGGGAAAACAGTATTGCCTGATTTGTCGTAAATGCTGAAAATAGCACTGCCATTGTTCCCGTTGATCATTTGGATGATATGGTTTGGCCCCACAGCAATACTGGGGTCGGCCGGATTGATGTTGCTGAATCCCTGTCCATCCAGTGCCTTGTCAATGTATCCACCATTTTTCTCAATCGGGATCAGTTTCATTGGAGCATTTCTCATACTCGAAAGCTGGGGTTTTTGAAAACCTCTTGCATCCTTTTGCCAAAGCAGGTCTTCTTCCCTGGTTTTTGAGCCATATTGTGTGAATACCAAAGGCTCAAGGTCCTGGGCATGAATCAGCCCTTTTTCATCCCTGGTTTTAATGTGCTGTAAAGGGTTTGCACTGTCTGCTTTCCATGATTTGATGGGTCTGGTGGTTGCTGTAAGTTGACCTTGAATGACCTCAAAGGTTTGCTGCCCTTGAGACTGAATCGCCAGAAAGAGAATAATAATTACTGTTGATATGGGTCTTTTTCCAACCAATCTCATGGGAATACCTAACATAAGGCAGGTATAAAGTTAGACCCAAAAATGCAAATGTTCCATTAAAATGAATGCTGGCTATCCCAGTGCTCCTGCAATACAGGCACACATCAGACAAGCGATGGTTCCGCCTATCAGGGCCTTAAAGCCCAGTTCGGTCAGGTTCTTCCTTTGCCCGGGTGCCAGTTGGCTGATGCCGCCTATCTGAATACCGATGGAGGCGATATTGGCAAAGCCACACAAGGCATAAGTGGTGATCAGGATGGACTTGGGATCTGTAATCAGGTTTTCAGCCTTCATTTTTCCGAAAGTGATATAGGCCTGAAACTCATTGATGATTGTTTTTTCGCCCAACAATTGACCCACAGACACCATGTCCCGCTCACTGACGCCAATCAGCCATGCAATTGGAGAGAAGAGATAACCCAAAATCATTTGGAATGATAATGCGTCGTATCTGCCCTTGCTGAAATTGGCCACCAGGCTATTGATTCCTGTATAATATCCCACGGAACCCAGTACCCAATTGAGCACATACATCAGTGCCGTAAATACAATCAGGATGGCGCCCACATTGACGGCAAGTTTCAGACCATCCGTAGTTCCCAATGAAATGGCATCCAGGGCATTTTCCCCGAACTTCTCTTTGGAAACGATGATGCGTTCATCTATTTTTTCTGTCTGGGGAAAGAGAATTTTTGAACAGACGATAGCGGCCGGGGCACTCATGATGGACTGACTCAACAAATGCAAGGCGAAAAAATGCTGTTGTACCGGGTCATTACCGCCGAGGAAGCCAACATAAGCGGCAAGCACAGATCCTGCAGTATTGGCCATGCCACCTACCATGATGCAAAGTATTTCGCTTCTGTTCATTTTCTCCAAAAAGGGCCTAACCATGAGTGGGGCTTCTGTCTGACCCAGGAAAATATTGGCTGCAGTAGAAACGCTTTCAGCGCCTGAAACCTTGAGCTTGCTCAGCATCAAGGCAAAGAAATAAACGATTTTTTGAAGGATACCCAGATAGTAGAACAAAGAGGAAAGGGCTGCGAAGAAGATGATATTGGGCAGCGCTTGTATGGCAAAGGTATATCCCCAGCTTCCGGAAGCATCGGCAAGGTTACCAAACATGAACTCAATACCCTTGTGCGCAAGATTGATGATTTCTACAAACTTGTCAGAAAACCACTGGATGATGATCCTGAAGAAATTGTATTTGCCCTGTGAGAGCACTCCAATGGCAAAGCCAATCTGGGCAATGATGCCCATGGATACAAGCTTCCAGTTGATGGCTTTTTTGTTGTTGCTCAACACATAACAGAGCCCAATCAAAAACAACATTCCCAGAAGTCCACGGCTCAGGTTTTCCCAGATCATAACGATGTCAGTTTGGTTTATTGGGCAATATACAATTTTAATCAAGACCTCCGTTGCATCATCCTGCTCCTGGCCATCTTATAAAGCTCAGTGATTTCTGGTGAAATATTGAAGCGGATAACGATGAAAGCAAAGGTCAACACAAATAATACCGACTTGATGATCAGGTTGATCCAAATAAAATCATGGAATGATATGCTGTATAATGCAAATGTCAGCCCTCCAGCCACAAGCAGCGTCAAACCATTTCTCCAGGAAAAAGGTTGCATGCCATAGATTCTTTTGATGTAGTAAAAGCGGATGAAATTGAAGAGTATGATGGCAATAAGGCTTCCAATAGCAGTGCCCACAATACCATAAGTCCGCGTAAGGAAGTAGTTCAGGATGATGGAGATCAATACAAAAAACATGTTGGTGAAGAGGTCAATCTTCCAGTGTCTTGACAGTTGTAAAATGTGCCCATTCAAACCTGTTCCAAGGTCAATCAACTTGCTTATTCCCAGAATCAGCATTAGCATAGACATGCCTCCATAGGAGGGTCCCAACATATGGACAAATGCGGGTATGTTCAGGAGAACCACCCCGAGAATCCCTGCGGCAATCACCAGCAAATTCAAGGCTGTTTTCTTGTAAAGCCTGTCTAGCCTGGCAAGGTCCTTGTCTTTCCAGGCTAGGGCAATTTGTGGCAGTGCGGCAGATACCAAGCTGCGCTGTGGTACATCCATGACTGTAATGAGATAGGTGGCAATGGTAAATATGGCTGCATCTGCCAGTCCTCCTGTTGATTGTGATGCAATAATGATGGTATCATTGGTCTTGGCCACTACGTTCAGGATGTTGCCAAGAAAATAGGCTCCACCGAATTTGACCATTGCTCCGGAAAGTTTTTTCGTAACAGTGCTCCTTTGGAAGACCAGTTTGAAAAATTGGCTTCTCACAATTGCCCAGGCGAGAATGGCAATGGGGATGAAATACAGGTAGGCATAGAGCTCAATGAAAATAGAATAGTCTTTTATCAGGCCCAATACCCAGGCCAGGATGGCAAGGAGTACTACAATTCTAAACATGAATTCTTTCAAAAAATTGGAAAGAATGGTTTTGCCAATGATCCAGGAAAATGCCTCTAGCATGGACAGTGCCACCAGGGAAATGGTCAATGGAATGACCAGCCTGAGGTGATTGGCGAGTATGGGGGATCGGTCTGCGAATTTCCTCAATGCAATAGGCTCAATGAGGGGAAAAGCAAAATAAAGCAACAGACACATCAACATTCCAATCATCATGACCAGCGTAGGCAATTCGTTTTTCTCTTTGGGCAGATAATGTTTGTAGTAAGGGTAAAACTTCATGGCCACTGGCAGCGTACCTGCAGTACAAATCATGGAAAGAATCAAGGCGATGTCCATCAGGATCCTTGTAAGCCCAAATTCTTCTGGCGTAAAGAATTTTGGAAAGAGGAACAATACATTGAAGGCTCCAATCGCAAAGCCTGAGTAGATATAGATAGAGGAATAAATGCTCTGCTTGCGAATGGTTGCCATGGGAAATAAAAAAAACCGCCACTGGGTGACGGTTTCAAAATTAATACAATTGCGGGTTATAGGTGCGATTCAATCCGCTTAATAAAGTTGTGCTTGGGTTGTGCGCCTACAAGCTTGTCTACCACCTGACCGTTTTTGATGAAAAGAATAGCAGGGATAGAGGTAATGCCATAGTTCATGGAAAGCTGTGGATTGTGGTCCACATTCACTTTTCCAATATTGACCCTTCCTTCAAACTCTTTGCTGAGTTCCTCTACAACAGGTCCGATAGCGCGGCAAGGGCCACACCATTCAGCCCAAAAATCGATCATAGAGAGCTTATCTGAGTCCAGTACTTCAGCCTGGAAATTGCCGTCTGTAAATTCTTTTGCCATGTATTTGGATTGTATGTTAGATAATCAAGTGAGATGCAAAATTAGTTCCATTTTTTAATATTTCATAAAAAGTCATGTTTGATTTATACAGCGTCAACTTGTACCTCAATCAGGGGGTTGTTTTCGAGAAAATCGGCCATTTCGTCATTCATTTCAAACCCCTTCTCCGTTGTTTTCATCTGAACCCTCAACCTTTCAACCTGGTCAATCATGATCAGTTTTAGTCTGGTTTTACCTGGGTTTTTCTTCAGGTTGTTCTGAAGAAATGCGGCATAGGATTCAGTGATGCTTCCCGCTTGCAGCGTGAGTTGTAGCTGCCTGGTGAAGACCCTTTTGATGGTTTCAAGCAGACAAATCTCAGAAACCCTGAAGTTCCATTCATTCCTGCTTTCCCATTTTTCAAAATTACCTTTTACGTGAATGCAGCTCCCCGCAACAAAATAGTTGGAAAATTTCACGTACATGTCGCCAAAGAGGGTAATTTCTACTTTTCCAGAAAAATCCTCAATGGTAATGCTGCCATACTTTTTACCGGCCCTTGAAATCTTGTGTTGTGCGGAGGTAACCAATCCTGCAAGCTTCAATGCCTGGTTAGGGCTTTTCTGGAGTTCAATCCCACCTTTGAATTCATTGTAATCATTGATCGGCATGATGCCATAGTATTTCAACTCAAACCGGTAATGATCGAGAGGGTGACCACTGAGGAACATGCCCGTTACATCTTTTTCCTTATCCAGGATTTCGGTCAATGACCAGGGTGGGCAATCTGGCACCTTGGGTGGGGGGATTTCCTGAACCAGTGAAAGGTCTCCAAACAAGGTGTTTTGGTTGGAGTTGGACTGGCCCTGCCAAATATTGCCGTATTTGATGATTTTCTCCAAGCCATTGGAACTGTCTCCTGGTGCCTGAAAGAAATATTGTGCCCTGTGCAATTCGGTAAAACAATCGAATGTCCCTGACATTGCCAGACTCTCCAATGATTTTTTGTTTACGGTTCTTTGGTTGACCCTTTTGACCAATTCATATATGGAAACATAATGCCCATTTTTCTCTCTTTCTTCAATGATGGACTCTACTGCCGCTTCACCCACACCTTTCAATCCACCAAGTCCTATCCTGATTTCACCTTTTTTATTGACCGCAAAACTCTGTAGGGATTCATTGATGTCCGGGCCAAGCACATTCAGTCCCATTCTTTTGCACTCCTCCATGAAGAAGGTTATTTTTTCAATGGAGCCGGCATGGTTCAGGACTGCTGCCATGAATTCTGATGGATAATGTGATTTCAGGTATGCTGTCTGGTAAGCAATAAATGCATAGCAGGTACTGTGTGATTTATTAAACGCGTATTGGGCAAATGCTTCCCAGTCTGTCCAGATTTTCTGCAATTTATCTTCCGGAAATCCTTTCTGAAGTGCATTGCCGATGAATTGCCCCTTCATTTTATCAAGAACCGATTTTTGCTTTTTACCCATGGCCTTGCGCAAAACGTCGGCATCCCCCTTGCTGAATCCCGCAAGCTTCTGTGCCAGCAACATCACCTGCTCCTGGTATACCGTGATGCCATAGGTTTCCTCTAGGTATTCCTGCATCTCATCCAGGTCATAGGATATGGCTTCGCGTCCGTGTTTTCGGTTGATGAAGTTTGGGATATATTCAAGAGGGCCTGGCCTGTACAGGGCATTCATGGCAATCAGGTCTTCAAACTTGTCTGGCTTGAGGTCCCTAAGGTATTTTTGCATCCCTGGGCTTTCAAATTGAAAGGTGCCGATGGTTTCACCTTGTTGGTAGAGCCTGAAAGCTTTTTCATCATCCAAGGGAATCTTGTCTATATCAATCTCAATACCATAGTTCATCTTGATGAGCGCCAGGGATGTCTTGATCACATTCAGCGTTTTCAATCCAAGGAAGTCCATCTTGATTACACCGGCATCCTCAATCACACTGCCCTCAATTTGTGTGACCCACATGGGCGAATCCTTGGCAATACAAACTGGTAATAAGTCTGTTAAATCCCTCGGGGCAATGATGATGCCTGCAGCATGAATACCAGTATTTCGCACAGAACCCTCAAGGATCTCTGCCTCATGCAGTACCTGGCTTCTGATGTCTGTGCCACCATAAATATCGCGGAGCATCTTGGCATTTTCAATCTCATCCTGGTTCAAGGTTTCTTTTTCCGCCAGGCTGTCATCACCCTTGAGCGAAGCATGCAAAAGTCTTTTGAGGCTGATGCCCGGTTTTTCCGGTACCAGCTTTGCAAGTATATTGGATTCGATCAGTGGAAGGTCCATCGTTCGGGCAACATCCTTGATGCTCATTTTGGCGGCCATGGTACCATAGGTAACGATCTGGGCCACCTGATTCTTCCCGTATTTGTCCACCACATAATCAATCACTTTCTGCCTTCCCTCATCATCGAAGTCGGTATCAATATCGGGCATGGACTTTCTGTCTGGATTGAGAAAACGCTCAAACAGGAGTTTGTACTTGATGGGGTCTATATTGGTGATCCCAATACAGAACGCCACTACACTACCTGCAGCAGAACCCCTTCCTGGGCCGATAAAAACACCAAGGTCCCTGCCTGCCTTGATGAAGTCGGATACAATAAGGAAGTAACCGGCAAACCCCATGGTTTTGATGGTGAACAACTCAAAATTGAGGCGTTCTTCAATTTCTGGGGTGATGACATCGTATCTTTTTTTTGCCCCTTCCCAGGTGATGTGTTCAAGATATTCATCCTGCGTGGCAAAATGCTTGGGAACCACAAAATGGGGGAGAAGGATATCCCTTTTGAGGTCTAGCACCTGAACTTTGTCTACTATTTCGTTGGTATTGTCAATGGCCTCTTCAAGGTCGTGAAAGACTGAAGTCATTTCAGCAGTGGTCTTGAAGTAGAACTGGTCGTTTGGAAAGGCAAACCGTTTGTTCTTCAGACTGACGTCATCATCGGAGAACTCCCTTGCTGCGGGAGTGGCTACTTTTTCTCCAGTATTGATGCAGAGGAGGATATCATGTGCGTTGAAATCTTTTTGGTCAACATAATGCGAGTCGTTGGAAGCGATGACCTTTACATTGTATTTTTTGGCAAACTTGAGCAATACCTGGTTTACTTTTTCCTGCTCTGGCATGCCATGCCGTTGCAGCTCAACATAGTAATCGTCCTGAAAAATATTCAACCACCATTTGAATTCATTCTCCCCGTCCTGTTCTCCTTTTCGCATGATGGTTTGCGGAACCATGGCGCCAAGGCAACAAGTAGTTGCGATAAGACCTTCGTGATACTTGTGGATCAGCTCTTTATCAATTCTTGGATATTTGCTATACATCCCCTCGATGTATCCAAGAGAGGTTAGTTTTACCAGGTTTTTATACCCTATATCATTTTTGGCCAGGAGGATTTGATGGTGCCTGGGATCCTTCTCTTCCTTCGAAAATGTTTTTCTGTGCCTGTTCTCCGTAATGTAAAATTCACATCCAACGATTGGTTTTACCTTCAATGGACTATTTTTGTCGTTCGGGTCGGTATGGTGTTTGTGTGCTTCTGCAACAAACTGAAATACACCAAACATGTTGCCATGGTCAGAAATAGCCAGCCCGGGCATGTTATCATTGATGGCCTTTTTGTACAAGGCGCCAATGCTTGCTGCTCCATCCAGCAAAGAATATTGGGTATGAACGTGTAGATGTGAGAAACGTGACATGGTAGTTGTAGTGGGGCGAAGAGATCAAATTTCGTAAATAAACAGCAAAAGCAGGAAAGGGTTTTTCCACAACTTGAATGACATTGAACCGGAGTCAAATATTGTTCTTCATATGTATTGCAGGCCTATTGCAATCATGTGCCCTTTTCAAGCCTTCACCAGTCAAAAGCAGCCGTGCCAACAATTCTCCTTTTTTTGATAATATTGCTATTTCCCTCAATCCCAAAGGGCCCAAGTCGGATCAAACACAGGATCGCAATGCGGGTTCTATCGGCTCCATTGAGGACAGGTCAGAAGGTACTTATTTGAATGATTTGCAGGGTATTGAATATATTCCACCTGTTGTCTTCAGGTATGCTGTTTTATTGGATATCGAGGTAGAGAAATTGACCAACAAAAAGCTCATTGAGTATGTTCACCAGTGGTGGGCTGTTCCTTACCGGATTGGTGGGAATTCAAAAGAGGGGATTGACTGCTCTGCCTTCGTCCAGGGGCTCACCAACGAGGCATTTGGAGTATCCATCCCCCGAACATCTAGGGAGCAGGCCGATTATTGCAAAGAGATTCCAAAACAGGATTTGAAAGAAGGGGACCTGGTTTTCTTTGCTTCCGGCAGAAGCATTTCTCATGTTGGGATGTATATTTCAAATAACAAATTTGTTCATGCATCCACCTCCATGGGTGTAGTCATCAGTGATTTGGATGAGGCTTATTGGAGCCAGAGATTTGTCAAGGCTGGCCGGCTATTGTAATGCTGCAAATCCAACATAGAAATTCTTATCAGGCTCAAAACTATTGATGGATGACTTTCCTTTGAAGGTTTTCCATGTTATGGTAGGCTCAATCCACAATGGATTGCCATCTACGATAACCCTTAAAGGGATATTGAAATTGTTGTTGCAATCTGCCCACCTGTATTTGATTTTATTGCCAACTTTTTCAATCTGCAGGGTTGGTATTTTGGTTGAGCGCAGGTATTGATCAAAAAGGGGAGAGAGGTCGCGCTTCAACTGTTCGCTCCAGAATTGTTCAACTGCTGCTGAAGTGGTTGTAGTATGATAAAACCGCTTGTTCATTTCTCTTAAAGCCATCCTGAATTTTTCATCGTCATCAAACAGTTGACGAATCAGATGCACCAGGTTTCCTCCTTTGTAGTACATGTCTCCTGATCCCTCTTCATTCACGCCATATTTTCCGATGATGGGCAGATCGTTTTGTACCAGTTTTCTTGTACCCTGTACATAGGCATTTCCAGCTTCTTTCCCATAATGATGGGTAGTAAAGATGGTTTCAGAATAGTTGGTAAAACCCTCGTGTACCCACATGTCCGCTACTTCTTTGGTGGTGATATTGTTTCCGAACCATTCATGCCCACTTTCATGTACAATGATAAAATCCCAGTTCAGACCCCATCCGCTTCCTGAAAGATCACGCCCCCTGTAACCATTTTGAAATCCATTGCCATAGGCAACAGCACTCTGGTGCTCCATACCAAGATGAGGTGATTCCACCAACTTGAAGCCATCCTCATAAAAAGGATAGGGCCCGAACCAATGTTCAAATGCCTGCAACATGGGCTTTACCTGGGCAAACTGTTTTTTGGCTTTATCGAGGTTATAATCCAGGACCCAATAATCACAGTCAAGTTTTCCTTTTTCTCCAGGATAAGATTCGCTGAAGGAGACATATTTGCCAATGTAAGGAATGATATTGTAGTTATTGATGGGGTTTTTTACTTCCCATTGGTAAGCAGTCCAGCCTTGCCTGTATTTTTCTTTGCTGATCAACCTGCCATTACCTACCGCCATCAATGAATCAGGAACATTGATTTTCAATGTAGATCCTTGATCTGGCTCATCGCTTTGGTGGTCCTTGCACGGGAACCAGACACTTGCACCCAATCCCTGACAAGCAACGCTCATCCAGGGCCTGCCGAGTTTATCTTTGGAAAATATCCAACCACCATCCCAAGGCGGACGCTTGGCAACTGTTACGTTTCCTTGAAATTGAAGCGCCAGCGTGAAGATGCTGTCTTTGGAAAGGATATCTGAAACATTGATGAAGAAAGTATTGCCATCCCTTTTGAAAGTCATAGGCTTATCACCGATATATGCCTTCCCCAATTGCATGGGTTCCTGCAAGTCAATCTGCATGGTTTTGCCGGGGCTCAATACTTTAAACCTGATGTCTACCTTTCCTTTAATGGTTTTGTTGTCGTAATCAGGCTCAACATAGACTGCATAATGCTGCACATCCCACCAATTCCTTGCTTCATTCAGGGAACCCCTCAAGGTATCTGCCCTGGTATAGGACTTTGCTTGGCTGTTCAATTGGGCTTTCAATGGGGCTGCTACCACCATCTGAAGGACAATGACCCAAAATAAACGGTATGTTTTTTTCATGCTGGAATGGTTATTTTTTCATTTTGTCTTTGAAGGCCTTTTCAAATTTTTCCATTTTTGGCCTGATGACAAAATAACAGTAGGGTTGATTGCCATTTCTATTGTAATAGTCCTGGTGGTAATTCTCTGCGACATAAAAATTGGTAAAAGGTTCGATGGTGGTTACGATTGGATTGTCGTAAGCACCGCTTTGATCCAGTTTTTTCTTAAAGAATTCAGCCCTTTCTTTTTGTTTATCGTTGTGGTAGAAAACTACACTGCGGTACTGCGGCCCCACATCATTACCCTGACGGTTCAGGGTAGTCGGATCATGTGTTTGCCAAAACACTTCCAACAATTCATCTATAGTCACTTCAGCAGGATTGTATTCAATTTGAATCACCTCAGCATGACCGGTGTTTTTTTCACAGACCTGTTCATAGGTTGGGTTTTCAACATGGCCTCCGCTGTAGCCACTGGTTGATTTTACCACGCCTTTGACTTGCTGGAAGATGGCTTCAGTACACCAGAAACAACCGTTTCCAAAGGTGATTTTTTCTGTATTCATGGGAGTTGATTTTGCTTTTTTGCTGTCGGATACCTGGTCTTGCTTTTTTTGTTGTGCACAGGCAGACATGAAAAGGGATGAAGATAGCAGGAGTTGGATGATTATTTTCATCTGTATCAGTTGATCGGTGAGAATATGTCTCTAAGTTATGTTGAAATGAGATTAGGAGTGTTTTTAGGCTTAATTTTGCACCCAGTTTAGCATTGGTTTAACATGAAATTGTATCCGGCATCCGCAACCGTTCAGCTTGAATTTGACAAGGTAAGGAACCTGCTCGAAGAGCAGACCCGTACCCATTTCGGTAAGGAGCGCGCCGCCCATTTGCGGATCCACACACGAAAACAATTCATAGATCTTGAGCTCCGGCAATCATACCAGTATTTGCAAATCATGTCTGCCGGACAAACCTTTCAGCACGACCAGGCCTTCAACCTCTCAAGGGAGTTGAAGCTATTGTCAATCCCGGGGGCAGTATTGGGAGGTGATGTTTTTAAATTGTTCAGGAACCTGGCAGAAAACATCAAGAGCATTTTTCGGTGGTTTGATGATGAAAGAGCAAGCAATTACAGTGCATTGTATCAGGTCATCAGCCAAACCCGTTTTGAAAAATCCATACCAGAGGAAATAGACCGCATTATTGGCGATGATGGCAGGGTGGTTGACACGGCCTCAGAGGATCTTTCCAGGATTCGCATGGCATTGTACAGAAAAAGAAATGAACAGCGCCGGACCTTTGATCGGATGCTGAGCAAGCTGCAGAAATCAGGATACATTGCTGATATTGAGGAATCCTTTCTCAATGGCAGGAGAGTGCTTGCCATTTATGCCGAACACAAGAGGATCGTCAAGGGAATCCTTCATGGGGAAAGTGATACACGTCGGACCTCTTTCATTGAACCCGAAGAAACAATTGAAGTAAACAATGAAATCTTCTCCCTCGAAAATGATGAACGAGACGAAGAGTACAAAATACTCAGAGAACTGACTGCAAAGCTTTCTTACCAGAGCCCCCTGTTAAAACAATACATGGAAGTGCTGGGAGAATACGATTTCATCAGGGCAAAGGCCAAACTTGCCCAAACAATGGATGCCCATATTCCACAGGTGTTGGATAGTTCTGGCATCAAGTTGATCAAAGCCTACCATCCATTGCTGCTGATTTACAATAAAAAGTCTGGAAAGCAGGTGGTTCCGCTAGACCTTACCCTGGATGAAAAGAACAGGATCCTTCTGATTTCAGGCCCCAACGCAGGGGGTAAAACGGTTTGTTTAAAAACGACTGGTCTGTTGCAGATGATGGTTCAATCCGGATTGCTGGTGCCCGTTCATCCAGATTCGGTATTTGGGATTTTCAAGCAACTCATGATCCATATTGGGGATACCCAAAGCATAGAGTTTGAGCTGAGTACCTACAGTGCACACCTCAAGAACATGAAGCATTTCATGGAGGATGCCAATGGCAGAACCATGTTTTTCATTGATGAATTGGGTAGTGGTAGTGATCCGAATTTGGGAGGTGCCTTTGCTGAGGTATTTCTCGAACAATTGCTCAAACGCCATGCCTATGGTATTGTGACTACCCATTACCTGAACCTAAAGGTCATGGCCAGCAAAACTTCAGGCATCATCAATGGTGCCATGGCTTTTGATGAAAAAAGCCTGTTGCCCATGTATAAATTGAATCTTGGAAAGCCAGGAAGCTCATACACTTTTGCCATTGCGGAGCGCATCGGTCTTTCACAGGAACTCATCAACAGGGCAAAGGAATTGGTGGATGAGAACCATTTTACGCTGGATAAATTGCTCAACCGAACTGAGCAGGATTTGCGCAAGATTGAGGGAAAGGAAAAGGATTTGCAGAAAATGATCAAGGAAAATGAAATGTTGAGAAAGTCCTTGAATCAACAACTGGAAAGGGAAAAACACAGCCAGCAAGTGGAGCTGCTCAAACACCAGAACCTTGTTTCCCAGGAAAAACTGGTTTATTTGAAAGACATGGAGCGCAAGCTCAAGCAGATTGTATTTGATTGGCGAAGGTCTGAATCAGATCAGGACAAGAAGCAACTCATGAAAAACCTGCAGGCACTACTATTCAACCAAAAGGAGAAGCAGGTAACAGAGAAGAAAAAGAAAAAACTTGATAGCAGATATATGGAAACCGGAAAACCGCCTGTTCCGGGCGATTTGGTCCTGATGAGCCAGAATAACAAGGTTGGTCTGCTGGCTTCAGTGAGGGGAAAGAAGGCTGTTGTTAATCTTGGCACCATGCCACTCCAGGTCAATTTCGATGATCTGGTTGCAGTTGTTGAAAAGCAAGCAGAGCCATAGTTTTACATTTGATTATGCTAAATATTAGATCCATGAAATTTCTTCGATTGAAAACTATCTCATTTTTGTTTTTGCTTGTTTTGTTGGCCCGTCAGTCATCTGCTCAGCAAAAAACCAATCCTGATTCCATCAGGCAAAAAATGCAATGGTTTGCAGATGCCAAGTTGGGGATCTTCATTCACTGGGGAATATATGCGGTGGCTGATGTCTCTGAAAGCTGGAGCTTTTACAACAAACAGATTTCCTGGAGGGATTATATGAATCAGGCCAACAGCTTCACTGCGTCAAAATATGATCCTGCCGATTGGGCATCCCTGATTGCTGCTTCTGGTGCAAAGTATTCTGTCATCACCACCAAACACCATGATGGCGTTGCACTTTGGGACACCAAAGAAAACCATTACAGCACTGTGAAAAATACGCCTGCCAAGCGGGATCTACTGACTCCTTTTTACCAGGAATTGAGAAAAAGAAATGTAAAGGCTGGGGCTTATTTCTCATTGATTGATTGGAGTCATCCGGACTATCCTGGTTTTTTAAAGGACAGCAGCCGATACAAAGTCAACGATGATCCTGCCAGGTGGCAACGGTTCAGAAAATTTTATCAAAATCAGTTGAATGAAGTAGCCACGCAGTTCAAGCCAGACTTGTATTGGTTTGATGGAGACTGGGAACATTCGGCAGAAGAGTGGGAAAGCCAGAAGGTTCGGGCTGCTATTCTAAAAAGCAATCCTGCGGCCATCATCAATGGTCGATTGATGGGTTATGGCGACTATGAAACGCCAGAGCAAAATGTACCGGTTAGCCGTCCGAAATATGATTGGTGGGAATTGTGCATGACCACCAACAACAACTGGGGCTATAGAAAAACCGATACCGCTTGGAAAACACCTTATGAAATCATAGCCCTTTTCGCAGACATCATCAGCACTGGTGGAAACCTCTTGCTAGATATTGGCCCAAGAGAAGATGGCACCATCCCCAAAGAACAACGCCATATCCTCACCGAGTTGGGTGCCTGGAACAAGAAGCATGAGAAGGCTATTTTTGGAACGTTAGGTGGCATCGCCCCTGGTCATTTTTATGGACCCACTACCATTTCAAAAGACTCCAGTTCCTTGTATCTTTTTCTGCAAGGACAAACATCAGGAACCATCATGGTCAAGGGTTTGAGCAATCAGATCAAGGAAATCACAGTATTGGGAAATGGAACCAAACTCAAGCACAAGGTGGTTGGAAAGATATCCTGGAGCCCTGTGCCTGGATTGGTGTATATCGATATTCCCAAGGGCGTTCAAGACAAATACATTACTGTATTGGAGCTCAAGTTGGATAAGCCTGTGAGCCTGTATCGGGGAAAAGGGGGATTTGAGTAAACTGTTTGAGCTGATGAGGATTCACTGATCTCTCCCAGTCCAACAATGATTTTTTTCTTTCCAGCCCCCATCGGTAACCACCAAGACCACCCGCAGTTTGTATCACCCGGTGGCAGGGAATCAGCCACGCAATGGGATTGGCGCCAATGGCTGTTCCTACGGCTCTTGCGGATGAAGGGCTTCCAATTTCAATGGCTACCTGAAGATAGGTCCTGGTTTCTCCTGCAGGAATTTTCATCAGTTCATCCCAGATTCGTTTTTGAAATGTTGTGCCCTCGGGATGGATGAGGTCAGAAACACCAATGTTGTTGATCAGCTTTTGGACAACAGGCTGATGCATTGCTTCCTCAACAAGTTTCCATTCTTTGAGCTTGAGATAGAATCCTAACTCTTTCAGTGATTGTGCTTTGTTTTCAATGAAAGAGGAAAAAACAACTTTGCCCTCATCGGAAGCCATCAACATGTCTCCGAAAGGGCTTTGCTCTATGCTGCAAAGGATCATTGTTTCTTGAGGTTGAAGATTTCTTTCATCACCACCCATTTGTCGTTCATTCCTGTCCAGGGAAGCCGCTGTTGATAGGTGTCCATCAATGCTTCCCAAACCTGAACCTTTGGGTTGGAGGCATCCATTTTGGCTTTCTCTTCAAAACTGAAATGGTCTTCTGCCTCAATGATCATGAACAGCCGATTGCCTGTCCTGTAAAGAATCATGTTGGTGATGCCACTGCTGGTTATACTTTCCAAAATTTCCGGAGCCACTTTCTGGTGATGGGCTTCGTACTCAGCTATCCTTTCTTCATTGTCTACCAAATCAAGTGCCAGGTAAAATGTTTTCATGTCAGGCTTTTTGGGGTTGATGGCCTTTTAATCCAAAATACAATACAACCAGAAAGCATACCATCGGCACGGTATAGCCAATTTGGATATTATCATTGGCGTTGTCAATGATGTTGCCCATGATTACAGGGAAGATGGCACCTCCGATGATGGCCATTACAATGAGGGAAGAGGCTGGTTTGGTATTTTCTTTCATGTCTTTGATACCAAGAGAGAAAATAGTTGGGAACATGATAGACATGAAAAATCCGAGTCCGCCCAATGCGATCACAACATATTGACCATCCGCATAGATGGCAACCAAACTAAGTAAAATACAGGCAACTGAATAGAGTGACAAGAGTTTCGCAGGAGCAATGAACCGCATCATGGCAGTGCCAGCAAACCTACCCACCATGAACAAGAGTCCATAAATGCCAAGATAGTATCCGGCAGTTTTCTCATCAACGCCACCACCTGAGATGGCCATTCTTACAAAGAAACTGGTTACACAAACCTGCGCACCAACATAGAACAATTGTGCGATGACAGCCCACACAAGGTGCTTTTGTTTCAACGCATCTCCAAGGCTACCAGCACTTGTTCCCTCTTCCTCTTCCTTGAACTCAGGAAACTTGTTGACAAAGAAAAGTATGGCAATGCCCACAAGGAAAACCCCAAGGAGCATGTACGGCATTTTGACAGATGCTGCTTCACCACTGAGGTAGGCGATCTTGTCTACTTCAGACATAATGGCCATCTCTTCCTGCGAATATTCTTTGCCGGAGAGGATGAACATGGTTCCCATCACCGGAGCCAGAAATGCGGCCAATCCGTCGCATGATTGTGCCAGATTAAGCCGGGCCGTGGCAGATTCAGGATCGCCTAATTTGGTGGCATACGGATTGGCTGCTGTTTCAAGAATGGTCAATCCGCATCCGATAATGAAGAGTCCCAAGAGAAATACTTCGTATTGATGATCCCTTTTTTATAGCCGAATTTTTTTAGGTTGATTCCGGCTGGTATAGCGGCAAGGAAATAGGCGAGGTAGACTGCTGTGTCAACAAAGGTTGATTGCATATTGCTCAACTGCAAGGCCTTTCTCAAGTGTGGGATCAGGATTCCATTGAGGTTGTTGGCAATGCCCCACAAAAAGAAAAGGCTTGTTACCAGAATGAATGGAAGCAGGTAGTTGTTTTTGGTTTTGGTCATGGCAAGGTTTTTTTATTGTAAGGCTGCTCTGTCAAGGTGAACATAACCACCATCAATATGGATGATCTGTCCGGTTGTATGTGAAGATTTATGTGATAGAAGGAATACAACCATGTTGGCGATTTCTTCACCAGTTGTCATTCTTTTTTCCAATGGAATCCTGTCTGTGATTTTTTTCAGGGTTTCGTCTGGGTTTGAAAGGGTTTTGATCCAACGGTCATAAAGCGGTGTATAACATTCTGCAACAATGACTGAATTGACACGGATGCCATACTTGAGTAGTTCTACTGCCCATTCACGGGTCAAAGCATTTCTTCCTCCATTGGCTGCGGCATATCCAGAAGTTCCTCCCTGGCCGGTTTCTGCCACTTTGGATCCAATGTTTACTATGGAGCCCTTGTTCTTGATCAATTCAGGAAGGGCAGCCTGCACCACCAGATAATAGTGGATCACATTGTTGTGCAAAGACTTCACAAATCCTTCATAGTCGCCAGTTTCAAGGCCAACGCCATCATTTACTCCTGCATTGTTCACTACACCATCTATTCTGCCGAATTGTTTGAGAACTTCTTCAACAGCTGCCTTGCATTGTGCGGGATCGTTCAATTCTGCCTTCACCTGTCCACCTGTTCCAAGTTGATCAAGCAGCGCTTGATTATCGGCTTCGCTTCTGCCCAGAATGACCGGAAATGCACCTTCAGTGGCAAGTACCCGGGTAATGGCTTCGCCAATTCCTTTTGCTCCACCGGTTACAATAATCACCTTCCCTTTTAATTGTAAATCCATGTTTAAATTTTATAAAATGCTGCAGTATTGGTTCCAAAAATCTTTTCCCTTTCTGTAGAATTGATTTGCTCAGAAAAACGATCTACCACATCATGAACCTGCTTGAAACTTCCTGCCAACAGGCATACAGGCCAATCTGAGCCAAAGCAGATCCTGTCAATACCAAAATATTCTGCAGCTGTTTCCATGTATGGCATGATGTCATCGTAGGTCCAATGTTTAACATCAGCTTCGGTAAGCATGCCACTCAACTTGCAATAAATATTGGGATTGGCGGAGAGAATTCTCAGATGCTCTTTCCATTGTTTAATTTCCTTGTTTTTGATATCCGGCTTTCCGATATGATCCAGTATCAGCCTGTTGTCTGGAATTTTATCGGTAAACCGTATCAGCGATTCCATTTGTTTATGGTATACAAGAAGGTCATAAGTAAAATCAAACTGGTTTAGCCTGGAAACATTTTTTAAAAAAACGGGATTCTTCAGGTAGGTCTCATCTTCTGTGCCCTGAATGATGCTTCGAAATCCTGCAAGTTTTTTGTGGGATTTGAGCATCAGCAACTCATCTTCGACATCATCCTTGCGGAGATCAACCCAGCCTACCACAGCCTTAATAAAATCATTTTTTCTGGCAAGATCAAGCAGGAATGTTGTTTCCGCCATTGTTTCATCTGCCTGAACAGCAATGGTTCCATCAAACTTCAACTCTTTCAGAAGTGGTGCAAGATCTCCGGGACTAAAATCCCTTTTGATGACTTTCATGTCATCATTGATCCAAAAATGTTTGATGGGATCATAGTTCCAGAAATGCTGGTGGGCATCAATTCTCATGGGCTATGGCAATTTGGTGTTGTTCCCCAAGGCCTTCAATCCCCAAATGGATTGTGTCGCCGGCTTTCAGGTACCAGGGTTCTGGTTTTTGTCCTAAGCCAACTCCTTCAGGAGTACCTGTGCTGATGACATCACCAGGCAGCAGCGTCATGAACTGAGAGATATAACTCACCAGGTGTGGGATATTAAAGATGAGGTCTGAAGTACTGGAGTCCTGCATCCGCTTTCCGTTGACATCTAGCCAGAGGTGAAGTTGATGCGGATCAGCCACTTCGTCTCTTGTAACAAGGTACGGGCCCATTGGGGCAAAGCTGTCGCAACTTTTGCCTTTCACCCACTGGCCGCCTCTTTCCAATTGGAAGGCACGTTCACTGTAATCGTTGTGAAGACAATATCCTGCAATATATTCCATAGCATCTTCCTCATTTACGTATGATGCTTTTTTCCCAATGATTACCGCGAGCTCTACTTCCCAATCCGTTTTAAGGGATCCTTTGGGAATAATGACAGGATGGTTAGGCCCAACGAGTGCAGAGGTACTTTTGAAAAACAAAACAGGTTCCTTGGGTACATCCATGCCACTTTCCCTGGCATGCTTGGCATAGTTGAGTCCAACACAAATGATCTTGGAAGGTCTTCCAATGCAGGAAAGATAATTGATCTCACCGGCGATTTCACTGCAGCTTTGACCATGTTCGCTGATCCATGCCGCAAGTTTTTCAATCCCATTTGTTTCAAAAAAATGCTCTGTCAGGTCCATTCCTGATGCAGATATATCAATGTTTTTTCCGTGTTGATCCACCATGCCAAGTCCGACAGCACCGGACTTCTCAAATCTGAAAAGCTTCATATGTTGGGTTTAATTGTTTAATCGAATAAATCCGCCATCAATAGGGTAGTCGCAGCCTGTAATAAAAGAAGCTTGCTTGCTGCACAAAAAGAAGGATAGTGTGGCAATTTCATCGGGCTTCCCCATTCTTCCAATGGGCTGGCTTTGTGAAAGTTTATGAAACATCTCCTGTTGATTGCCAGGATAGTGCTTGTTGATGAATCCGTCAACAAATGGCGTATGCACCCTGGCAGGTGAGATGCAATTGCAACGAATCCCTTTCTTGATAAAATCTCTTGCAACACTCAGCGTCATGGAGAGGATAGCACCTTTGCTCATGCTGTAGGCAAACCGATCGGTAATCCCAACCGTTGCTGCAATGGAGGCCATGTTAAGGATAACCCCTTCACCCTGCTCTTCCATGAAAGGGAGGCATGCGTGCATGCAGTTGTATGCCCCTTTGACATTGACATTGAAAATTTTTTGGAAATCTTCTTCCGATGTGTTCATGGCATTCCCGATATGGGCAATTCCAGCATTGTTGATCAAGATGCCAATTCCACGCTGGATGGCAATTACGGATACAATATCTTTTATCTGTTGTTGGTTGGTAATGTCTACTTCATGAAAATGAACCGTGTCTTTGTCCAGTTTTGCTGCTTCAAGGGATTCAGCACTTGGTTTGTTAAGATCCAGCACATCAACAATAGCACCCTGCTCGTGGAACAATTTGACGATGGATAGCCCAATCCCGCTGGCACCTCCGGTTACAATTACAAAAGGACTGGCAAGTTCAAAGGGAGAAGCTGGCATGTTTTAAATTATATTGGGTTAATGCCGACAATTTAAGATAATCCCGACTATTTATTTTAATAAAAGCATATTTTTAGAAAGAATTTATCCCACGCCATTCTTTTATTTCCTCTATTTGATGGTATTGTGATAATTGTTTTAAAAATCAAAAAAATCAAATTCAACATCATGGGTTTTTTCAGGATAATTCTACCATTGTTTTTACTCTTTACCTCAGGGTTTATTTTCGCCCAAGCCCCCCCAGAGCCTTACGGAGCCTTGCCTTCTGCCAGACAGCTTGCCTGGCATCAGGTGGAAGTCTATGGCCTGGTGCATTTTACACCCACAACCTTTGAAAACAAGGAATGGGGATATGGTGATGCTGATCCGAAAATTTTCAATCCAAAAGAATTTGATGCAGACAAGATTGTTGCAGCCATGAAGGCCGGAGGATTAAAAGGTCTGGTGCTGGTATCCAAACACCATGATGGATTTGCGCTTTGGCCTACAAAAACGGCTGCTTACAATATCAGCCAATCCCCATTCCGTGATGGGAAAGGGGATATGGTAAAAGAATTCGAACAAGCTTGCAGAAAAGCCGGGCTCAAGTTCGGGGTCTATTGTTCTCCCTGGGACAGGAACAATCCTGTTTATGGCTCCCAGGAATATGTAAAAATTTATCGGCAACAGTTGACTGAACTTTATACCAATTATGGAGAATTGTTCATGTCCTGGCATGATGGTGCCAATGGTGGTGACGGATTTTATGGTGGCGCTCGAACCACAAAGAAAATTGACCGCAATACCTATTATGGCTGGGATACCACCTGGGCAATTACAAGAAAGTTGCAGCCCATGGCCAATCTGTTCAGCGATATTGGCTGGGATGTGAGATGGGTTGGCAATGAAAGTGGTTTCGCCGGAGAACCCTCCTGGGCTACTTTCACACCTGTTCCGGCAGCCGGCATGAATGAGGCAATTCCGGGTAACCTCAAGCATGAGTTCAATCCTTTTGGTACCCGCGGAGGCAAGAACTGGGTTCCTGCAGAATGTGATGTTCCTTTGAGGCCAGGCTGGTTTTATCATCCTGAGCAGAAAGGGAAAACCAAGACGCCTGAGCAACTTTTTTCACTTTACCTCAAAAGTGTGGGCAGGGGTGCTGCTTTGGATCTTGGTATTGCGCCAGATACACGTGGTTTGTTGGACGATGAGGATGTTAAATCCCTGGAAGGTTTTGGTAAACTGCTTGAGGCAAGTTTCAAGAACAACCTGACCCAAGCGGCTACACTCAGGGTGTCCAACAAGAGAAGCAAATCTTATAAGGGAATGTTCGTACTCGACCAGATGATAGACTCTTACTGGGCTACAGAAGACACTGTAAAAACTGCTGAAATCAACCTGACCTGGACATCTGATCAGACCTTTGACCTGATCAAGATGAGAGAGTATATTCCTTTGGGGCAACGCATTGATTCAGTTGAGGTGGATGCCATGATCAATGGGAGCTGGACCAAAATCGCCTCAGCAACTTCAATCGGTGCCTGTCGAATTATTCTCCTCAATGAGCCTGTCAAAACTTCCCAACTCCGTTTTCGGATTGCAGCTCCTGTCTGTATCACGATGAGTGAGCTGGGTGTCTTTAAAAAAGCCAATTTATAGTCATATTTTTTTAAGATGCTTTAAAAACTCCCCAATTGATCCAATTGGGGAGTTTTTGTTTTTTTTCGGAAAGATGGATTATTTCATGATCCCATTGGGGCAGATTCAGACAACATCAAAAACCAAGCGGCTTCGCCCCTTATCATTTTTCATTGCTGTCGCTTTGGGATTATTTCATGATCCCTGTTGGTGGGTAATTCAGGTTCAAAAGCCATGCCACTTCGTGGCAATGGCTTTTATTGTTTTGAATACTCGCTTGAACCTTCGGTTCAGACTCGTCCAAAACAACAAAAGCCAGCACGTTGTGCTGGCTTTTGAACCTGCGGAGAGAGAGGGATTCGAACCCCCGGACCTGTGACAGTCAACGGTTTTCAAGACCGCCGCATTCGACCGCTCTGCCATCTCTCCGGCGCAAAAGTAAAACATCGGAGCCGAATTATAAAGAAATCATCAAAAAAACATCTAAAAACTCCTCACTGCAGTTTAATAACTTTGTCAGTAGATGAAGGAACTCAAACAACTCAATAAATATTTCTGGAAATACCGTTGGAGACTTACGCTTGGGTTCATTTTCATTTTATTGTCCAACTATTTTGGCATCCTGGCACCGCAGATGACAGGCTTTGTGGTTGATGAAGTACAAAGGGC